>JAJYLI010000068.1 GCA_021787855.1 bacterium | reverse complement strand
GTGCCGCCCTACGATCCGGCGGCGGCCGCGCGGCTGCTGGATTCGGCAGGCTGGCGGCTGGGGGGAGGCCGCGACAGCGTCCGCCACAAGGACGGCCGCGCCCTGGCCTTCACCCTCGACGTGCCCTCGACGAGCCCGCCGCGCCTGATGTACGCGCAGCTGATCCAGGAGGAGCTGCGCCAGGTCGGCGCGCGGGTGACCATCTCCCAGATGGACCCCCCCACGCTCGACGACCGGCTGCGCTCCGGGCGCTACGACGCCGCGATCGAGGCGTGGGGCAGCGACCCGGCGCCCTCGTCCGGCTTGCCGGGCGCGTGGACGACGGGTGGCGCCTCGAACTACGGCCACTACTCGGATCCGGCGTTCGACCGGGCGGTGCGCCGCGCCCTGGGCGCCGCCACGCCCGCGCAGGCCGAGAGCGCCTGGCACGACGCGCTGGCGATCCTGGCGCGGGACGCGCCGGCCATCGTGCTGTGCGCGCCCGACAACGTGGCCGCCATTGACCGGCGGATCGCGGGGGTGCGGCTCCGCGCGGACGAGTACTGGGCCCACGTGCGCGACTGGCGGATCCCGCCGGACAAGCTGATCGCGCGGGACCGGCTGGTGACGGAGTGACGGCGTGGGTCCTCCGGCGGGCGGGGGCCGCGCTCGCCACCGTCTGGGCCGTCGTCACCCTCGTCTTCTTCGCCATCCACGCGGCACCGGGCACGCCGTTCCTGCCCGGCGGCGACCGGCCCATGGACCCGGCCGTGGTCGCCGGCCTCCGGGCGCGCTTCGGGCTCGACCGCCCCCTGGGGGAGCAGTACCTGCGGTACCTCGACGCGCTGGCGCACGGCGACCTGGGAGAGTCGTTCAGCCAGCAGCGGCCGGTAAGCGCCGCCCTCGCGCAGGCGATTCCCAACACCCTCGTGCTGGCGGGCGCCGCGCTCGCCCTCGACTTCCTGCTGGGCATCGCGCTGGGCGTCTTCCAGGCCGCGTACGCCCGCCCCCGCACCGACGCGACCCTGACGGGCGCGACCCTGTTCGTCTATTCCCTCCCGACGTTCTGGCTGGGCCTCGTGCTGCTGCTGGTCTTCGGACAGGACCTGCGCTGGCTGCCCGTCGGCGGCGTGACCGATCCCGTGCTCTACGGCGCCCTGCCGCCGCTGGGACGGCTGCTCGACCGGCTGCGCCACCTCGCCCTGCCGGCCCTCGCCCTCGGCGTCGTGGGCGCCGCCGGCACCGCCCGCTTCCAGCGCGCGGCGCTGCTGGAGACGCTGGGCCAGGGCTTCGTCCGGGCGGCGCGGGCGCGCGGCTTGTCCGAGGCCCGCATCCTGGGCCACGCGCTCCGCAACGCGCTGCTCCCCGCCATCACCCTGCTCGGGCTCGCGCTGCCGTTCCTGCTCACCGGCTCGGTCGTGGTCGAGACCGTGTTCGCGTGGCCGGGGATGGGCAAGCTCGCGGCCGACGCCATCCTGGCGCGCGACTACCCGATCGTGATGGCGACGACCCTGGTGGCCTCGGTCGCCGTGGTGGCGAGCAACCTGCTGGCGGACCTGCTTTACGCGGTGGCCGACCCGCGGATCCGGCCCGCGAAGGACGCGTGAGCGCGCTCTCCTGGCTGGTGGTCGCGCTCGCGCTGGCCGGCACGGCCGCGCTGGTGCGCGGGCTGCGCCGCCGCGCGGACTCGGCGGCGGCCCGCCGCTTCTTCGCGCCCCCGGCCACGGCCTTCGGTCTGGGCGTGCTGATCTTCTTCGTGCTGATCGCCCTCCTCGCGCCGCTCGCGTCCGCCTACGCGCCATCGGCGCAACTCGGCATCGTGAGCCTGCAGTCGCGGCCGCCGTCCTGGCAGCACCTGCTGGGGACGGACCTCTACAGCCGCGACGTGTGGAGCCGCCTGGCGTTCGGCGCCCGCGTGTCCCTGGGCATCGGCGCGCTCGCCACCCTGGTCTCGCTCGGACTGGGCGCGCTGGTGGGGGCCGCGGCGGGCTACTTCCGCCGGGCCGCCGACGCCGTGCTGATGCGGATCGTGGACGCGGGGCTCGCGATCCCCAGGATCTTCCTCGTGCTCGCCGCCATCGCCGTGGGCCGCCCCCTGGGGGTGGTGCCGCTGGCGCTGCTGCTGGGCCTCACCGGCTGGTTCGCGACCAGCCGGCTGGTCCGCGCCGAGGTGCTGAGTCTCCGGGAGCGCGGCTGGGTCGAGGGCGCGCGCGCCGTCGGGGTCGGCCCGTGGCGGATCATCTGGCGCCACGTGCTCCCCGGCACCGCCAGCGTGCTGATCGTCGCCGCCGCCCTGGGCGTGGCCAACGTCATGCTGCTCGAGGCGGGCCTCTCGTTCCTCGGCGTCGGCGTCCAGCCGCCGGTGCCGAGCTGGGGCAACATGATCGCGGACGCGCGGGACCAGCTCGCCACGGCGCCCTGGGCCTCGCTCTTCCCCGGCCTCGCCATCACTCTGGCCGTCATGGCGCTGCACGCGGTGGCGGATGGATTGCGCCACGCCCTGCAGCCGGGAGCTCCGGTGCGAGCGCGGGAACCCTCACCTCCCCGCCGGGTCCGGCCGGGGCTGCCGCGGGCACCCGGCGCCGAGGCGATCCACTAGTCTCGTCCCGCCTCCCCCGCTAGCTTGGGCGCCATGACGCCCGCTCCCCGCTCCGTCACCGTCGCTCTGGCGCAGATGGCGATGGGCCCCGACAAGGGCCGCAACATCGAGCAGGCCGCCCGCGCCGTGGGCGATGCGGCGCGGCGCGGCGCGCAGGTCGTCTGCCTGCCCGAGCTGTTCGCCACGCCGTACTTCTGCCAGGTCGAGGACCCCGCGCTGTTCGAGCTGGCCGAGACCGTGCCGGGCCCGACGACCGAAGCGATGGCGGCGGCGGCGCGGCAGCACGGCGTGACGGTGATCGCGCCGGTGTTCGAGAAGCGCGCGGCCGGCATCTATCACAACAGCCTGGTGGTCCTCGGCCCCGGCGGCGAGCTGCTGGGCCAGTACCGCAAGATGCACATTCCCGACGACCCGCTGTTCTACGAGAAGTACTACTTCGCGCCCGGCGACCTCGGCTTCGTGACCGTCGCGACGCCGCACGCCGCCGTCGGCCCGCTGATCTGCTGGGACCAGTGGTACCCGGAGGCGGCGCGCCTGGTGGCGCTCCAGGGCGCGCAGATCATCTGCTACCCGACGGCCATCGGCTGGCACCCGAAGGAGAAGGCGGAATTCGGGGCGGCGCAGCTCGAGGCGTGGCGGACCATCCAGCGCGCCCACGCCATCGCCAACGGCGTGTTCGTGGTGGCCGTGAACCGTGTCGGGCACGAGGGGCCGGCTCCCGGACTGGACTTCTGGGGCCACTCGTTCGTCGCCGATCCGTTCGGGACGGTGCTGGCGGAAGCGGGCGAGGGCGTGGAGACGCTGGTGGTGCCGCTCGACCTGGCGAAGCTGGAGGACGTGCGCCACAACTGGCCGTTCCTGCGCGACCGGCGGATTGACGCGTACGGGGGCCTGACCTCCCGCTTCCTCGGCGGGCCGAAGCGTTGAACCGAGCCTCCGGCCCGAAGCGACCGGGCCGCGGCGGGAGCGGGACTGCCGGCTCGGCGTCCTCCTCCACTCCGCGCGCCGCGGGCTACCGCATGCCTGCCGAGTGGGAGCCGCACGAGGCCACGTGGCTGGCCTGGCCACATGAGCCGAGCGACTGGCCGGGGAAGTTCGCGGCCGTTCCCTGGGTCATGGCCGAGATCGCGCGCCATCTCCAGGAGGGCGAGCGCCTTCGGTTGATCGTCCGCAGCCGGGCGGAGTGCCGCCGGGCGGCCTCCGTGCTGGCGCACTCCGGCGTCACGGCGCGGCGAGTGAGCTTCGTCGTGGCGCCCACCGACCGCTCGTGGACGCGGGACTTCCTCCCCATCGGCGTGACGCGGGACGGCGGCGCCGGCGGCGGGCGCACGCGCCGGAAGCTGGCCGCGGTGAAGTGGCGCTTCGACGGCTGGGCGCGCTACCCCAATCACGCCCGCGACGAGGCGGCCGGGCTGCGCGTCGCCCGCGCCCTCGGGGTGCCGGTCTTCCTCCCCGAGGCCGTGATCCGCGGGCGGCGGACGCGCGTCGTGCTCGAGGGCGGTGCGATAGACGTGGACGGTGAGGGCACGCTGCTGGCCACCGAGCAGTGCCTGCTGACCGGCGACCGCGCGCGGAACCCGGGGCTGGGCCGGGAGGCCACCGAGGCGGTGCTGGGCGAGTACCTGGGCGCCAGGAAGGTGCTGTGGCTCGGCCGTGGGATCGCGGGCGACGACACGGGCGGGCACGTGGACGACTTCGCGCGGTTCGTCGCGCCGGGGCGCGTGGTGCTGGCCCAGGAGCGCAACGGCCGCGACCCCAACCACCGCCCCCTCGCCGAGGCGCGGGAGCGCCTGAGCGGCGCGCGCGACGCCCGCGGCCGGCGCGTCGAGGTCGTCCCGCTCCCGATGCCGCGCCCCGTCGTGTTCGCCGGCGAGCGGCTCCCGGCCAGCTACGCCAACTTCTACATCGGCACCGCGGCGGTGCTGGTGCCCACGTTCAACGATCCGGCCGACCGCGTGGCCCTGGGCACCCTGGCCGAGCTGTTCCCGGACCGCGAGGTCGTCGGGATCCACTCGACCGACTTCGTCCTCGGCCTCGGCACCATCCACTGCAGCACCCAGCAGCAGCCGCGGGTATAGACATTTCGGCGCGGCGCCGGCTGGTGCCGCGGTTCCGCCCGCCGTGTTGCGGGGCTCGCTCGGGCCGCGCTAGCTTTCTTCCGTTGCGCCGGTAGCTCAGCTGGATAGAGCGCCAGCCTCCGGAGCTGGAGGTCGCAGGTTCGACTCCTGTCCGGCGCACTTCCGCCCATCGCCCGCAGGAATCCCAACGGGCCGCCGATTCGGCGGCCCGTTGGCGTAGACGCATCACCGGTCCGGCGCCGCCGGGCCGCCGCCGCCCGCCCGAGCGCGCGGGGCGGCCCGCGGCTCACCGCCGGTAGCGCCGCAACCGCACCTCCCGCCACGCCACCAGGCCCGTCGTGGCGAGGCACCCCAGGCCACCGCTCACCACCGACGCCACCGCGCCGAACAGTTGCGCGGCCACGCCCGCTTCCAGCTCCCCGAGCTGCGGGCCGCCCATGAAGAAGATCATGTTCACGCCCGTCATGCGCCCGCGGAGGTGGTCCGGCGTCTCGAGCTGCCGCACGATGTTGCGGATCACGGTGCTGACGGTGTCCGCCCCGCCCACCACGGCCAGGCAGACCAGGGTGAGCCAGAAGCTGTGCGAGAGGCCGAAGACGACGGTCGCGGCGCCGTAGGCCGCCACGGCCCACAACAGCACCGCGCCGCGGCGCTCCATCCGGTCCACGACGTACGCCACCCAGGCGCCCGCCACGACCGCGCCGGCCGACGGCGCCGCGTACAGCCAGCCGTAGCCGCGCGCGCCCACCTGGAGGATGTCCTGCGCGTAGATCGGCAGGAGCGCCGTGGCCGAGGCGAAGAAGGTGGCGGCGAAGTCGAGCAGCATCGTGGAGCGCACGATCGGCTGCGCGAACACGAACCGGAATCCTTCGCGGGCGGCGGACCACGTGAGCTTCGCGGGCGCCTCCGCCCCCGTGCGGGACCGCGCGCGCATCACCAGCAGCGCCCCGATCACCGTCAGGAACGAGAGCGCGTTGATCGCGTACACCCAGGCGATCCCGGCGGTGGCGATCACCAGACCCGCGAGCGTCGGGCCCGCGACGGCGGCGATCTGGTACATCAGCGTGTTGAGCCCCAGGGCGTTCGCCAGGTCCTCGCGCGGCACGAGGTTGGGGATCAGCGCCTGGCGCGCCGGGCCGTCGAACGACGCCGCCCCCGACGACAGCGCGGCCAGCAGGTAGATCGGCCAGACCGTGTGCAGGCCGCCGAAGGTGAGCCACGCGAGCGCCGCGGCGAAGACGGCCATGGTGCTCTGGGTCACGAGCATCACCTTGCGGCGATCGAGCGCGTCGGCCACGACGCCGCTCAGGATCGAGAACGCGATGATCGGCACGACCTGCGAGGCCCCGACGAGGCCCAGGGCGAGGCCCTTCCGGCCCGGCGCGGCGAGGAGCGAGACGTGCCACAGCACCGCCGCCGTCTGCATCCGCGAGCCCGCGAACGAGAGCAGCTGCCCGATCCACAGCAGGGTGAAGTCGCGGTGCCGCAGGGCGGGAAACGACGTGGCGACGCGCCTGGCCAGGCGCGTCCGCCACGTCGCGGGAAGGGCGAGGCCCTCCGCCGGCTCGCTCACCGGGGGCGCGGGGTCCCGATCGGGGTCTTAGGAGGGGGGCGCCGGAGACGGCGGCCGCGACGCCGGGGACCGCCGGATCGGCGGCCCCCCGACGTCCCCGCGCCCCGCCGGATCTACCCCCGCTACCAGATGGACACCCGCCGGGCGCCGGAGCGCACCATCGGCTCGCCGGCCCTGCAGGCGAACGCCGTGGCGAACGCCGGCATGTCCGACGGGGGCCCGTCGGCGCGGAACCGCGCCGGCGAGTGGGGGTCGGTGTTGAGGCTGACGAGCTGCGCCCGCTCGCGGATCGAGCCGCGCCACACGCGCGCCCAGTTCATGAAGAAACGCTGGTCCTCGGTGTAGCCGTCGATCTTCCCGGCGGCTTCCCGCGGATCGGCCCGGAGGGCGGTCTGCAGCGCGTCATACGCCACGTTCAGCCCGCCCAGGTCGGCGATGTTCTCGCCCAGGGTGAGCCGGCCGTTGACGTGCTTGTCCGGATGGTCGGCCAGCGGCGCGTAGCTGTCGTACTGCTCGACGAGCTTCTGGGTGCGCTCGTCGAACGCCCGCCGATCCGCCGGGGTCCACCAGTTCACGTTGTTGCCGTTCCCATCGAACTGGCTGCCCTCGTCGTCGAACCCGTGGCTCGACTCGTGGCCGATCACCGCGCCGATCCCGCCGTAGTTGATGGCGTCGTCCCCGTTCGCGTAGAAGAACGGCGGCTGCAGAATCGCGGCCGGGAAGTTGATCGTGTTGGTGCTGGGGTCGTAGTAGGCGTTGACCGTCTGCGGCGTCATGAACCACTCGAGCCGGTCGGTGGCCTTGCCGATCTTGGCCACGTTGTACCGGTAGTTGAACTTCTCCGCCGCCGCGACGTTGGCGTAGTAGTGATCCGGCGTGATCGTGAGCCCCGACCAGTCGCGCCAGTGCTCCGGGTAGCCGATCTTGGGCAGGAACATCGCCCACTTCTGCAGCGCCCGCCGCTTGGTGGCCGCGCTCATCCAGGCCAGGCGCTCGATGCGCGCCCGCAGCGCGTTGCGCACGTTCCGCACCAGCACCTCGGCCCGCTGCTTCGCCGAGGGCGGGAAGTAGCGCGCCACGTAAAGCTCGCCCAGCGCCATGCCCATGGCGCCGTTGACCGCGCCCAGCACCTGCTTCCAGCGCGGCCGGTCCTGCGGCTGGCCCTCGAGGGTCCGGCCGTAGAAGTCGAAGCTCGCGGTCTCGAAGGCGGGAGACAGGTAGGGCGCCGCGTGCGCGATCACGTGGGCGGCCAGGTAGGCCCGCCATGCGGCGATCGGCGCGTGCACGAGCAGGCTGTCCATCCCGGCGAAGAACTCCGGCTGCGACAGCGAGAAGCCGCGCCCGGGAGCGACGCCCTGCGCCCGGAAGAACGCCGCCCAGTCGAAGTGCGGCGTCACGCGGTCCGCCTGCGCGAAGGACACGAAGTGGTACTGGTTCTTCGGGTTGCGGAGCGCGACGCGGGACAGCGAATGCCGCGCCAGGCTGGTCTCGAGCGCCATCGCCTGGTCGGCTTCCGTGGCGGCCTGCGCCGCGGGCACGCCGGTGAGCGTGAACAGTCCCGCCAGGTACTTCACGTACGCGTCCCGGATGGCGGCGTACTCGGGCTTGGTGTAGTAGTCCGGCGTCGGCAGGCCGAGGCCGCCCTGGTTGGCGTACCCGATCTGCATCTTCGCGTTCTGGTAATCGGCGCGGGCGCCGAAGCGGAACACCTGCCCCTCGCCGTCGGCGAAGGCCGCGTGCAGCCAGGCCACGACCTCGGCCGGCGTCTGCAGGGCCTCGATGGCGGCCAGCTCCGGCCTGATGGGATCGTCGCCGGCCCGCTCGACGGCGGCCGTGTCCATGCCCGAGCGGTACAGCCAGCCGATCTTCCGCTGGATCGAGCCGGCGGGGGCCGCGTCGGCCCCGCTGTCCGCCTGTTCGACGAGCTGGTGCTGCTCGTCCAGGCTCTTCTCGGCCAGCTCGTCGAAGGCGCCCCAGCGCACCCGGTCCGCGGGAATCGGGTGCGTGGCGACCCAGCGGTCGTTCACGAACGCGTTGAGGTCCGTGCAGGGGGAGATCGCCGTGTCGAGCTGCGCCACGTTGAACACGCTGCCGGTGTCGGCTGCCGCGCGAGCGTGCGCCGGCGCGGCGGGCGCCGGGAGCGGCCTCTTTGCGGCCCCGCTGAACGCCGCGGTCGCGACGAAGCCTGCGGCGCCGATGGATCCCAGGAGTCTCCTTCGCATGACGTGCCTCCGGATGACGCGCCCGCCCTGAACGTCGAGCCCTTCGGTTCGCGGCGCTCGACGACGCACGGCAGGCTTGGTTGCGGGATTTGACCCGGCAAGATAATGGGGCGGGTGGCGAAATGGTCAGCGCCGGCCTTGACGGCGCCCACCGACAGGGAAGAGGTGACCTCCGAACGGCCGTCCACGGTCACGCGCCGGATCCGGAGTTGCCGGACGGCGCGGCCCGTGTTTGTTTGCGCCGGGCGCCGCGCGGCCCATGACGTGCCGCGCAGCGGCATCACCACCGATCCGTGGAGCGTGCGATGCGTGGGTACTGGTTCGTCGGGTTCGGCGTGGCGGCCCTGGCCGGGTGCGCGCACCCCCGTACGGCGGTGACCACCGCGCCGGCGCCGTCGGCCTGCGCGGGCTACACCATCGAGCGCGGCTGGCTCCGGCAGGGCCCGGTGTACGCCCCGTGCGATGTGGACGATCCCGTCAGCGCGATCCACCGGGTCCCGACCGGCTACGTGCCGCTGGAATGCGCCAACGTGTCGGCGACCGTGGTGCTGGTGGTGGACACCACCGGCACGCCCGAGCCGCGGACGGTCAAGGCCCTCCGATCCAACTCCAAGGACTTCGCCCGGGCCGCCGTCAACGCGCTGCGGCAGTGGCGCTACCGGCCGGCCATCAAGGACGGCCGGAAGGTCCGGCAGGTCACCGAGCAGCGGCTCGACTTCGCGTGCCGGCAGGTGCCGCAAGGGAGATGACGGGCGCGCCGTCGCCCACGCCCCGGTGGCCATCGGCGGCTGCCCGCACTCCGGGCCCGGCGCACCCCGGGGCTGGCACTGAAGCCGCCCGTGAAGTATTAGGGACTGGGGATGGATGCACCCGAGCCACAGCCCGCCGGGACGCCGGTGCCCGCCGCCGATCCGCGGCGCGCCGCCTTCGACGCCGAGATGCTGCCGCATCTGGAGGCGGTGTACCGTTTCGCTCTTTCCCTGACGCGCGAGACGAGCGAGGCGGAGGACCTCACCCAGGACACGTTCCTTCAGGCCATCCGGCACTGGGAGCAGTACCAGCCGGGCAGCAACGCCCGGGCCTGGCTGTTCACCATTTGCCGCAACCTGCGGTCCCGGCAGGCCGAGCGGCGGGCCCGCGTCGAGGCGACGGACGCCGCGGAGCTGGAGAATCTGGCCGCGGCGGCGCTGCACGCGACGATGGTTCCGGTGGACCCGACCGGAGGCTTCTTCGACGCACCCGAGCTGGGCGACGTCATCCGCCGGGAGCTCGACAAGCTACCCGAAGAGTACCGCGAGGTGGTCGCCCTCTCGGACCTCGACGATCTGTCGTACGCGGGGATCTCCCAGGTTCTCGGCGTCCCCGTGGGGACGGTCAAGAGCCGCCTGTTCCGCGGCCGGCGGCTGCTGCAGGAGGCGCTGGTGGAGTACGCGCGTGACGCGGGCCTCCTGGGACGGAGTGGAGGCGAGGCATGATTGACTGCCGGCACGTCATCGGACGCATGTGGGAGTATCTGGACGGCGAGCTGCCGGAGGATGAGGCTGAGGAGATCCGCGCGCACCTGGACGTGTGCGGGCGCTGCAATCCCCAGTATCAGTTCCAGATCCGCTTCCTCAGCGCGGTGGTGGCTTCGCGCCCCGGCGAGGGCGCGCCCAGCCCGGCGTTGGCCGGCCGCGTCAAGGCCGCGCTGGATTCGATCGGCCCCGACATTCACCCGGCGGGCTGACCGCGGGACAGGCTCGCGCCCGGTACTTCAGGCGGCGCTCCTCGCGTCCGCCGGCCTGCGCCCGAGCAGCCACTCCGGGTCCCGCACCCATCGCCGCGTCAGCCGCCAGAGGATCGTCGCGTACACCAGGTGCGCGAGCAGTACCGTCACCGGCATCCCGGGCAGGTGCGTGCCCATGAACCCGATCCCCATCGCGCTCACGGCCGGGCTCACCAGGAACCCGAGGGCCATGAAGACCCCGTAGCCCAGGGCCACCCCGAGGGGCTTGCGCCCGAGGACCACGGCGAAGACCACCCCGAAGGTGATGCCGTTCCAGTAGTGGTAGCTCCAGCCCGCGATATTCGACCAGATGGAAGGGCCGAGCATGAACCGGTTGAGGAGCAGCACCCCCAGGAGCTGCGGTAGGGACCCGGGCATCTGCCCGAGGTGAAAGCCGGCGCTCCGCACGATCTCCAACCCGATGGTGGCGAGGCCGCCGGCCACGCCCCCGGCGACCACGCGGTTGACCAGGCGGCGCTGCCGCCGCCACCGCGCCGCGGCCAGCGCCGCCAGGAGGAGGATCGCCGACGGAATCAGCACCGTCAGGGCCAGGGTCGAGAGGGTGGCGTACCCCGCCTGGGCGATCCAGAACAGGTTCGGCGACACGCCGGCCGCGGCGAGCACCACACCGCTCAGTGCCAGCTCTTCCAACGACATCCGTGTCATGCGCGGCCTCCCGGGCGGGCGGCCGCAGCCGCCCGCTCGCGAGCAAGGGTCACTGTCCGCCCAGCATCCCTACCAGGTTGTGCAGCTTGCCGTCGAGCATCTGCGCCACGTGGTCCACCGTGGGGTTGTGGAACGCCCCGAGAATGGTGGAAGGCGGCACGTAGCTCACCACGGTGCCCCCCTGCGCGTCCTGGAACACGTTGATGCGGACCGGCACCACGAGCCCAACGCCCGGATCGGCCGCGAAGAGTTGCTTGCCGACCTGAGGGTTGCCCACGAAGATCGTTTCCGAATTCACGTGCAGGCCGGTCATGGCGATCACCTTGCCCTGGTGCAGCTCACCCATGACCATCATGCCGTTGGACGCGACCATCCTCTTGAGCCGGCCCAGCACCTGACTCACCGACCCGCTGGCCCTGACCTGCACGACGGGCGACGTCGCGTTCTGCGCGACCGCGCGCGGGGGGACGGCCAGCAGCGCGAGGCCCGCGACCAGGGCCATCGCTCCGCACGTGGAACGAGTGAACGCCTTGCCTGCCTTCATGGATCAACCTCCTCGACGTTGAGATGACGGGTGCGACGAAACACGCCTGGTCAATGCGAGTCCGGCAGAGAAGGTTCCCCGCCCGGTTCCGGCCATCGCGACCGTCCCGCTAGAGCGCGCCGCAGCGACGCGCATCGGCCGGCGTCACCGGGATGACCTCCGTGCAACACAGATCCTGCCGGCGGAGCCAGCGCGCCAGCGCCGAGCGCCACAGCCGATGAATGCGGTCGTTCACGTCAGTCTCCGGCAGGCCCGAGCGCCTGCGCCTCGGCGGGTCATATGGAGATCGGGGCCGTATCGCATGGGCCGGTCACCGGGTCGCGAGCTGTCGCGAGGGACACGGGACCGAGCCATAGGAGCAGTACACGCAGCAGTCGCCCGCCTTCGGCCGCGCGACCTGGCCGCACTGCGGGCACTGCCAGAAGAACGCGCAGGCGTCCGTCGGCATCTGCTCCTCCCGGCGGAAGCCGCAGGCAGGACACGTGACCGTCGAACGCAGTTCCATGGCGAGCCCTCCGCGGTGTCATCCACTCCAACGAGGCATTCGCTTCACTCCGTCAATCCGTGGGAACCGACGGCGGTTCCCGGCGCCGGACGGACCCGGTCCGGAGGATCAGGCGATCCGCACCAGGTCCTCTCCGGCCAGGACCACCGGCTCGCACAGGCCCATCGCGCGGTACACGCCGGGAGGCACGCCGATGTCGCCCAGGTACAACTCGCCTACGACCGGCCGCGCGCCGGCGGCGCGCAGCCCGGTCTTGGGCAGCGCCAGCGTCACCGTGGCGCTGGCCCGGATCGTGGGCTCGCCGGCGGCTCCTGAGGTCGCGTCCAGACCCGAGGGCACGTCCAGGCTCAGGATCGGCGCTCCCTGGCCGTTGGCCCAGCGAATCAGATCGGCCGCGGCACCGCGCGGCACGCCGACGAGCCCGTACCCGATGAGACCGTCCACGATCAGGTCCGGCGAGGTCGCGCCTGCCGCGGTGCCGGCGAGCGGCACCCCGAACCGAACGGCGATGTCGAGCTGGCGGCGCGCCGCCGGCGACAGGGCCTCCGGCGGGGCGGAGAGCAGGATCCGCACGCAGGCCCCCCAGGCGTACAGCCGGCGGGCCGCCACCAGCGCCCCGCCGCCGTTGCCGCCCGCGCCCGCCAGCACGACGACTCGCCGGCCGGCCGGCGCGCCGCCCAGGAAGCGCCGGCGCGCCAGGTGCGCGAGGTGGCGGCCGGCGTTCTCCATCATCTGCAGAAGGTCCACCCCGAGCACGCGCGTCATGGCGTCGTCAACGTCGGCCATCTGGGCCGCGGTGATGTGGCAGACCTCCGGAGCCCGCCGCCTGCCCCGGGACGCGCTCACGCCGCAGTCCGATGGGCGTGCGGGCCAAGCTGCGGGGGAATCGAGCCGGCCTCGAGCCCGCCCGCGTCGAGCCAGTCGAGGGTGGTTCGCTCGGCGCGATCAATCAGCGCGGCCGCGGCCGTGAAGTCGTACGACGACGTCGCCAGCGGGCACAGCGGAGGCACAACCGCCAGCGTCGCGCGAGCCCCGATCCGAACGACATCGGCAGCCAGGAACCGGACCGCGAGCAGGTGCAGCGCGTGCAGGGCGGCCTCCGCGGCGCGGCTCGGCGGTCGCCTCGCGGCGCACGACAATCCGGTGGCGAGCACCACGATCCGCCGCGCGCCCATCTCCGCCGCGACGGAGACCGGCGTCGCGCTGGCAAGGCTGCCATCCACCAGGTGCCGGGCCCCGATGCCGACCGGAGGAAACACCCCCGGGATGGCCGTGCTCGCCAGCAGCGCCTCGACGGCCGGCCCGTCCGAGACGACGACGGGCGATCCGTCCAGCACGTCCGCCGCCAGAACGTGGCACGGCACCCGCGCCTCCTCGAGCCGCCCGTACGGCAGGTGCCGCTCCAGCAGCCGACGCAGCGGCGATGGGTCCAGCAGGTGTCCCCGGCCCGCCGCCAGACCGAGCACCGTTCGTATGGTGGGCAAGGGGAAGACGTCCGCGCGGCGGAGGCCGCGCCAGACGCGCTCCAGATGCCCGACCCCGGCCGGGGTCGGGTCGCCCGCGAAGTAGGCCGCGTTCACCGCGCCCACCGACGCGCCGACGAGCAGGTCGGCGCGGACGCCCCGGGCCACCAGCGCCTTCAGCATGCCGACCTCGATCGCGCCCAGACTGCCGCCCCCGGCCAGGACGAACGCCGTGGATACCGCCGTCGTCTCGCTCACGGTCCCTCCGCTGCGGCCTCGCGGCGGGCAGGGGGTCGCGCCGCGCCGCGCCGGGCGCGGGCCCCGGGTTAGAAGGTGATCACCTGCGCGCCCCGCGCGATCCGCCGGGCGAGGCTCGGATGCTGATCGAACTCGTCCAGCAACGGGACGCCGGCAGCCAGCACCGCCTCCCGGACGCCGAAGGCCGAAGCGCAGAAGGCGCACGCGCCCGACACCCGGTCCTTCACGCCGTCGAACAGCGGCCCCATGCGGTTGTCGGTCCGGTTCAGCTCCCGGATCCACTTCGTGCCGGCGCCATCGAAGATCAACTCCACGTCCTCCCCCGCCCCCTTCAGCTCCTTCGCAGCCTCCAACGCGTTCGCGACGCGCCCCTTATCTCCGTGCGTCTCCGTATCGGCGAGCACCACCAGCGCGACTCGTGCCACGTGCCGCCTCCGCATTCGTGATGGGTTCACAGCGGTAAGCCGTGGCGGGTGTCGGAAGTTCCGCCCGCCGCGCCTCCCCGTAATCCCGACTGAATGACTGGTGTTTGCCTCGCCGGTGCTGCCCGGTCCGCTATGCTTGCCGGCGATGACGGACATCCCGGAGGCCGCCGCGGCACGGCGGGCCGCGTTCGACGCGGAGGTGCTGCCCCACCTGGATGCGGTGTACCGGTACGCGCTCGCGCTCACGCGCGAGACGGCGGACGCGGAGCACCTCACCCAGGACACCTTCCTGCAGGCGTACCGCCACGCGGAGCGGTTCGCCCCGGGAACCAATTCCCGGGCGTGGCTCTTCACGATCTACAGGCACCTGTTCCTGAGGCAGCGCGCCCGCGGCTCGCGTGAAGAGCCCGCCGGCGACGTGGAGTTGGAGAACCTGGCCACGGTGGTGGTGTTGTCGGACCTGAAGGATCAGTCGTACGCCGATATCGCGCAGGTGACCGGCGTCCCCGTGGGGACCGTGAAGTCGCGCCTGTTCCGCGGCCGGCGACTGCTCGAGGCGGCGCTGGTGCAGTATGCCCGCGGCGCGGGCCCGCTGCCGGCCGCCGGGGGTGCCGCGTGATGGACTGCCGCCACGTGATCCAGCGCATGTGGGAGTACCTGGACGGCGAGGCGCCTCCGGCCGTGGCGGAGGGGATCCGGGCGCACTTGGCCGAGTGCGCGCGGTGCAACCCCCAGTATCAGTTCCAGTTCCGGTTCCTCCGCTCCCTGGTGCGTGCGCACGAGGGGCAGGATGCAGCGCGGCCCG
>JAJYLI010000226.1 GCA_021787855.1 bacterium | reverse complement strand
TGGCAATTCGACACCGCGTGCGTGACCAGGTTCAGGGTGCAGGTCTGGTTGTCAATGTGCAGCGTGACGTTCCCCTGCGCGTCGGCCGGGAAATCCACCTCGATGCGCTTCTGGATGGTGGTCGTCTGCGTCCGGGTCGCGCTGGTGACCTGCACGTACACCGACACGTTGCGCACGATCTTGCCGGAGACCGGCCACGGATTGGAGCTGCGGGGCAGGTCGAACGTGACCGCCTCGATCGAGTCCGTTCCGGACGACTGGTGGAGGCGGGTGACGTTCGGGCCCGTGAACGTGGTCGTGTCGGCGCCCGTCGCGACGCCGTCGTGGGTCCGCGAGGTCTCGGTCGTCCCCGTGAAGTTGCGCGTCAGCGTGTCGTCGGCGACGCGGGTCAGCACGCCGCTGAAGGTGGCGCCGTTCTCGGCCTGACCGCTCCGGGCCCCGTACAGCGAGACGTGGGTCACGATGGTGCGCACCGAATCCAGAGGAATGCACGCCACGCCCGCCCCGGCGGCGTCGAAGCACGTCCGGGTGCGGGTCCAGCTCACGCTGTCCGTCACGAGCCCGCTCGTGGCGAGCCGGTCCGCCGGCAGCGTGGCCGACGCCAGCGCGGCGGAGGTCTCGTCGCCGCTCAGCGTGGCGACGTCGAGGGCGATGCCGTCGCCCGCGGTGCTGGCCACGTCGGTGGTCAGCGTCGCCTGGTCAATGAGCGACGACGGCGACGTGGTCTCGCTGCTGCACGCGGCCGTCAGCAGGATCCCCGCCGCGGCCGACAGCCGGATGAGTGTCGTGGTCTTCATGACGTGACTCCCTCACAGGGTGACGGGTGAGCGCGCCGCGGCGGCGGCGCGGTTCGGGATGCTGCTGATATGACGCCCCCGCCCCGGCCCTGTTAACGCGACGAGGCCCATGTGATCCGCGTCACATGGGCCCTGCCACGCCGTCAACCTCCCCGTTCACAGGTCCTGGTGTTCGGTCCGCGCGATGATCTCGTCCTGGAGGGCTTTGCCGAGGTCGCAGAAGTAGTCGCTGTACCCCGCGACCCGCACGATCAGGTCGCGGTGCCGCTCGGGGTGGAGCTGCGCGTCCTTGAGCGTCGCGGCGTCCACCACGTTGAACTGCACGTGATGCCCGCCGAGCCGGAAGTAGGCGCGGACCAGGGTCACCAGCCCCCGGAGCCCCGCGTCGTCCGCGAGCAGCGCGGGGGTGAACTTCTGGTTCAGCAGCGTGCCGCCGGTGCGCCAGTGGTCCATCTTGGCGACCGAGCGCAGCACGGCGGTGGGCCCGTGCCGGTCCGCGCCCTGCACCGGCGAGACGCCTTCGCTCACCGGCTGGCCCGCGTGCCGGCCGTCGGGCAGGGCGCCGGTGGCCGCGCCGAAGTAGATGTGGACGGTCGTCGGGAGCCAGTTGACGTGGTACTCGCCGCCGCGCGCGTTGGGCCGGCCCTCGAGGGCCGCGTAGTAGGTCTCGAAGACGCGCCGCATGAGGTCGTCGGCCGCGTCGTCGTCGTTGCCGTACCGGGGCGTCCGGTTGAGCAGCCGCTGGCGCAGCGGCTCCCGGCCGGCGAAGTCGCTGTCCAGCGCGGCCACCAGCTCGGCCATGGCGACCGCGGGGCGTTCGAACACGTGGTGCCGGATGGCGCTCAGGGAGTCGGTCACCGTGCCGATGCCCACGCCCTGAACGTAGCTCGTGTTGTAGCGCGCGCCGCCCTGGTGATAGTCCATGCCCCTCGCGATGCAGTCGTCAATCAGCAGGGAGAGGAACGGAGCCGGCATGTGCTCGGCGTACAGCCGCTCCACCTGGTCGTTGCCGCACGTCTTGATCCCCAGGAAGTGGCGGACCTGGGCCTCCCAGGCCGCGTAGCACGCGTCGAAGCTCGCGAAGCTCGTCGCCGCCCCGGTCTTGGGGCCGAGCTGCGCGCCCGACCAGGGATCCACGCCGTCGTGCAGCGCCAGCTCCACCAGCTTGGGCAGGTTGAAGTAGCCGGTGAGGTTGTAGTTCTCCTTGCCGAAGGCGCCCACCTCCACGCAGCCGCTGGAGCCGCCGGCGCGCGCGTCGGCCAGGCTCTTGCCCTGCCGGACCAGCTCCCGGACGATCAGGTCGTGGTTGAACAGCGCCGGCTGGCCGAAGCCGGTGCGGATGATCCTCGCCGCCCGCTCGAGGAATGCGTCGGGCGCGGCGGCCGTGGCCTGCACGGTGGCGCTGGGCTGGAGCAGGCGCATCTCCTCCACCACGTCCAGCATCAGCCAGGTCAGCTCGTTGACCGCGTCGCCGCCGTCGGTGCCGGTGCCCCCGAGGTTGACCTGGGCGAAGTCGGTGTAGGTCCCGCTCTCGGCCGCGGTGACGCCCACCTTGGGTGGCGCGGGCTGGTTGTTGAACTTGATCCACAGGCACTGCAGCAGCTCCTCCGCCTGCTCGCGCGTCAGCGTCCCGTCGGCCAGGTCGCGCCGGTAGAAGGGGAGCAGGTGCTGATCCAGGCGCCCGGGGCTGAAGGCGTCCCAGGTGTTGAGCTCCGTCGTGACGCCGAGGTGGACGAACCAGTAGGCCTGGACGGCCTCCCGGAACGTCCGCGGGGCGTGGGCCGGCACCCGCTCGCACACGGCCGCGATCGCCTCCAGCTCCGCCCGCCGGGCGGGGTCGGCCTCGCCGGCGGCGAGCGCGCGGGCGCGCTCCGCGTGCCGCCCGGCGAATCGGATCAGGGCGCCCGCGGCGACGCTCATCGCCTCGAGCTGCTCGCGCCGCGCCGCCGCGCCGCTCTCCCCGGCGTGCGCGGCGAGGCGTTCCAGCGCCGTGCGCACGTCCGCCTGGAAGTCCAGCATGCCCTTCCGGTAGATCTTGTCGTCCAGCACCGTGTGGCCGGGGGCGCGCTGCTCCATGAACTCGGTGAACACGCCGCCTCGTAGGCGGCCTGCCATTGGTCGCTCATGGCCGCGAACAGCCGGTCGCGCATCGAGCGCCCGCGCCAGAAGGGGATGATCTCCCGCTCGTAGGTGGCGCGCGCCCCGGGGCTCACCGCGAACGGGATCTTGTCCCGGCTGT
>JAJYLI010000067.1 GCA_021787855.1 bacterium | reverse complement strand
AGGTCGGCATCGAGCCGCGCGGAGGCGCGGCGCACCAGCGCCTCGCGCACCGCGGGCCAGTCGTGGCGCAGCCGGTCCAGATCGCGCGTCAGCGCGGTCACCACGACGGCCAGGCCCAGCGCCAGCGCCGCCCCCGCCACCCGCGCCGCGCCGCCGGCCGTGCGGTGCCCGTCATGCCACAGGGCCGCCGCCAGAGCCACCGCGCCCAGCGCCAGGAGGCCGGCCGCGAGGATCCACCCGGGTTGCCGCATCCACTCCGTGACCAGGGCGACGGCGGCGACCATCGCCGCCAGCCACGCCAGGGACGCCCGCCTCACGTGAGGCCTCCCCTGCGGCTCAAGGAGATGGCCCCGGACGACGTGGCGCTGGCCTTCGCGTCCGACCCCAGGCTCATCATCCCGGCCGGCACCTGCGAGCCCCACGGCGCCCACCTGCCCATGGGCAGCGACGCCATCATCGTGGACCGCCTGGCCGACGACCTGTCCGCCGAATTCGCGATCGTGAGAGCCCCCACCATCGAGTATGGAGTCAACGCCACCACGCGAGACCCCTCCCCCCCGGCGGGCGGCGCCGCCGTGCGGCGCAAGACGCTGCGCCGCTGGCTCAACGACCTGCTGCCGGAGTGGGAGCGGGCCGGGGTGACGGAGTTCCTGATCCTCACCGCGCACGGCCACGGTCCCCACCAGGAAGCGCTGGCCACCGTGGTCGCCGACCGCGCGCGCGTGCGGCTCATTGACATCTTCGCGCTCGACGACGGCGGCCTGCCCGCGCCCACCGACGGGCCCATCCACGGCGGCGAGCTGGACACCTCCCTGCTGCTGTTCCTCGCCCCCCAGCTCGTGCGCATGGACCTGGCCCGCGACTGTATCTTGCCGGAGACCGAGCGCCGGCGCTACCGCCGCGGGACTCTGCTCCGGCTGCCCCCGGGCGCGCAGGGCTCGGTCGGGGCCCCAACCCGCGCCACGGCGGAGCGCGGGAGGGACCTGTACGAGCTGATCCGCCACCGCATCCGCGAGCGCGTCCTGGGCGTCTCCGCCGGGGACGCGGGGAGGCCCGCATGAACCGCGTCATCGCCGTCGCGGCGCTGGCCGCGGCCTGCGCCGCCGCCGCACCGGCGCCGGCCGCCGCCCAGACCTTTCTCGACCAGGGGACCTTCGCCATCGCCAGGGACGGCGCCGAGATCGGCCGCGAGGAGTTCGCCATCCGCACGACCGCCGCGCGCCGCGGCCGGCAGGGCATGCTCGCCGTCGCCACCGACACCTACGCCGACCGGGAAGCGCGTGCCGCGCTCGAGCTGACCCCTGAGGGCCTCCCCGCCTCCTACGAGGTGGATGTCACCGCCGCCGGCCGCGTCGTCGAGCGCCTGAGCGGCCAGCTCGGACACGGCCGGTTCGCCATCCGGCGCATCACGGCCGGCCGCGAGGCGGCCCACGAGTTCCCCGTCCCGCCATCCTTCGAGATCCTGGACGAGTACGGCTTCGACCAGTATGCGTTCCTCCCCCGCCCGTCCAGCGGGACCACGCAGTCCGTCGCTCTGCTCCTGCCTCGCGAACCCCGGGTGATCGAGGGCGTCGTCCGCCCCCTCGGCCCGGATACGGTGACGATCGCCGGCCACGGCGCCGCGGCCGACCACTACTCGCTCACGCTTGCCAGCGGCGAAGTGCAGGAGTTCTGGGTCTCTCCCGGCGGGGACCTGCTCATGGTCGCGCTGCCGGCTCGGGCCCTCACCGCCACGCGCGTGAGCCTGCCCCGCCGCTAGCCTCCCGCCCCACCCTCCGCTGCGAATCCGCCCTCCTGGTCGGCGCGCATTCGCTCCCTGCCGCAACAGCCCGATGCTTGACCGCGGTCAACATTGGCCTACCTTGCGCCGTACTCCCGGGAGGACAGTGCGGCAAGACGGCGGCCTGAAACTCGCGGTGGGACCGCGACGTACGGCACGACAACGATATAGCGGGGGCAGGAACGGACATGCGGGCACGACTGATCATGGGATGGCTGGTGGTGCTGACGATGGTGGCCGCCATCGGGTACGCGCAGCAGCCGCCCGCGGTGAAGCTGTCGCTGGCCGAGGCGATCGAGATCGCCCGGGCCAATAACCCCGCCTACCTGCAGGCCCTGGCGGCCCGCGGGCCGGCCTCCTGGTCGCTCACCAACGCCACGGTCAGCCTGTTCTCGCCGACGGCGAGCCTGTCGGGTGGCTACGCGTATCAGGCCGCCACGGGCGGCCAGATCTTCCAGGGCTTCCAGATTCCGGCCACGCCGAGCGTCACGTCGCAGGATCTCTCCCTGCGGCTGGGGTACACGCTGTCGGGCGCCACGATCACGAACCGCGGGTACTGGGCGGCGCAGCTCCGGGCGGCGGATCAGAACATCGCCGGGGCGCGGATGACGCTGGAGACGTCGGTCAAGACCGAGTATCTCAGCCTGCTGGAGGCGCGGGCGCAGGAGACGCTGGCGGCGCAGCAGGTCCAGCAGACGCAGGAGCTCCTGAACCTGGCCCAGGCGCAGTTCAACGTGGGCCAGAAGACGATGATTGACGTGCGGCAGGCCCAGGTGACGAAGGGCCAGGCGGACGTCGGCCTGCTGCAGGCGCAGCAGAACGTGCAGATCGAGGTGCTGAAGCTCTATCAGATTCTCGGTGTGCCGGCCCCCGAGCCGCCGAACGTGGAGCCGACGGACACCTTCCCGGTGGTGACGCCGGGCTACCAGCAGGATTCGCTCGTGGCGCTCGCGCTCCGCAACAATCCGGTGCTGATGGCGTACCGGGCGCAGGAGCACGCGGCGGCCTGGAACGTGCGCTCGGCGTACAGCCAGTACCTTCCGAGCCTGATGGCCAGCGCCGGCACGGGCCGGCAGTGGATCTCGCAGGGAACCCGGAGCTACAGCCTGTCGAATCCGTGGGTGGTGTCGCTGGGCGTGTCGCTGCCGTTGTGGGACACGTTCAGCCGCAACGTGCAGATCGCGCAGGCCCGGTCCCAGCGGGAGACGCAGGACCAGAACGTGCGGGCCGAGGAGCTGGCGGTCCGGGCGAACGTGAGCGCGGCCTACCTGGCCCTGGTGACGGCGTACCAGACCATCGGCGTGCAGGCGAACAACCGGGCGGCCGCCAGCGAGGCGCTGCAGCTGGCGGAGGAGCAGTACCGCGTGGGGAGCGGCGACATCATCCAGCTCCTGACCGCGCGCGTCACCTCGCAGCAGGCGAGCGTGGACTACATCACCGCGGTGTACAACTACCACAAGGACATGGCGGCGCTGGAGCAGGCCGTCGGCCAGCCACTGCGCTAGAGGAACGGACCGGACATGAGCACACGAGGCAGGACTCTCCTGATCGTCGGTGGCGTGGTGGTGCTGGTGGTCTTCGTCTCGCTGGGGGTGTCGCGGCGCGGCGAGCCGGCGGTGGAGGTCAAGCTGTCGAAGGTCGAGCGGCGCAACCTGGTGTCCATCGTGACGGCCAGCGGCCAGATCGAGCCCGTCAACTCGGTGGACATCCTTTCCGACATCATGGGCCGCATCGTCTATCTGCCGGTCAAGGAGGGCGACTACGTCCGGGCCGGTGAGATCGTCGTCAAGCTCGACACGTCGGAGTACGCGGCCGCGGTCGAGCAGGCGCAGGCCGGCGTGGCCGCGGCGCAGGCCAACGTGGACCAGGCCAAGGCCAACCTCGACCAGGCGACGAGCACGTTCGGCCGCGACAGCGTCGTGCGCGCCACCAACGCGGCGCTGATCTCGGCCCAGATGTACGACCAGGCCCGGACCTCGCGGGAGGTCGCGGCCGCCAACCTGGAGGCGACGCGGCGGCAGGTGGACCAGGCCAGCGCCAGCCTGCGCAACGCCGAGGACCAGCTCGAGAAGACGACCATCCGGACGCCGCTCGCGGGGGAGGTGACCAACCTGGCGGTGAAGCTGGGTGAGGTGGCGGTGCCGGGGACGTTCTCGCGCCAGACGGGGCTGCTGATGACCGTCTCCGACATGTCGGCGATCGAGGCGCGGGTGGACGTGGACGAGACGGACGTCGTGCGGGTGAAGCTCGGCGACTCGGCCCAGGTCTCGATTGACGCCTACCCGGACACGACCTTCGCCGGGCGGGTGACCAAGATCGCCCTGTCCTCGACCACGGCCAACACCTCGACCAGCGGGCTGCAGACCGCGGCGCAGGCGGTGGACTTCGAGGTGCGGGTCACGCTCGACCGGCCGCCCCCGGGGCTCAGGCCGGACCTCTCCGCGACGGCCAACATCATCACCGACACCCGGAAGGACGCGCTGGCGGTGCCGATCATCGCGCTGACGGTGCGGGAGCCGCCCCCGGCGGACACCGCCGCCGCGAAGGCGAAGGGGGCGGGGGGAGCGGGGGGGGCGGCGAAGCGCGGCGCGGGCGCGCCGGCGGCGCAGTACCGGACCAGCGGCGACACCACGGCGGCCCATCGCGCCAAGGAGATCGAGGGGGTGTTCGTGGTGGACACCCTGACGCACGTCGCGCACTTCACGCCGGTCAAGGTGGGCATCGCGGGGGACCAGTACTTCGAGGTGCTGAGCGGCCTGAAGGCGGGGGAGACGGTCGTCTCCGGCAGCTACCAGGCGATCAAGGATCTCCGGGACGGGAGCCGGGTGA
This sequence comes from bacterium, assembly GCA_021787855.1. Lineage (GTDB taxonomy): Bacteria > Gemmatimonadota > Gemmatimonadetes > Gemmatimonadales > JACORV01 > Fen-1245. The sequence goes on along the minus strand of JAJYLI010000067.1, from coordinate 10,656 downwards.
AGGCGGCGCCCGGGACCCGGCAGGCCTCGGTGGCGGCCGGGTCATGAGCGGGTCCGTCATCCGCACCATCGGGCTCAAGCGCGACTACCCGATGGGGGGCGAGGTGGTGCACGCGCTGCGCGGCGTGGACCTGGAGATCCTGCCCAACGAGTTCGTGGCCATCATGGGGCCGTCGGGCTCGGGCAAGTCCACGCTGATGAACCTGATCGGGTGCCTGGACACGCCGACCGCCGGCCAGTACTGGCTGGCGGGCACCGAGGTGTCCCGGATGACCGACGACGAGCTGGCCCGGGTCCGCAACCGGCAGATCGGCTTCGTGTTCCAGACCTTCAACCTGCTGCCGCGGGCCACCAGCCTCCACAACGTGGAGCTGCCGCTGATCTACGCGGGCCTGCCCGCGCGCGAGCGGCGCCGGCGCGCCGTGGAGGCGCTGGCCTCGGTGGGGCTGGGCGACCGGATGGACCACAAGCCCGCCGAGCTGTCGGGGGGCCAGCGGCAGCGGGTGGCCATCGCCCGCGCCCTGGTCACGGAGCCGAGCATCATCCTCGCGGACGAGCCGACCGGGAACCTGGACTCGACCACCAGCGAGGAGATCATGAAGATCTTCGAGGAGCTGTACCGCGGCCGCGGGCAGACCATCGTGATGGTGACGCACGAGGCCGACATCGCGCGGCACGCGGCGCGGGTGATCACGCTGCACGACGGCGTGGTGTCGTCCGACAAGCGCCAGGCCGCCTAGGCTGCCGTGCCGATCCTGGAGGCCATCCGCCTCGCGTTCGGCACCATCCGGGCGCAGAAGCTCAAGAGCTTCTTCTCGCTGATCGGGGCGTTCATCGGCGTGATGTTCCTCATCGCCGTGGTGTCCATCGTCAAGGGGATGGACCGCTACGTGCAGGAGGACTTCGCGGCGAAGATCTTCGGCATCAACACCTTCTCGGTGAGCCGCCGGCCCGGGTTCCACGCGGGGGAAGTGTCGCAGGCGCTGCGGCGGGCCTGGGCGCGCCGGCCGCAGCTTTACTGGGACGACTACCACGCCATCCGTGCGGCGCTGCCCCCCCAGGACCTGGTGGCCATTCAGAGCTCCAACCAGGCCGAAGGGCAGGCGGGCGCCAAGACCTCGTCGTTCCTGCAGGTCTCCGGCGTGTCCCAGGACTTCTTCCAGATCCGCGACTACGAGATCGCCGATGGCCGCGTGTTCTCCCCGGAGGAGATCTCCCACGGTGTGAACGTGGTGGTGATCGGGCGCGACGTGGCGGACAGCTTCTTCACCGGCCAGGACCCCGTCGGCCAGACCCTCCGGATCGCGGGGTTCCCGTACACGGTGATCGGCGTGGTGCAGAAGCAGGGGACGGTGTTCGGCATCTCGCTCGACCGGTTCGCCCTCGCGCCCTACACTTCCCCGATCAAGACGGTGGTGAACCCGCGCAAGGTGGTGGACGAGATCATCGTCAAGGCGCCCACCCTGGCGGGAATGCGGGACGCGATGGACCAGGTGGAGGCGGTGATGCGCACCCGGCACCACCTGCGCCCCTACCAGGACGACGATTTCTCGCTCACGACCCAGCAGGATGTCCTGAGCTTCTGGGCCAAGATCTCGCGGGTGCTCTACACGGCCCTGCCGCTGCTGGTGGGGGTGTCGCTGGTGGTGGGCGGCATCGTGATCATGAACATCATGCTGATGGCGGTGGCCGAGCGGACCCGCGAGATCGGCATCCGCAAGTCGCTCGGGGCGCGACGGCGCGACATCCTGGCCCAGTTCCTGGTGGAGTCGGCCACCCTCTCGACCACCGGCGCGGTGCTGGGCATCCTGGCCGGCCTGGCGCTGGCGCGGATCGTCCAGGCGGTCTCCCCGCTGCCGATGGGCGTCTCGCCGCTCTCCATCGTGATCGGCGTGGCGCTGGGGGTCGGGGTGGGCATGATCGCCGGCGTCTATCCCGCGAACCGGGCGGCGAAGCTCGACCCGGTCGTGGCGCTGAGGTACGAGTGACGCCGACGCGCCGCGGCTCCGTGCTCACCACGCTGGTGGAGGGCGTGGGGATCGCCCTGGACTCGCTGCGGGCGAGCAAGACCCGCGCGGCCCTCACCATCGTCGGCGTGGCCATCGGCGTGATGGTGGTGATGGGGATGGCCGCCGCGGTCCACGGCATCAACGCCAGCTTCGCGTCGGCGATCGAGCAGGTGGGGCCGAAGACGTTCTTCGTGTTCCGGTATTTCAGCGGCGGCATCCAGGTGGACGGCGGCGGGCGCAACGCGCCGTGGCGCCACAACCCGCCCATCACGCAGACCGAGGCCCGGATGATCCGCCAGCTCCCGGCCGTGCGCGACGTGGTCATGTCGGAGAGCCGCCAGACCACGGTCCTGGCCGGGGACCAGAGCGAGGACAACGTCCAGATCAACGGCGAGAGCGCCGGGTGGCCGGAGGTCACGGGCGGCGACATCACCGCGGGCCGCTCCTACACCACCATCGAGGACGCGGCCGGCGCCAAGGTGGTGGTGCTGAACAGCAAGCTGGCCGTGCGGTTCTTCGGCCAGCTCGACCCGACCGGGCAGACGGTCAAGATCTTCGGACAGGAGTACCGCGTCATCGGCGTGTACGAGCCGCCGCCCAACCTGTTCGGCGGCGGCAACGACTACGTCATCATCATGCCCTGGCTCACCTTCCACCGCTACATGAACGTGAACTGGGGCTGGGCGAATCTCGCGGTCCTCCCCACCCGGCAGGCGACCGTCTCGGAAGCGATGGACGAGGTGACGGCCGCCCTGCGGCGGGAGCGGGAGCTGCGGCCCGACCAGGACAACACCTTCACCATCGTGACCCAGGACAAGATCCTGAGCATGTGGAACCAGCTGACCGGCATCTTCTTCGTGGTCATGATCGCGCTGTCGGGCGTCGGGCTGATGGTGGGCGGGGTGGGGGTGGTCGCGGTCATGATGATCAGCGTCACCGAGCGCACCCGCGAGATCGGCGTGCGCAAGGCCCTGGGGGCCACTCAGGGGGAGATCCTGTGGCAGTTCCTGGTCGAGGCGGCCACCCTCACGCTGGTGGGCGGGGCCATCGGGATGATCCTGGGGGGCGCCGTGGCGTTCGCCGTGGCGCATCTGACGCCGATTCCGGCGGCGGTGCCGCCGTTGTCCATCGTGGCGGCGCTCGGCGCGTCGGTGGTCACGGGCATCGTGTTCGGGATCGTGCCGGCCCAGCGGGCGGCGCGGATGGATCCTGTAGAGGCGTTGCGATATGAATGACGGGGAGGGGATCACCTCCCCGTAGACTTCATCACCTCTTCGTACGGACGGAGCCCTCCTCGTGCACGTGGACCTTCTGGCCATCGCCGCCCACCCCGATGACGCCGAACTGACCTGCGGCGGCACGCTCGCTCTCGCCGTGCGGCAGGGGCACCGGGCGGCCATCCTCGACCTGGTGGCGGGAGAGACCGGGACCAGCGGCTCGGCCGCGCTGCGACTGCGGGAGGCGCGGCGTGCCGCCCGCGCGCTCGGCGTGCACGCCCGGGAGAACGCGGGGCTCGGCGATGCCCACCTCCACAACACCGACGAGACCCGTCGGGTGGTGGTGGAGTGGATCCGCCGCTTCCGCCCCCGCACCGTGATCCTGCCCTTCCCCGTCGGCCGGCACCCGGACCACCGCATCGCCTCCGAGCTGGCCCGGGACGCCTGCTACCTGGCGGGGCTCAAGCGCTACGACGCGCCGTTGGCCGCGCACCGTCCGCACAAGATCCTCTACGCCCTCGCCTACCGCGAGGACCCGGTGAAGCCGACGTTCGTGGTGGACATCAGCCGCACCTTCGCCGCCAAGCTGCGGGCCATTCACTGCTTCCGGTCGCAGTTCGACGGCGCGGCTTCGGCGGGCGAGATCTTCCCCACCGGCCAGCGGCTCTACGACCTGATCGAGACCCAGTCGGCCCACTACGGCTCGCTGATCCGGGCGAGGTACGGGGAGCCGTTCTACACGCAGGAGACGGTCAGGATCGAGGACGTGGTGGGGCTCGAAGGGCCGTCCATGTGAGAGGTGAGGGGGGATTCTCACCCCTCACCTCCCGCCTTAGCTTTTCCGCTATGCCCGATCGCATCTACCTGGACCACGCCGCCACCACCCCCGTCCGCCCCGAGGTCCGGGACGCCATGCTGTCCGTCCTGGGCGAGGAGGCCTTCGGCAACCCCTCCTCCGCCCACGCCTTCGGGCGCAGCGCTCGGGCGGCCGTGGAGCGCGCCCGGGAGCAGGTCGCGGCCGCCATCGGCGCGGAGCCGCGCCAGGTCTGCTTCACCTCCGGGGGCACGGAGGCCGACAACCTGGCCATCCTGGGCGCGGCCCACGCGCGCCGCAACGACCGTGGCAGCCTGGCGGGCGCGCATCTGGTCTCGACGCCCACGGAGCACAAGGCCGTGGTCGCCGCGCTGCACGAAGCCGGGAGAGCCGGGGCGGCCGGCGCCCGGGTCACGCTGCTGCCGGTGGACGGGAACGGCGCCGTGGACCTCGCGGCGCTGGAGGAGGCGCTGGCCCTCCCCCACCGCCCGACGCTGGTGAGCGTGATGTGGGTGAACAACGAGGTCGGCACGCTCCAGCCCACGCGCGAGGTCGCGGAGCGCTGCGCGGCGGCCGGCGTCCCGTTCCACACCGACGCGGTCCAGGCGTTCGGCAAGGTGCCGGTGGATCTCCGCGCGCTGCCCTGGGCGGCCGTCAGCCTCTCCGCCCACAAGATCGGCGGCCCCAAGGGCGTCGGGGCGCTGGTGGTCCGGGAAGAGCGGCTCTTCGCGCCGCTCGTCCACGGCGGGTCGCAGCAGCGGGGCCTGAGGCCCGGCACCGAGAACGTGCCCGGCATCGTCGGCTTCGGCCGCGCGGCGGAGCTGGCGGCGGCGGAGCAGCCGGCCAAGGCCGCGGCGTGGCGGGCGATGCGCGACGCGCTGGAGCGGGCGAGCGTCGCGCGCGTGCCGGACGCGGTGGTGCACGGCGCGGGGGCGGCGCGCGCGCCCAACATCCTCAACGTGAGCGCCCCGGGCACCGACGCCGGGACCGTGCTGACGCACCTGGATCTGGCGGGGGTCGCGGCCGCCTCGGGCTCGGCGTGCACCAGCGGCTCGGCGGAGCCGTCGCACGTGCTGCTGGCAATGGGCGTGCCCGCCGACCTCGCCGCGGCCGGCGTGCGGTTCAGCTTCGGCGCGCTGTCCCGCGAAGATCAGGTGCCGCGCGTGGCGGAGGCGTACGCGCAGGCGGTGGCGAAGGCCCGCCAGCTGCATCAGGCGCTGGCTCGCCCGTGAGCCGCGTCCTCGTCGCCATGTCCGGGGGCGTGGACTCCTCCGTGGCCGCCGCGCTCCTCGTGGAGCAGGGGCACGAGGTGGTGGGCGCGACCATGCGGCTGTTCTGCTACGGCGACGGCCCGCTCGCGGACCGGCCGTGCTGCTCTCTGGACTCCATCGAGGATGCGCGCTCCGTCGCCGCGCGGCTCGGCATCCCCCACTACGTCCTGAATCTGGAGGACCGCTTCGGGCGGGACGTGGTGGCGGACTTCGTGCGCGAGTACGCGCGCGGGCGCACCCCCATCCCGTGCGTGCGGTGCAACTCGTTCACCAAGTTTTCCGACCTGCTGGCCCACGCCGTGGCGCTGGGCTGCGACGCCATCGCCACCGGCCACTACGCCCGCGCCACCGGCGGCGCGCTGCTCCGGGGCGCCGATCGCGCCAAGGACCAGTCGTACTTCCTGTGGGGGATCCGGGCCGACGTGGTGCCCCGGATGCTCACCCCCGTGGGCGGCCTGACCAAGGGCGAGACGCGGGCGGCGGCGCGCCGCTTCGGGCTCGGAACGGCCGAGAAGGCGGAGAGCCAGGAGATCTGTTTCGTCCCCGACGGCGACTACGTGAAGGTGCTCGAGCGCCATCTGCCCGCCGACGATCCGGCCTTGCTGCCGGGCCCCATCGTCGCCGAGGACGGCCGGCGCGTGGGTGAGCACGCGGGCTTCGCGCGTTACACCGTGGGCCAGCGTCGCGGCCTGCCCGCGGGTGCCGGCGATCCCCTCTACGTGACCGCCATCCGGCCCGAGACCCGGGAAGTGGTGGTCGGCCCGGCCGACGCCCTCCTGGCCTGGTCGGTGCGCCTGGAGGAGGTCAACTGGCTCGCCGTCCCCCCCCCGCTCACGGTCGGCGACCGGTGCGAGGTGCAGGTCCGCCACCGCGCCCGCCCCGTGCAGGCGGCCGTGACGGCGGAGCGCGACAGGACACTGGAGCTCGCCCTGCTCGAGCCGGCCCGCGCCGTCGCGCCCGGCCAGAGCGGCGTGCTCTACGATGGCGACCGGGTGCTGGGCGGGGGCGTCATCGCCTGAGTCTCCCTCCCCCATCCCCCCGCCGGCTCGACAGACGGGCCGCCGGCCTGCAACATATCCCGCATGGAGATCCTGCTCGTCCGACACGCCAAGGCCGGGTCCCGGGACCCCAACTCCTGGCCCGACGACGACCAGCGCCCCCTGACCGACGAGGGCCGGGTGGAGCAGCGCGCGGCCGCGCAGGCCATGCGCAAGATGGGCATCAAGTTCGACTTCCTGGTGACCAGCCCGCTGGCCCGCGCGCGCGAGACCGCCGCCATCATCGCCAAGGCCTACCGCTGGACGGAGCCGCCCCAGGTCGCCGAAGCGCTGGGACACGGTTGCACCGTGGACGCGATCGTCACGCTGCTCGCCAAGTTCCCGCCCGACGCCACGGTCGCGCTGGTGGGCCACGAGCCGGATCTCTCGAGCCTGACGGCCGCGCTCGTCACCGACGGCGGCCATCTCCGGATCGCCGTCAAGAAGAGCGGTGTGGTGGGAATCGAGTTCGACGGCCCGGCGCAGGCGGGCAACGGCACGCTACTGTTCCACCTGAAGCCGGGCCATCTGAGAAAGCTGGCGGGGTGACCCGCTCCTAATCCTTGGTCACCACGATCATCCCGCTCATCGTGCCGTGCCGGGGACCGCAGTCGAACGTGCAGAACCACTCCTTGCCACCGACCCAGTCCGCCACGAAGGTGACCTGCGCCGGCATCCCCGGGTACGCCGTGACGTCGAACTTGTGGCCCTCGACCATGAAGCCGTGGGCGCTGTCGTTGGCCTTGAGCGTGACATGGATGGTGTCGCCGTACTGGGCCCGGATGACGGTGGGCACGAAGTGCCCGAAGTAGGCGTTCACCACGACGTCAATCCGGCGCGGCGGGTGGTGTGGCGCGCGCGCCGCGGGCCGCGCAGGCAACGCGGCCAGCAACGCCGTGATCAAAGCGTGTACCAAGGACATGGGCGGCTCGTATCTTGAGGAATCTGGTCGTATTATAAAGCGGGGCGCCGCAGCACGGTAGCGCGGCGTCCGGCGGGGGTCCCGGCCGTCCCCGGCTGCCCGGCAAAGCGCCTCGCGGGCGGCTATATTCCGCGACGGCGTTCGAGGCACTTCCCTCAACTGCGGAGAGCACTGCCATGCCTAAGAAGTCAGCCAAGTCCGCGGCGAAGAAGACGAGCGGCAAGAAGGGCAGCCCGATGGCCGAGGGCGAAGGCTACTGCGTGAAGTGCAAGGAGAAGCGCGTGATGGCGAACGTGAAGCAGGTGAAGATGGCCAACGGCCGGCCGGCGCTGAAGGGCAGCTGCCCCGTCTGCGGCACCGGCATGTTCAAGATCCTTCCGCCGTCCTGAGGTCGAGCGAGATGAGCCGGACCGATCAGTTTCTGGGCGAAGCCGCCAAGTACAGCGCCAACAACTACAAGCCCCTGCCGGTGGTGCTGGAGCGCGGGCAGGGCCCGTGGGTGTGGGACGTGGACGGCAGGAAGTATCTGGACTGCCTGAGCGCCTACTCCGCGGTGAACCAGGGGCACTGCCACCCGGCGATCGTGAAGGCGGCGCAGGAGCAGGCGGCGCGCCTGACGCTCACGTCGCGCGCGTTTCACAACGATCAGATGGGGCCCTTCCTCCACCAGCTCTGCGAGCTGGCGGGCTTCGCCAAGGCGCTGCCGATGAACTCGGGCGCGGAGGCGGTCGAGACCGCCATCAAGGCGGTGCGGAAGTGGGGGCACAAGGTCAAGGGGATCCCGGCCAACCAGGCGGAGATCATCGTGTCGGCGGGCAACTTCCACGGTCGCACGACCACGATCATCTCCTTCTCCACCGAGGAGCAGTACAAGGACGGCTTCGGGCCGTTCACGCCGGGCTTCAAGATCATCCCCTTCGGCGACGCCGGGGCGCTGGAGCAGGCGATCACGCCGAACACCTGCGCGTTCCTGACCGAGCCGCTGCAGGGCGAGGCGGGGGTGATCGTGCCGCCCGACGGGTGGCTCAGGAAGGTCCGCGAGATCACCCGGAAGCACAACGTGCTGTGGGTGGACGACGAGATCCAGACCGGGCTCGGCCGCACGGGCAGGATGTTCGCCTGGCAATGGGAGAACGCGCGGCCCGACGCGCTGATCGTCGGGAAGGCCGTCGCGGGTGGCATGTACCCGGTGTCGGCGTTCCTGGCCGACCAGAACGTCATGGGGGTCTTCAACCCCGGTGACCACGGCTCGACCTTCGGCGGCAACCCGTTCGGCGCCGCCATCGGCCGCGCCGCGCTCACGGTGCTGGTCGAGGAGAAGCTGGCCGACCGCGCCCGCGAGTTGGGCGACTGGTTCATGGGCGAGCTCAAGAAGATGCAGTCGCCGAGCGTGGTCGAGATCCGGGGCAAGGGGCTGCTGATCGGGGTCGAGATCCGGGTCGAGGCCGGCACGGCCCGCCCCTTCTGCGAGGCCCTGGCCCAGCGCGGGATCCTGTGCAAGGAGACGCACGACCAGGTCGTACGCTTCGCCCCGGCCCTCACGGTGTCGAAGGCCGATCTGGAGTGGGCGCTGCCCAAGATCGCGGAGGTGCTGGCGATGAGCTTCAAGCCGGCGATGGCGGGCGTGCACTAGACCGGGAGAGGCTCGATCCTGTACCGGGCGCGGGGGCTCAGCTTCCGCGCCCGGTGTCTTACGGGGAGGCGAGGAGGCGAGGCTTCATCGCTTCACGACCTCCCCGTGACTTCTCCGATGCCGTCCGGTCCGATCCATTCGAATTCGCGCACCCCGCCGCCCAGCCGCCATCGCGAGGGCCAGGTCGTTTCCAGCCAGTCCAGCGGCTCGCCGACCGGCTGTGGCCGCGCGGCCCGCGCGAAGGCGGCCCTGAGATCGCGCCGCTGCTCCTCGCCCAGGGCGTCGGGGGCCAGCGAGGCGAAGGCGACGGTGCCGCTGGCGGCGACCAGCGCCAGCCACTGGCGATTGGGCTCCCACGGAATGGCGGTCGTGACCCCCACGCAGTCGGGATCGGCGGCGTAGAACGCGCCCTGCTGGGCCGCACGGAAACCGATGGAGTTCACCCCCATCCGGCGGGTGCGCGCCCAGTCCGTGCCGCTGGTGTCGTCGCCGATGCGGCACAGCTCGAACACGCCGGCGGAAAGGTGGCTGACGGTATTGCAGCCGAGCACCAGGGCGTCGCCGGCGGCCGCGCGGATGGCCCGGTACAACGCGCCGACCACCTCGGCCGTCGTGCGCTTCGGGCCCTCGGTGAACGTCCAGCTTCCGCCGGTGAGGTCGGCGCCCATCTGGAAGCCCCAGCGGCCGAGGAGGTCGAACGTCGAGTAGTCGTGCTTGATCAGCTCGAAGCCCCAGGAGCGCAGGCGGCCCACGTCGGCCGCGACCTTCTCCAGCACCTCCGGCGCCGTGGGATCGAGCACCGAGGCGTCCCGCGGCAGCCGCCAGGTCCGCGGGGCGGCGACGGGCGCCTCGAGGGGGCGCACCCAGATGCCCGGGCGGCCGCCGATCTGTTTCACCCGGGCGGCGAGGCCCGGCATGTCCGGGAACCGCTCGTTGCCGCGGTCCCACGCGCCCGGCTGGTCCTGCGCGGCGCCGCCCCGCTCGGGCTGCCAGCCGTCGTCAATGACCACGAACGGGCGATTGGCCCCCTCGGGCGACAGCTCGACGACGTGGTGCGCGTCGGTCAGGACACTGTCCGCGCTGTTGTGCCCGTACGCCCAGTACCAGTCGTTGCTGCCATAGACCGGCTGCGGCGGCAGGCGCGGCACGGGACACATCACCCGGCAGAAGGCGTGGAGGGCGGCGAACGGCGTCTCGCCGTCCCGCCCCTCGCGGCAGACCACGTCGCACACCCGCAGCTCGCGCCCGCCCAGCTCCACGCCACGGGCCCCGCTCCTGACATCGGCCCACAGGCTGATGCCTTCGGGGTCCGCCTGCCAGAAGCAGAAGGCCCCGGCGCCCGTGCGCACGCCGTAGGCGTGCGTGCGCCGGCCGTCCCAGGCGGCCACGTACCACGGCATGACCCGGTCGGGCACGAAGCCGCGCCATTCCAGATCGCCGTAACCGCGCTCCCACGCGTCGCCCAGCAGCCGGCGCGTGGCCGCCAGGGAGCCTCGCCAGCGGAGGTGGAGACGCAGCACGGCGGCGGCCGGGGACGTCATCGTGACGCGCAGCGCGTCGGCAGTCTCCGCCACGGTCACCGCCACACCGGCACCCTGCCAGCGTCGGGCGCCGGCGGCCCGCAACGCGGCGTAGCCCGCCGCGCTCTGGACCGTCACGGCGTCGGGAGGGCGATGCAGGTCGAGAAAGGCCGATGGTGCGCCGGCGCGCGCCGGCCCGCCCCGCGGCGGGGCGCCGCCGGGCGCGATCGCGCC
>JAJYLI010000066.1 GCA_021787855.1 bacterium | reverse complement strand
GCTTCCCGCGGACCTGCGGGCCCGGGCGAGCGAGATTCCGTGGCACCGCATCGTGGGCCTGCGTACCCGGATCGTACACGAGTACTCCGGCATTGATCTCGAGCTTGTGTGGGAGATCGTTCGCCACGACCTGCCCGAGTTGCCACGCCAGCTCCAAGACCTCAGGCAGTGCCGGCTACCGTAGCACGTCGCCCTTTCTGCCGCTTCGACGTCTCGACCCGGTGCGCCCCCGAGGGGATATGTAGCGGGATTCAGCGGGCTGCGCGCAGCCGCGCGAAGGTGGCCGCCGCGCAGCCGGGCCGGCGTGCGTGCGATGACGTCGCCGTCGCGGCCCAGGGCCGGGGGCGTGGGCGGCGCCGCCGCCCGCTCACCCCAGCCGGTCCAGGCTGCGATACTGGATGGCCTCGCTGACGTGGGCGGGCTCGATGCGCGCCGCCCCCGCCAGGTCGGCCACCGTCCGGGCCAGCTTGAGGACCCGGTGATAGGCCCTGGCCGAGAGGTTGAGGCGGGCGATGGCGGTCCGGAGCAGCGCCTCGGCGCCGGCGGTGAGCTGGCAGTGCGCGCGGATGTCCCGCGGGGCCATGTGCGCGTTGGCGAAGATGCCCGGGCGCCCCTGGAACCGCTCCCGCTGCCTCAGCCGAGCCCGGGCGCAGCGCTCGCGCACCTCGGCGCTGGGTTCGCCGCCCCGCTCCGCGGTCAGCTCGCGGTAGTTCACCGCGGGAACCTCGATGTGCACGTCAATGCGGTCGAGGAGCGGGCCCGAGAGCCGGTTGCGGTAGTGCTGGACCATCACCGGCGTGCAGGTGCACGCGCGCGCGCCGTCGCCCCGGTGGCCGCAGGGGCAGGGGTTCATCGCCGCGGCGAGCATGAAGCGGGCGGGATACGCCAGGGAGGTCGCCGCGCGACTGATCGTCACGGAGCCGTCCTCCAGGGGCTGGCGCAGCGCCTCCAGGACGTTGGTGCGGAACTCGGGCAGCTCGTCCAGGAACAGCACGCCGTTGTGCGCGACGCTGACCTCGCCCGGCCGGGGATAGCTGCCGCCGCCGATCAGCCCCGCATCCGAGATGGTGTGGTGAGGAGCGCGGAAGGGGCGCACGGCGACCAGCGCCTCGCCGGGCGGCAGCAGGCCCGCCACCGAGTGGATCTTGGTCGTCTCGAGCGCCTCGGCGAGCGACAGCTCGGGCAGAATGGTGGGAAGGCGCCGGGCGAGCATCGTCTTGCCGCCGCCCGGGGGGCCGATCATGAGGATGTTGTGACCCCCCGCGGCCGCGACCTCGAGCGCGCGCTTGGCGTGCTCCTGGCCCTTCACCTCCGCGAAGTCCACGTCGTAGCTGGCCCGCGCCGCGAACAGCGCCTCGACGTCCACCTGCGCGCGCGGCAGCGGCGGACCTCCATCCAGGTGGGCGAGCACCTCGCCCAGGGTAGCGGCGCCCCGCACGTCCAGCCCCTCGACGACCGCCGCCTCCCGCACGTTGGCGGCGGGGAGGATGAGGCCCCGCACGCCGGCCTGCCGAGCGGCGACCGCCATCGGGAGCGCGCCCTTCACGGGCCGGATCTCGCCGTCCAGCCCCAGCTCGCCCAGCACCACGTACCCGCCCAACCCCTCCGCGCTGAGTTGCTCGGTCGCCAGGAGCACGCCCAGCGCGATCGGCAGGTCGAAGGCCGAGCCGTCCTTCCGGACGTCGGCCGGGGCGAGGTTCACGGTCACGCGCTTCAGGGGAAAGACGCGGCCGCTGTTGTGGATGGCCGCGTTGACCCGCTCGCGACCTTCCTTCACGGCGCTCTGCGGCAGCCCGACCGTGACGAACGACGGGAGGCCGTTGGCGATGTCGGTCTCGACGTCCACCAGGTAGGCGTCAATGCCCAGCACCGCGGCCGACGTGATCCGCGCGAGCATGCGCCCAGGGTATCCGGGCGGGGCGGCGGTGCGTCAGCGATACATCGCGGCGCGGAGCCTCGCATTGCAGCACGCTCGCCACCGGCGCTATATAGACGCACCCATGGACGAACTCCCGCCCGCGCCGGCGTCCGGCAACGCCCCGGCCGTCCTGATCGTGGATGACGACCCCGACGTCAGCCGGCTGCTGGCCCGGGTGCTCGCCACCCGCGGCCCGGTGCACGTGGCCGAGACGGCCGCGCAGGCCGAGGCGGCGCTGACGGAGCACCCGGTCGCCCTGATCCTCCTCGACTTGATGCTGCCGGACGCCGATGGGCGCACGGTGCTGGCGCGGCTCCGGGACGACGCGCGGACGGCGGCCGTCCCGGTGGTCGTGCTCTCGGGCCACGCCTCACGCGACACCCGGGCCGAGTGCTTCGCCCTGGGCGCCGACGGGTATATCCAGAAGCCCTTCGATCCCGTGGCCCTGCTGGCGGCCGTGACGGAGCACGTCGAGCGGGCCGCCCGCTTCAGCCGGGACGCGCGCACCGACCCGGTGACCGGGCTGCCCAACCGCGCGTCGTTCCGCGAGACCTTCGAGCGGGCGGCGGCCCGGCGCGCCGGCCGGCCGGGGCCGCTGTCGGTGGCGCTGCTGGAGCTGGACCAGTACCGCCCGCTGGAGGCCGAGGCCGGATGGGCGTCCGCCGAGCGCGCGCTCGCGGTGGCGGGCGGGGAGCTGGCCCGCGCGCTGTCGGGCGCGGCGACCGTGGCGCGGTGGATGGGCGCGACGTTCGGCGCCCTGCTCGACGGTCTCGACGGGGCCGCCGCCACCACCGCGCTCGCCGCCGCGCTCCGATCGGTCGCGGCGGACCCGCCCCGGGGCTCGAGCGTGCCGCGCCTGACACTTTCGGCCGGCGTGGTGGAGTGGGCCCCCGGCACCACGCTCGACGAGACGCTCGCCGCCGCGCAGGGCCGGCTCTCCGCCGCGCGCGCCGCCGGCGGCCACGCCGTGCACTCGGCGTGGAGCGAGCGGCCGGCCACGCCCGCCCGCCGGGTGGTGTTGCTGGCCGAGGACGACGAGCTGATCGCATCCGTGGTCAAGTACCGCCTGGAGCGCGAAGGCATCACCGTGCGGCACTTCAGCGACGGGGCATCCGCCGCCGCCGCGGCCGCCGGCCTCAAACCCACGCTGGCGATCCTGGACGTGAAGATGCCCGCCATGGACGGCTTCGAGGTGCTGGGCCGGCTGCGGGAGGACCGGTCGCTGGCGGGCCTGCCCGTCATGATGCTGACCTCCATGGGCAGCGAGCAGGACGTGGTGCGGGGCCTCGAGCTCGGCGCCGACGACTACGTGGTCAAACCCTTCTCTCCGGTCGAGCTGATGGCCCGCGTGCACCGGCTGCTCGCGCGCGCGTGAGTCCCCGCCTCGGCGACACGCTCGCCGCCATCAACCTCGCGACCGTCGCGCTCCTGGTGGCGGCCCTGCTGTTCGCCGCCACCACGCTGCTGCTGCGGCTGCGGAACGCGCGCAAGGCGGCCCGCTGGCGGCGGGTCGAGGCGGCGTGGACCCCGCTGCTGGTGGAGGTGCTGGCGGGCGACCGGCCGCCGGAAGAGCTGGCCGCGCGGGTCGCGCCGGCCGACGTGCTGCTGTTCGCGGACTTCCTGCTGCGGTTCGCGCGGCGGCTCCGCGGGGCGGAGCGCGGGCTGCTGCTGCGGCTCGCCCGGCCCTGCCTGCCCGCGGTGGCCCGGCGCCTCGCGTCGCGGAACCCCGAGCGCCGGGCCCGGGCGGTCCAGACGCTCGCCCTGCTGGGCCCCGAGACGTACGGCGCCGAGCTGGTGCGCGCGCTCGACGACCGGGCGCCGCTGGTGGCGATGGTCGCGGCGCGGGCGCTCGCGGCGGGCCGGGACCCCGGTCACGGCGCGGCGGTCCTGGCCCACCTGGGCCGCTTCGGCGAATGGAGCCCCCGCTACCTCGCGTCCATGCTGGCCGGCATGGGGCCCGAGGCGGGGCCCGCCCTCGTGGACCTGCTGGCGGACTCCGCGGCGGCGCCGCGCCTCCGCGCCGTCGCCGGCGACACGCTGCGCCTGCTCAAGGACCTCGCCGCCCCCGGCGTGGCGGCGGCGGTGCTGCGCGCCGGCCAGGCGGCCGGCGCCGCGACCGACCGCGAGCTGGCGGCGTCATGCCTGCGCCTGGTGGCCGCCCTTGGCCGGCCGGAGCACCTGGAGAGCGTCCGGCCGCTGTTGGCGTCCGCCGACGACGTGATCCGCGCCGCGGCCACGCAGGCGCTGGCCCAGCTGGCGGCGGGCGACGCGGCGGACACGGCCGCGCTGGCTCGCGCCGCCTCCGACCCGTCGCCGTGGGTGGCCCTGGAGGGTGCGCGCGGCCTGCGCCGGCTCGGCGCCCTGGCCGCGCTCGACGCGCTCGCCGCCTCGGGCGGCCCGGGCGCGCTGGTGGCGCGCCAGGTGCGCTGGGAAGCCGCGGCGTGACGCGCCACCTGCCGCTGCTGCTGCTCGCGGCGTTCAACGCCGTCGTGCTGCTGTACTTCGTCCTGGTGAACGCGTTCTACCTGGGCACCAGCCTGATCGCCTTCCGGGTGCTGCGGCGCTACGCCCACCGCCTCAAGTCGCTCGACGTCGAGGAGCTGATCGCCACGGCCGGCGCGCCGCCCATCACGCTCATCGCCACCGCCTTCAACGAAAGCGCCACCTGCGTCGAGTCGGTGCGCTCGCTGCTCACCCTCTCCTACAGCGACTTCGAGATCCTGGTCGTCAACGACGGCTCGACCGACGACACGCTCGCCAGGCTGACCGCCGCCTTCGAGCTGGCGCCGGCCCCCCGCGCCCCCACCGCCACGCTGCCCACCAGGCCGGTGCGCGGCGCCTACCGGAGCCGCCGCCATCCCAACCTCTGGGTGCTCGACAAGGAGAACGGCCGCAAGGCCGACGCGCTCAACGCGGGCCTGAACCACTGCCGCACCCCGCTGTTCTGCGCCATTGACTCCGACTCGCTGCTGGAGCGCGAGGCCCTGACCCGGGTGGTGCGCCCGTTCCTCGAGGACAGCTCGGTCGTCGCGGTGGGCGGCATCATCCGGGTGGCCAACGGGTGCACGGTCCAGGCCGGCATGGTCACCGACGTGCGCCTGCCCCGGAACTGGCTGGCCCGCTTCCAGGTGGTCGAGTACCTCCGGGCCTTCCTGGC
Organism: bacterium; assembly: GCA_021787855.1. Lineage (GTDB taxonomy): Bacteria > Gemmatimonadota > Gemmatimonadetes > Gemmatimonadales > JACORV01 > Fen-1245. The sequence goes on along the minus strand of JAJYLI010000066.1, from coordinate 10,193 downwards.
CGGGCGCATGGGCTGGTCCGCGATCCACGGCATGCTGATCATCTCGGGCGCGTTCGGGCTGTTCCGCCGCTCGACCGTCGTCGAGGCCGGCGGGTACGCCCACGACACGGTGGGCGAGGACATGGAGCTGGTCGTCCGGCTGCACCGCTACTGCCGCGACCACCGGATCCCCTGCAAGATCGAGTTCATCCCCGACCCCGTGGCGTGGACGCAGGTGCCGGAGTCGCTGCGGGACCTGGGCCGCCAGCGCGACCGCTGGCAGCGGGGCCTGGCCGAGGTGCTGTTCCGGCACCGGCGCCTGCTGCTGAACCCCCGGTTCGGCGTGCTGGGCCTGCTGGCCTTCCCCTACTTCTTCTTCCTCGAGATGCTCGGCGCCGCGGTCGAGGTCGCCGGGTACGTCGCCTTCGCGGCGGCGGTCGCGCTGCACCAGGCCAACGAGCCGTACGTGCTGGCGTTCCTGATGCTCGCCTTCGTGCTGGGCATCGCCCTGTCCATCGCGGCCGTCGGGCTCGAAGAGCTGGGCTTCCGCCGCTATCGCCGCGTGCGCGACCTGCTGGCGATGTTCGGCCTGGCCGTGATCGAGGGGATCGGCTACCGGCAGCTCAACACGTTCTGGCGCGCCCGCGGCCTGGTGTCCGTGCTGCGCGGCAAGAAGGGCTGGGGGCAGATGACCCGCCAGAGCTTCGCGGCGGCGGCGCCGTGATCCTCCCGCTCCTGTTGGCCGCGCTCCTGCCGGCGACGGCGGGCGACACCGGGCAGGTGTGGCGGGCGAGCGCGGGCTACGGCTTCGAGGCGTTCACCGCGCAGCGCGCCACCTGGCAGGCGTACCAGACGCGGGTGGAGCGGCGGTTCCGGGACGGATCGCTGGCCCTGGAGCTGGGCGACGCGAGCCGGTTCTCGCTGTGGGATCAGACCGTGACGCTCGACGGCTACCGCACGCTGTGGCGGCGCGCCTACGGACACCTGGCGCTCGCCGTGGGGCCCGGCGCGCGCGTCCTGCCGCGTTCCGACGTCAGCGGGGAGATCCACCAGGGCTTCGCGGGCGGATGGGAAGTGTCCGCTGGCTACCGGCACATGAGCTTCGTCGGCCAGGGCGTCGGCATCTGGCATGCCTCGCTGGCGAAGTACGCCGGCAACTGGTACCTGCACGCCCGCGCGACGGCGGTGCCGCAGGCGGGCAAGCTGGGCGGCGGGCTCGCGCTGGAGGCGCGGCGGTACCTGGCCACGGCGGACGACTACCTCGACGTGATGGGCGGCGCCGGCAACGAGGTGGTCACGCTGCCTTCGGGACCGGTCGTGGCGGCGAGCCGGTTCCTGGCCGGACGCTACCAGGGATTCTTCACCCGGCATCTCGGCGCGACCATCGGGGGGACCTGGAATGCACAGCAGGGCATCCCGGACCGGCGGGGGCTGACGGTCGGCGTCCTGTACCGGTGGTAGGATCCCCCTGGCTTCAGAAATCGGTCGGCGGAATTCCGTGAAGTTCCCGGACTCACCGAATCTCGAAACCGATCTGGGCGCGGCCGAGGGGCGCGCCGTCCGCGCCCTCCACTTCGAGGCGCAGCAGGTAGCCCCCGGGCGGGAGCCAGCCCGCCGCGACGTCCAGCCACTCGACCGCGCGATCGCCCGCCGCGGCCTTCGCCCGGTCGAAGGCGATGCGCACGCCGCCCGCGAGGTCGCGCCGCTGCGCGTCCTCGACAAGGTTGTCGCTCCGGTAGAGCTGGTAGGCGACCCGGTAGCGCACGGCACCGTCCGCTGACGGCCGCAGGCCGTAGATCTCCGCGTAGAAGCGGAGTGTGGTGCCGGCGACGAACGTCAGATCCCGCTGCAGGTGGCCGAGCATCGCGGTCCGCGTGACCACGGTGTCAGCCCAAGCGGGCGCCGCCAGCAGGTCGCTCACGCCACCGCGCGCGCCCAGGGCGCTCACCGAGAGGCGCAGGCTGTGGCGCCCGAGCGTCTCGCCGACCCTGGCGTCGGCGAGCAGCACGTACCAGCCGGGGGCGGCGTGCAGCGTCACGATCCCGGCGCCGTCCTGGCGCGGCGCCTCGGCCGGACCCAGGACGCCGACGAGCTGGGCCGCCGCCGCGCCGCGCGTGGTCACGACCACGACGTCGGTGGACGCCGACTCGGCGCCGGCAAACTGGGCGGTCCAGGCGCGGAAGCTCAGCGGCGCAGGAATGGACGAGGCGTCGCGCGTCATGACCTGGTCCATCGCCTCAGACTGACGCTCCGTCATCGGCCGAAAGATCTTGTCCGTGCTCGGCATCCCGGCCGCCCCGAACGCGCCCACGCTGACGGCCCCCGGCACGAAGAACCGCACCGTCCCGATGTCGTCATACACCCAGCGCTCGAGGTCGCGGGTCTGGCAGAAGGCGTCGGCGCCATTGGGCGCGCCGATCAACCGCGTGCGCGGCGCCCCGAAGCGCAGGTAGGTGACGCCGCGATCGCTGAGCCGCGTTCGGAGGTTGTACCCGGTGGCCGCCGCCGTGGTGTCCAGGCTCTGGATGTCCGGAGCGTAGGGCAAGGCCAGCGCCGCGATATTCACGCGCTCGGGATCCAGGTACAACTCGCCGGGGAGAGCCGGGTGGCGCCAGCTCTGCCAGATTTCCGGGTTCGCGAGCAGCCGCTCCATCTCAGGGCTGAGGCGCGCCCGGTCCGAGGCCCGCACCGGCCCGCCAGGGCTCTCTCGTGCCTCGCACCGGGCCCAGAAGATCTGCTCGGCCAGCGAAGGGGCGGCGTTCAGGGCGCGGGTCAAAGCCCGGTTCTTGTAGCTGCTGAGCGGGTAGAAGTCCGGGAACTCCTTGCGCGCATACCGCAGGCGCCGGAAATGCTCCGCCAGGGCGCGGTTGATGCCGGCGAACAGGTCCGGGTTGCGGCGCGCCCAGAAGCCGCGCAGGAAGCCCGACCGCGCCTCACGGGGGACGCCGGCATCCCACGCCCGGATCTCCTCGGGGGTCGCGATGCCGACGGCCTGCTCCCACAACGCCTCGCCGCTGGGCCGGTCCGCGTGGTCCAGCGCACGCGCGTAGAGCGCGGCCCCCCCAAGCGTGTCGCCGCTCTCGAGGGCGCTCTGGGCCCGCAGCGCCAGCCACTCCGGATCCCGATGATCCAGCGCGAGGAGCGAATCGAGGATGACGTTCGCATCGGTGTACCGCTCGTCCTCGATCAGCAGTCGCGCGATCCTGGCCCGGACTTCCGGGAGGGAATCGTGACGGGCGAGGATCCGCCGCACGCGCCTGCGGTCCGAGCGGCTGGCGTAGGCCTTGAGCCAATTCTCAAACGCCCGCGGGTAGAGCGGGTCGAGGGCCAGGACCTGCTCGTACGCCTCATGTACGATCAGCTCGCCGTCGGAACTGCCGAGCTCGATGCCGGCCCGGCCGTAGCCGTCCCAGACCTCTGGCCGCCCGGGCGCGAGCCGGGTCGCGCGCCGGAACGCGATGATGGCCTCGACCGCGTGCAGGTTCGACGCGCCCCCGCGCCGCAGCGTGGCCTCGCCCTGAAGGAACCAGCCGCGCCAGTCGTCGCGGTGGTGGGACGTGTAGTCGCGGGCCAGGCCTACCGCGCGGTCCAGCTCGCCGCGCGCAAGCGCCGACTCTGCGGCCCAGAGCGGGCTGCCGGCATTCTCCTGCGCCCGCGCTGGTTCGGCCAATGCAAGCGCCACCGCGGCGAGAAGCACGCCGTGGAAGGCGTCAGGAATCGTGGCCACAAAACCATATCCTGGGCGTTGTTTGCGCGCGAGCGACGACCGGCGACAGCGCGATGGCCGACAGCACCGTCAACCAGACGGGGAGTCGGCGATCAGCCCCATGGGGGATGCGCATTTCACACCTCCGTGCCCCGGGTGGTGTTGGACCTCGACGTCAACCGGAACTGGGAGGAATCCTCGGTACGTATATGCCCCCCCTTCGCGCTCAACAAGGGGGCGGAGCGTCGGAATTACACGGCATCTGGAGGGCGAGGTGCGGGCACCCGGGTGCTTCTCGGGACAGTCATCACCAGCGCGAATCCCGCCCGGGCGCTGCGTGCCGCCCGATCACTCGCGCGTGGTCGCGATTTCCTCCTCGCCGCCTGGCAACTGTCCCTGATGCCGGCGCCTACCCCGTGCGTTCTCCGCGTCGCATCAACCACATGACGCCGAACAGATCCACGATCCCCACGAACAGCCGGTTCCTGACGCCGTAGTGCGAGCGGCCGCGGGTGCGGGGCCGGTGGCCGACCGGGACGGAGACCACCCGCCCGCCCGCGCGCAGGAACAGCGCGGGCAGGAAGCGGTGCATGTGGTCGAAGTGGGGCAGCGCGAGGAAGGCCTCCCGCTCGAACAGCTTGAGCCCGCAGCCGGTGTCGGGCGTGCGGTCGCCCAGGAGCCGGCCGCGCACGCCGTTGGCGATCCGCGACGAGACGCGCTTGAGCCAGGTATCGCGCCGCGTGGCGCGATGGCCCGCCAGCAGGAGCGGCCCGCGCGCCGGCCCGGCGGCCCCGGCCGCCCGCGCCGACGCCTCGCGCTCCCGCGCCGCCAGCAGCCCCGGGATGTCGGCCGGGTCATTCTGCCCGTCGCCGTCGAGGGTCGCGATCCACGGGGCCGTCGCGGCGCGCACCCCGGACAGGAGGGCGAAGCTCTGCCCCGCCTTCCTCGGATGCCGCACGACGGTGAGATGTGGCACGTCGCACGCCAGCTCCGTGGCGCGGGCGCCGGTGCCGTCGTCGCTGCCGTCGTCCACGACCACGATCTCCCAGTCGGCCACCTCCGGCGCGCGCGCCAGGGCCGCGCGCACCTCGCGGATCAGGGGCCCGATGTTCTCGGCCTCGTCGTGCGCGGGAATCACCACCGAGAGATCCACGGCGCGGATTCTACCCTGGGACCCGGGCGGTGCGCGAGCGCCAGAACAGGAACACCGGCACCCCGAGGACCAGCAGGCCCGCCCCGATGGCGGCGTTGCGAGGGTTCGAGGCCACCGAACTGGCCACCACGTACGCGGCCGCCAGCACGAACAGGCCGGCGGTCCACGGGTAGCCCCACGCCCGGAACGCCGGGGCTCCGGGCACGGCGGGCTCCGGTGCGCGCGCCTCCCGCCGCCGATAGACGAACAGCGTGCTCACCACCAGCCCGAAGAAGATCCAGTCGCCGAACACGACGTAATCGTTGAGCTGGCCGTACGTCCCGCTCAGGGTGAGCACGATCCCCCACGCTCCCTGGAACACGATCGCCGTGGACGGCGTCCGGTAGCGCGGATGCAGGCGCGCCAGCCGGGGAAAGAACGACCCGTCGGCCGCCATGGCCTGGTACACCCGCGGCGAGACCAGGATGACCAGGTTCAGGAAGCCGAACGTCGAGAGCGCGATGCCCGCCGCGATCACCACCGCGCCGGAGGAGCCGAGGACGGATCGCATGGCGTCCGCCGCCGGCGCCTCGCTGGCGGCCAGCCCCGGCGCGCCCAGGGTCCTCAGGTAGGTCACGTTGGCCAGCAGATAGACCACGATGACCACGGTCACCCCGATCAGCAGCGCCCGCGGCAGGTTCCGCTCGACGTCAACCATCTCCTCGGCGATGAAGTTCGACTGCTGCCACCCCCCGATGGCGAACATGACCGGCACCAGGGCCGCGCCGATCGCCAGGACGACGTGGGGCGGCGGCGGGGAGGCGGGGACCGCTCCCGCGGGCGGCGGGCCGGCCGCGACGTGCGTCCGGAGGAACAGCCCCGCAGCGATCAGCAGGGCCAGGGCGGCCAGCTTGAGCAGGGTGAAGATGTTCTGGGTCACCGCCCCCGGCTTGACGCCCAGGTAGTTGATCGCCGACAGCAGGGCGATGGCCGCCACGGCGACCGGCAGGTCGGCGGCCGCCGGCAGGGCGAGCACGACGCCGAGGTACCGGGCGAAGGTCACCGCCACGGCGGCGATGGCGCCGGTGGCCATGACGAGGAGCAGCGCCCAGCCGTACAGGAACGCGGGGAGCGGCCCATAGGCGTCCCGGAGGTACACGTAGCCGCCGCCCGCCTTGGGCTTGCGGTTGCCCAGCTCGCCGAAGCAGAAGGCGCCGACCAGGGCGATGGCCCCGCCCAGGACCCAGACCGCGAGGGTCAGGAACGGCGTTCGCACCCGTTGCGCGACGATCGCCGGATTGAGGAATATTCCGGCACCGATGATGCCCCCGATCACCACCATGGTGCCGGAGAACAGCCCCAGCCGGCGGGCGTAGCCGGGAGACTTGCCGGACGCTTCGGGGTACGTCATGATGCATCACCCAATGGAGATCGCATGAGCGTTCGGCTCCCGTGGCTCTCCCGCGCCGGCGCGGCTCTCGCGCTGGCCGCGGCCGGCGTCGCCTTCGCCCCGCGGGCGGGGTGGGCGCAGTACTTCGGCCGCAACAAGGTGCAGTACCAGACGTTCCATTTCCAGGTGCTGCACACCGATCACTTCGACATCTACTTCTATCCCGAGGAGGAGCAGGCGGCGCAGGAGGTCGCGCGGATCGCCGAACGGGCGTACGCGCGCGAGTCGCAGCTGTTCGACCACGACCTCACGGGCCGCCAGCCGTTGATCCTGTACGACGACCCCTCGTCGTTCCGGCAGACCAACGCCATCCCCGGCGACCTGGGCGAGGGCACCGGCGGCGTCACCGAGGCGATCAAGCGGCGGATCGTGCTGCCGATGGGCGCCTCCCTGTTCGAGACCGACCACGTCGTCGCGCACGAGCTGACCCACGCGTTCCAGTACGACATCACCGGCCACGGCATGCGGGGCGGCAACGCCATGCCCGCCGCGGCGCAGATGCCGCTGTGGTTCATCGAGGGCATGGCCGAATACGTGTCCCTGGGCCCGGACGACCCGCTCACGGCGATGTGGATGCGGGACGCCTCGCTCCAGGACAAGATGCCCAAGTGGAAGCAGCTCGACGACCCGAAGTTCTTCCCGTACCGCTACGGCCAGGCCCTGTGGGCGTACCTGGGCGGCCGCTACGGGGACGACATCGTCGGCCGGCTGCTCCGGGCGGCGGCCAAGACGTCGGACATGGACCAGGCGTTCCTGCGCGAAACCGGGATGTCGGGCGAGCAGACGGACTCCGCCTGGCAGGCCGCCACCCGGCAGGCGTACGACACGCTCAAGACGGACACCCGGCCGCCGGCCGACTACGGCCCGCGGCTGATCGCCGGGCACAATCAGGCGACGTCCTACAACGTGGGCCCGGTGGTGAGCCCCGACGGCTCGCGGGTGGTGTTCTACTCCTCGCGCGACCTGTTCTCGATTGACATGTTCATGGCCGACGCCCGCACGGGCCGGATCATCCGGCGCCTGACCAACACCGCGACCGACCCGCACTGGCAGAGCCTCGAGTTCATCAATTCGGCCGGGTCGTTCGAGGGCGACGGCCAGCGGTTCGTCTTCTCCACCCAGGTCAGCGGCCGGCCGGCGCTGGACTTCATGGACGTCGCCACCGGGAAGGTGGAGCGCGAGATCCGCTTCCCCCACCTGGGCGAGATCCTGCACCCGGCCTACTCGCCGGACGGGCGCTACGTCGCCTTCTCCGCCATGGTCGGCGGCTTCACCGACCTGTTCCTGTACGACCTCCAGGCCGACAGCCTGCACCGCCTCACCGACGACGCCTACGCGGACCTGGAGCCCGCCTGGTCGCCCGACGGACGCGAGATCGCCTTCTCGACCGACCGGTTCTCGACCAACCTCCAGACGCTGACCCCGGGCAACTACCGGCTGGCGCTGATGGATCCCTTCACCGGCGCCATCAAGCCCCTGCCGAGCTTCCCCGACGCCAAGAACATCAACCCGCAGTTCTCGCCGGACGGGAAGAGCCTCTACTTCCTCTCCGACCGCGGCGGCATCACCGACATCTACCGGCTCGACCTGGCCAGCGGGCAGACGGCCCAGGTCACGAACCTGCTGACGGGGGTGTCCGGCATCACGTCGCTGAGCCCCGCGCTGTCGGTCGCGAGCCGGACGGGCCAGGTGGTGTACAGCGTGTACGAGAAGGGCAAGTTCTCCATCTACGCGGTGGACTCCACCCGCACGCTGGAGGGCACGCCGCTGGCGTCGCTCCCCCTGCCGGACGCCGCGATGCTGCCGCCCCAGAACCGGCCCCACAGCGAGCTGCTGGCCCTGCTGGCCGACAGCACGATCGGCAGCAAGTACGCCGCCACCGAGACCATCACCAAGTACCACCCGACCCTGGGGCTCGACTACGTGGCGCAGCCCAGCCTGGCCGTGGGCGCCGACCGGTTCGGCACCTACGTGGGCGGCGGCCTGACGCTGTACTGGAGCGACATGCTGGGCGACCGCAGCCTCGCGACCATGCTCCAGATCGAGGGCAACTTCAACAACCTCGCCGGCCTGGTGGCGTACCAGAACCTCCGCCACCGCCTCAACTGGGGCGTCGCGGTCCAGCAGATCCCTTACATCCAGGGCGGGTACGCGCTGTACTCCAATCTCGCGGGCGACTCGATCTTCCAGATCACGGAGGTGTTCCGCCAGATCAATCGCGAGGGCGACGTCCTCCTCTCCTACCCGTTCAGCGACGTGCAGCGGGTCGAGTTCTCCGCCGGGGTCAGCAATATCAGCTTCCAGGCCCAGGTGGACTCCCAGGTCTACAGCGGGCTCAACGGGGCGCTGCAGAGCGAGAACATCTACAACCTCCCCGCCCCGCCCGGGCTGTGGCTCGGCACGGCGAGCGCGTCCCTGGTCTTCGACAACTCGTTCTTCGGCGCCACCAGTCCCATCCTGGGCGAGCGCTACCGGCTGGAGGTGGACCCCGTCCTCGGCACGCTCAACTTCTACACCGTGCTCGCCGACTTCCGGCGCTACTGGCAGCCGGTGCGGCCGTTCACCATCGCCGCGCGGGTGCTGCACTACGGCCGCTACGGGCCCAGCTCGCAGGACGCCCGGCTCTACCCGCTGTACCTGGGCTACCAGAGCCTGGTGCGCGGCTACGACTACAACTCGTTCACCCCCAGCGAGTGCGTGGGCACGCCGAGCAATCCGAGCGCCTGCCCGGTGTACGACAACCTGCTGGGCACGCGCCTGCTCGTGGGCAACCTCGAGCTGCGCTTCCCGCTGTTCGGCGTGCTCGGCATCGGCAGCGGCTACTACGGCCTCCTGCCCATCGAGGCGGCCCTGTTCGCCGACGGCGGCGTGGCCTGGAACCAGGGACAGGATCCGTTCTTCTGGCCCTCCACGCTGGGCCACGGCGCGCGGCGCAGCGGCGTGAGCAGCGCCGGCATCGCGCTCCGCCTCAACGTGATGGGCTTCGCCGTCGCCGAGGTGGACTACGTCAAGGCGTTCCAGCGGCCCGGCAAGGGATGGCAGTTCGAGTTCGGTCTGACGGAGGGCTACTAGCGCCGCCGCAGGCTGTTGCAGTCCGCCACACCCGACGGCTTCTCTGCCGGCCGGCTGATGGCCCGCGCCCCGGAACGCCCGGACCCGTTCCGGGGCGCTCTGGCACGGCGTAAACCGTTGGCCACGCGCGGGATCTGAGCAGCTGCGGCCAGGGGGGCGGTCGCCGCTCCGGCCCGCCTGTCCTCGTCAGCACAGCCCTTGCACGTTCACCTCCGGTATGCGACGCGCTGTTGTGAAATGACCAGGAAGGGCCGGAAGTCCAGGGCGGCGCCCCCGGCCCCGGCCGGGGCGGGCGCCCCCCCTTCCGCCCCCCCGGCGCGGGCCGCGGACGCCCAGCTCGAGCTGGCGCTCCGGGAATCCGAGGCGAGCCTGCGCGCGTTCGTCGAGAACGCCGTGTTCGGCATCTATCGCAGCTCGCTCAACGGACGTGCCCTGATGGTCAACCAGACGCTGGCGGGCATGCTGGGCTACGGCTCGCCGGACGAGTTGCTGGGGTCCGATCTCGCCCGCTCGGTCTACCGGGATCCCGCCGAGCGGGGGCGGCTGGTGGAGCGCCATGGCGCCGCGGAGCGCTACGAAGGCGTCGAGACGGTGTGGAAGCGGAAGGACGGGCGGCCCATTCCGGTCCGGCTGAGCGGTCGGGTGCTGCACGGCGCGGCAGGCGAGGTCACCGGTTTCGAGGGGATCGTCGAGGACCTCACCGAGCGCCATACGCTGGAGCGGCGCTTGCGGCAGGCGCAGAAGATGGAGGCGGTGGGCCAGCTCGCGGGCGGGATGGCGCACGACTTCAACAACCTGCTCACCACCGTCCTCGCCACCACCGAGCTGATCGCGGAGGAGCTGCCGGCCGACGC
>JAJYLI010000065.1 GCA_021787855.1 bacterium | reverse complement strand
CGCAGCGTCGCCTCGTTGCGCTCGTAGCCCAGCACCACCCCGGGCCGGACCGAGAGGTAGTTCACGCCCGAGCTCCACTGCTCGCGCTCCTGGTCGGCCCGCTGCTCGCCGCCGCAGAACACCGGCTCCAGCGGCAGCCCGGCCTGCCGCAGCGCCGCGAACAGGTTGGGCATCTCCCGCACCCCGGCCTCGCCCCGCCGCCGGTGCAGCACCGCCAGCCGCTCCGGCCCGACGAAGTGGGGCGGGAACACCACGCCCAGCTCCCGGTCCACCTGGGTGAAGATCATGTCCAGGTGGATGGCCGTGGGCTCCTTGGGCAGTACCACCACGATCACGTCGGAGATCCCCGCGCGCTCGAACAGCAGCTCGCACAGCAGATCCAGCGCCGCCGGCGAGGAGCGCTCCGAGAAGCCGAGCACCACCAGGTCCGCGCGCAGGGGGTGCACGTCGCCCCCTTCGAGGGTGTAGTTCAGCCGCTTCTCGTCGGCGCCGTCGTACAGGATCCCCGCGTTCTCGAACGCCGGGTGGTGCCGGAACAGGGCCGAGATCAGCAGCTCCTCCGTCCAGCGCGCGCCGTAGCGCATCGAGCCCACGACGGCGAACTCGCCGATCACCATCCCCGCGTCGCGGGTGAAGAACAGGTTGGGCAGCGGCGGCAGCAGGTAGCCGGTCTCGTTCAAGGCCGCGGCGATCGGGCCCGCCTCCTCGAGCGCGCCGGCGGTGAGCGCCTCCACCAGCTGCGCCACGGGCAGCCGGGCCAGCCGCTGCGCCAGCGCGTCGGACGGCACGACGTCGAGCGTGCGGGCCACCAGCCGCTCCCGCACCTCGGGCCGGCTCAGCACCTCGCCCAGGGCGGCGCTGGTCTCCAGCACGTCGGCGAACAGCCGCACCACCGCCACCATCTGGCGGTGTTCCTTGCGCGCCTGCTCCAGATCTATGACGTCGTCGTAGAGGTAGTCCTCGCGCGTGCCGGGCGTCACCGCCAGCAGCTCGGCGCCGGGCGTGTGCATCAGCACCGAGCGCAGCGGGCCGATCTCGGAGGTCACGTGGACGCGGCTCATGGTGCCGGGTGCTTCAGGCCGTAGCTCAGCACTTCCAGCTCCAGCGCCATGTTCACGTCGCTCACCGCGACGCCGGGCGGCACCGCGAGCGGCACGGGCGCGAAGTTCAGCAGTGCCCGGACACCCGCCTTGACCAGCCGGTCGGCCATCGCCTGCGCCGCCGCCGCCGGCGTCGCGATCACCGCGATGGCGGCCGGCACGGCCGCGAGGTCCGCCTCGACGCGCGCCGCGTCGCGCACGATCAGCTCGTTGACCCTGGTGCCCACCAGCGCGGGCGCGACATCGTAGATGGCCGCCACGTCGAAGCCTCGCGCGGCGAAGCCCGGGTAGGCCGCCAGCGCCGTGCCCACCCGCCCCGCCCCGATGAGAATCACCCGGTAGCGGCGCCCCAGGCCGAGGATCTCCCGAAGCCGCGCCGCCAGCAGCGGCACGCTGTAGCCCACGCCGCGCCGCCCGAACGAGCCGAAGAACGACAGGTCCTTCCGCACCTGCGCGGGCGAGGCGCCGGCGCGCGCGGCCAGCGCCGTGGAGGCCACCGTGGCCACCCCTTCCGCCTCGGACTGTTCCAGGAACCGCAGGTACAGCGAGAGCCGCCGCACCGTCGTCGCCGCCGCCTCGCGCACCCGCTGCCCTCGTGAAGGAATTCACGAAGCTAGACGGGGCCCCAGCGCGCGAGCAAGGGCCACGAATCCCTCGGGCGCGAGCGTCTCGCCCCGCACCGCGGGCGCGAGGCCCAGCCCGCCCAGCAGCCGCTCCGCCGCCTCCCGCTCCACGCCCCACGCCTCGCGCAGGGTGCGCCCGAGCTGCTGGCGGCGCCGCTGGAACACGGCCTGGATCACCGCCCGGGTCCGCCGCTCCTCCGCCTCGGAGCGCACCAGCGGCGCCGCCCGCGGCGTCAACCGCACCACCGCCGAGCGCACCCGCGGCGGGGGACGGAACGCGCCGGCCGGCACCGCGAACAGCCGCTCCACGTCGGCCACCAGCCGGACGCCGGCGGTGAGCGCGCCGTAGGCCCTGGTGCCGGGAGCCGCCGCCAGCCGCTCGGCGACTTCGGCCTGAACCAGGAACACGATCCGCCTGGGGGCCGGCGGCCGCAGCGCCCGCTCCAGCAGCGGCGTGGTGATCGCGTAGGGGATGTTGCCGCAGACCACCGTGGCGCGGGGCCACGGCACCACCAGCGCGTCCCCGGCGATCACCTCCACCCGGCCGGCCCCGGCCGCCGCCAGGCGCGCCGGGAGCGATGCGGCCAGGGCGCGGTCCGTCTCGACGGCGACGACCCGCCGCGCCAGCGCGGCCAGCGCGACGGTGAGCGTGCCCCGCCCCGCCCCGATCTCCAGCACCACGTCGTCCGGGGCGGCGACCGCGGCCGCGGCGATCCGCTTCAGGATCGAGGGATCGAACAGGAAGTGCTGCCCGAGTCGCGCCCCCACGTCAACAGCGCAGCAGCACCAGCGTGCGGTCGTCCTGCGCGACCGCGCCGGAAAACGCGGCCACGTCGGCGAACACCGCGTCCACGATCGCGGGCGCGGGGCTGGCGGCCTGGTGCCGCACCAGCGCCAGCAGCCGGGCTTCGCCGTACGGCTCGCCCCCGGCGTTGCGCGATTCCGTGAGCCCGTCGGTGAACAGGCACAGCAGGTCGCGGTCGCACGCCCAGGGCACCTCGGCGCCGCCGATCACGCCCCCCGGCGCGAGCCCCAGCGGCGGCGCGGTGGCGCCCAGCCGCCGCGTGCCGCCGTCGCCCAGGACGAAGGCGTAGGGATGACCCGCGTTGGCGTAGCGCAGCACGCCCCGCCCCGAGTCCACCACGGCGTAGAACAGCGAGATGAACATCTCGGTCCTGGCCAGCTCCTCGCCCATCAGGCCCAGGAGCCGGTGCAGCGCCTCCTGGGGCGTGGGCGCCGACTGCGCGATGATGGTCGCCGCCGAGATCGCGTTGGCCATCAGCAGGGCGGCCCCCACGCCGTGGCTCGACACGTCGCCCAGCAGCACGCCCACGCGCCGCTCGCCCAGCGGGACCAGCTTGTAGAAGTCGCCGCCCACCGACTCGGCCGGCTGGCAGCGCGCGCCCACGTCGCCCACCGCCGCCAGCAGCGCGGGGCCCGGCAGCAGCGCGAGCTGGAGCTGATGCGCCATCTGCATCTCCGCCGACTGGCGCTCCCGCCGCCGCTCCACCGCCACCAGCCGGGCGTTCTCGATGGCGGCGCCCACCTGGTTGGCGATGGCCATCACCAGCTTCTTGTCGCCCGCGGAGAACACGTCCTCGCCCAGGCGGTCGGTCAGGTTGATCACGCCCACGGGGCGCGGGGGGCCGCCCGCCGCCCCGTACACGATGGGGACCGAGAGGAACGCGACGCCGCGGTAGGCGCGCCCGCGCGGGCAGCCGGGGTTGGGCGCCGGGTCGCCGGGATCGTAGGACAGGGGCTCCCGCTCGCGGAACACCCGGGCGGCCACGCTGCACTCGTCGTCCACGGCCACGGGCTGCAGCTCCGCGGTCTCCATCCCGCGGCCCGCGACCACCCGGAGCAGGTCGGCCTCGGGATCGTGCACCATGATCGAGGCGCGGCGCGCGCCGACCACGTCGGAGACCTCCTTGACGATGATCCGCGCCGCCTCCTCCAGACGCACCGTGCGGCCGAGGGTCTCGCTGATGGTGTAGAGGAGGTCAATCTCCTCCCAGCGCACCGCCAGCTCCTCGGTGAGCTGGCCGGCCTCGCGCTCGCCGTCCAGCCCCTGGGCCATCACCGCCGCCGCCGCCCGCGCGCGCGCCGGCCGGGTCGCCCGCGGCGTGGCGTCGGGCCCGAGCTGCACCCAGGTCCCCGGCACGCCGGGCACCGGCTCCAGCCACGCCTCGCCGTCCCGGGTCCGCAGGGCGTGGCCGCTCTGGCCCTCCAGCTCCGGCCACCACGCGCCGTGCTCGCCCGACAGGGCCAGCTCCCGCACCCGGCCGGCCTCGGACCGCCACAGGCGGACCGGGCCGCCGGTGAGGTCCTGCAGGGCGGCGAGCAGCGAATCCAGGCGGCTTACGCCCGCCGCAGAATCATGCAGATGGAGTTCCCCGCGTCGTTGAAACGCACTTCGTCCACCAGCCGGCGGATCAGGAACAGCCCGCGGCCGCAGGGGCGCGGGATGTTCGCCGGGAGCGTGGGATCCGGGAGGCAGCGGTAGTCGAACCCGCCGCCCTCGTCCGTCACCTCGATCTCGACCGCGCGGCGGCTCATCAGCACCCGCACCGCCACGCCCTTGTCCTCCGCCTCGGCGTTGCCGTAGAGGATCGCGTTGGCCAGCGCCTCGGAGAGCGCGACCCGGAGGTTGAAGCGGATGGTGCGCCGGTCCACGAAGCTGGCTTCGAGGTGGCGGGCCACCAGCTCGACCGCCTCCTCGACCCGGGCCACGTCGCTCGGCACCCGGAGGCGGAGCTCGGCGTCCAGCTCCCCCGCGGCGCCTTCGCGCCGCGCCACCACGGCCCGCAGCGGCGAAAGCGCCATGCGCCTAGTAGGCCGCCAGCGCCTCGGTGGCCGTGTCGCTGATGGCGAACAGGGTGTCGAGCTTGGTCAGCTCGAACAGCGTCTTGAGGTCCTCGTTGAGGCCCGCCAGCCGCAGGTCCCCGCCCTCGTCGCGGATCTTCTTCGACAGCGACACCAGCACGCCCAGACCGGACGAGTCAATGTAGCCGGTCCGCGCGAAGTCAATGAGGAACTTGCGGTCGCCCGCCTCCAGGGCGTCGAGAACCCGCTGCTTCAGCTCCTGCCGGTTGGAGACGATGAGCTGGCCGTCCACCTCGATGACCAGCACGCCGCCAGGGTGCTTCCGCGCGTTGAACGCCATCCGTCCTCCGAAGGTGGAGCGGCCCTACCGGGAAGCGGCCGCCTGCAGCAGCGCCACCGCCGACACCAGCACCACGTCGTCGGCCGACGCCCCGCGCGACAGGTCGGCGCACGGCCGGCTGAGCCCCTCAAGGATCGGCCCGACGGCCCGCGCGCGCCCCACGCGCTCTACCAGTTTGTACGCGATGTTGCCGCTGTCAAGATCCGGAAATACCAAGATGTTAGCCCTGCCCGCCGCCGGGCTCGCGGGCGCCTTGCGCCGGGCCACGTCGGCCACCAGCGCGGCGTCCGCCTGCAGCTCGCCGTCGGCCGGAATCCCGGGCTCCAGGATCCGGAACCGCGCCACCGCCCGCCGCACGCGCTCCACCGCCTCGCCCTCCGCGCTGCCCAGGGTGGAGTGGGAGAGGAACGCCACCACCGGCTCGTCGCCCACCACCAGCCGGCGGTCCCGCGCCGCGGCGGCGGCGATGTCGGCGAGCTGCTCCGCGGTCGGCTCCTGCACCACCCCGCAGTCGGTGAAGGTCAGCACGGTGGCGCCGGGCGCGACCATGTAGAAGCAGCTCGACACCGTGCGGATCCCCTCGGCCGGCCCGACGGCCCACAGGGCCGCGCGCAGCACGTCCCCGGTGGTATGCGCCGCGCCGCCCACCGTGGCGTCGGCCTCGCCCAGGGCCACCAGGCCCGCGGCGAAGCGCAGCGGATCGGCCGCCAGCCGCAGCGCGTCGGCCCGGTCCCGGACCTTGGCGGGCTTGCGCGCGGCCAGCAGCTCGGCGACCCGGCCGAGGCTGGGGTCCGTGGCCGGGGTGCGCACCGAGACGAACGGCGCCTCCCGGGCCGCCCACGACGCCGCGGCGTCGCCGCCCAGGACCGTCACCTGCGCCAGGCGGGAGTCGGCCACCACCCGCGCCGCCTCCCGGATCCGCTCGTCGTCGCCCTCGGAGAGCAGCAGGCGGCCGTGGGCGCGCCGGGCGCGTTCCAGCAGGCCCTCGACGAAGCCGCTCACCGGCGGCGTCACTTCCGCCGGCGGAACCTGGCGGCGAGGGCGCGGGCCACGGCGGGGTGGACCAGGCTGCCGACGTCGCCGCCGTAGCGGGCCACCTCGCGCACCAGCGAGCTGGAGAGGTAGGTCAGGTCGAAGGCGGGGACCAGGAACAGCGTCTCGATCTCGGGGGCGAGCTTCCGGTTCATCAGCGCCATCTGGTATTCGTACTCGAAGTCCGACACGTAGCGCAGCCCGCGCACCACGACCTGCGCCCCGATCTCGCGGGCGAACTCCACCAGCAGGCCCTGGAACAGCCGCACCTCGATGCGCGGCGCGCGGCCGAACACGGTCTTCGCCAGTTGCACGCGCTGCTCCGCCGTGAACAGCGGCTGCTTGGCCACCTCGTCCGCGACGGCGACCACCACGCGGTCGGCGATCGCCAGGCCGCGGCGGATCAGGTCCTCGTGTCCCCGGGTGATCGGGTCGAACGAGCCGGGATAGACGGCGAGTCGCGTCATGGGGCCTCGAGAAAGGTGACGATGGTGCGGCCGTAGCGCCGGTGATCACCAGGCCCGACGTCCTCGTGTACGTCGTGCTCGACGCCGAGAATGCGTGCGAACGGCCGCCGGCGGAAGAGGGCGGCGATCCGGGCCGCGTGTCCGGTGGTGTACGGCGGGTCGGCGAACGCCACGTCGAAGGCCAGCGGGTCCAGCCGCGCCGCGAAGCGCAGCGCGTCCGCGCGGTGCACAGTGGTGGCGCCGGGCGCCACGGCCAGGGCGGCGAGATTCTGGTGCAGCGCCGCGAGGCTCCCGGGCGACAGCTCGACGAACTCGCACCAGGCGGCCCCGCGCGACAGCGCCTCCAGGCCCATGGCGCCCGAGCCGGCGAACAGGTCCACCACCCGCGCGCCCGCCAGCCGCTCGCCCAGGATCGCCATCCACGCCTCGCGCACCCGGTCGGTGGTGGGCCGCGCCCGCGCGTCCGGCGGCGGCGCGATGCGGCGGCTGCCCCACTGCCCGCCCACGATGCGCACCGTCAGGCCGCCGGCTCGAAGCTCACCAGGCGGCCCTCGAGCGCGTCGTTGCCGTTCCAGGTGTCGCGGTGCAGGCGCACCGCGGCGCGGAACAGGCCGCCGGCGGCCGAGCCGGCCACCGCGCGCTCGACCTCCTCGCGGAGGCCGAAACCCACCACCGGCAGCGCGTCGGCTCCGTGCGCGAGCACCATCCGGACGTGCCCGTCGCCCACCCGGCGCCGCGGTCCCCGCAGCGTGACGCCGTCGAGCCCGAAGACCGGGGCCGGATTGCCCATCCCCGTCGGCTCCAGCCACTCCAGCGCCCGCTCCAGCTCCGGCGTCAGCTCCCCCACCCGCACCACGGCGTCCACCCGCTGGCTGGGCGCGAGGTCGTCCGGCGCGAGCTGCGCGGCGCACGCCCGGGCGAACGCCTCGCGGAACTCGCTCAGCCGCTCGCGGCGCACGGTGAGGCCGGCCGCCATGCGGTGCCCGCCCCACCGCTCCAGCAGGGGCGCGCAGCCGGCGAGGGCGCGGTGCAGGTCGCAGCCCGCCACCGACCGGCCCGAGCCGCGGCCCACCTCGCCGTCCAGGGCGATCAGGATGGCGGGACGGCCCAGCCGCTCGACCACGCGCGAGGCGACGATCCCGACCACGCCCGGGTGCCACCCGTCGCGGGCCAGCACGACGCCGGTGTCGCGCGCGGGATCGAACCCGGCGGCCAGCTCGTCCAGCGCCTCCTTGAGCGTGCGCTGGTCCAGCGCCTGGCGCTCGGTGTTCTGGCGCTCCAGCGACGCCGCCAGCGCGTACGCCTCCCCGGTGTCGTCGGTCAGCAGCAGGCGCAGGCCGTCGCCGGCGTCGCCGATCCGGCCCGCCGCGTTGAGCCTCGGGGCCAGCGCGAACGCCAGGTGCCGCGAGCGGATCCGCGTCGTGCCCAGCCCCGCCACGGTGATCAGGGCGGCCACGCCCGGCCAGCGGCTGGCGCCGATCAGCTTGAGGCCCAGCCGCACCAGCACCCGGTTCTCGCCCACCAGCGGCACCAGGTCGGCCACGGTGGCCAGCGCCACCAGGTCGAGGAGATGCCACGGCGCCCCCTCCGGCAGCCCCACGGCCGGCGCCAGGCGCTGCATCACCTTGAAGGCGAGGCCGGCGGCGCACAGGTCCGGGAACGCGTACCCGCTGTCGGGGCGCCGCGGGTTCACCACCGCCAGCGCCTCGGGCAGCCGCGGTCCCGGGAGGTGGTGATCCACCACGATCACGTCGAGGCCGGCCGCCCGCGCGGCGGCCACCGCCTCCAGCGCCGTGGTGCCGCAGTCCAGCGCGAGGATGACCGACGCGCCCGCCGCGCGCGCCGCCCCGATGCCGGCCTCGGTCAGGTCGTAGCCGTCCCGCAGCCGGTGCGGCACGAACGGGACCACGCGCGCGCCGGCCATGCCGAGCACGCGGCTGGCGATCGCCGCCGCGCACTGGCCGTCGGCGTCGTAGTCTCCGTGCACCAAAATGGTTTCGCCGCCCTTGACCGCGGCGGCCAGGCGGCGGACCGCGACGTCCACGTCGGGCAGCCCGGCGGGGTCCAGCAGGTCGGCGCGGGCGGGCTTCAGGAACCGCCGGGCCTGGGCGGAGTCGCCGACGCCGCGGCCCACCAGCAGACCGGCGAATACGGCCGGGACGCCCAGCTCCCGGGCCAGCGCGGCCGCGGCGGCCGGCTCGGGCGCCGGCTCCACTCTCCAGCGTCGTCGGGGGGCGAGCGCCTCACTCGGCGGCATACAGCAGCACGCCGCACACCTCGCAGCCCTCGATGGACTGCCCCTGCTGGATGAGCACGCGCCGCTGCAGTGGAACCGCCGTGTGGCAGTGCCCGCACGAGCCGTTGCTGAGCGGGAACAGGGCCGCGGGCGCCCGCCCCCGCCGGATGCGCTCGTAGCGCGCCAGCAGCGCCGGCTTCACGGTCCTGGTCGCTTCGGCGCGCGCCGCCTGCGCGCCGCCGAGCCGGGTCTCGAGCTCGGCGCGCTTGGCGGTGATGGCCGCGCGGCGCTCCGTCTGC
Organism: bacterium; assembly: GCA_021787855.1. Classification (GTDB taxonomy): domain Bacteria; phylum Gemmatimonadota; class Gemmatimonadetes; order Gemmatimonadales; family JACORV01; genus Fen-1245. The sequence goes on along the minus strand of JAJYLI010000065.1, from coordinate 6,390 downwards.
TGCGCCACGATCGCCTCGTGCGCCTTGGTGGCGTCCTTGACCCTCTTCTGCGCCTCGACGATCGCGTCGCCGCTGCGCAGGTGCTCCGTCTCCTCCTTCACCAGCACGCTGCGCGCCAGGTCCAGCTCGGCCATCAGCGCGGAGGCCTCCTTGGCCTCGCGCACGTAGTCGAGCTGCTGGCGGCGCTGCTCCTGCATCCGCTTGTAGCCCGCGATGCGGGCCTCCAGCTCGCTCTTGCGGGCCTCCGCGCCCGCCGCCGCGCGCTGCGCGTCCTCCAGCGCCTTGACGTGCGCGTTCAGCTCCGTGTCCAGTGCCGCCTCCTCGGGCAGCAGGGCCTCCATCGCCTTCTTCACGGCGCCAACGTCCTTGTCGCGCTCCTGGAGCGCGAGCAGGGCCTCGAGATCAGGGTGCAACGGAACGACCCTCCGGCTGAAGGTTGAGATCAGTACTTCGGTTCCCTCTGCGCCTTGAACGCCTTGCGGCTGAACCGGCGCTCGCTGGCGGCCACCAGCGCGCGCTTCTCCTCGTCCAGCCGGACCTTCTCCTCCGGCGACGCCATGTCAATCAGCCGGTCAATCTCCGCGCGGCGCTCCTCGTTGCGGCGGTCCAGCATCCAGGCCGCGCACGCGCCCACCGCCGCCTCCGGATCCGGGTCGCCCGGCGGCTCGGCCGCCAGGGCGTCCCACACCGCCTGCGCCGCCGCCGAGAGCGCGGCCGGCCCTCCTCCATACACCGCCTCCGCCAGCTCGCGGTAGTGCGGGTGGCGGAATTCCGCCGCCGCCACGCTGTCGCGCGCGCGGGGCACCAGGTCGGGATGGTGCAGCAGCAGGTGGATCATCACGCGCTCGACCGGCACCTCGCGCACCGGCGCGCCCTCGGGGGCCGCCCCCCCCTCTCCCCTCGACATGCGGTCTTCCGGGCCACCGCCCCGGGCCGGCGGCCGCCCGGCGGATCCCCGGCCACCGCCGGCGGCCGACCCCCTGGCGTCCATCCGCCCCACCTCGCGCTCCAGCACGTCCCGCGCGACCCCGCTCCACTCCGCGGCGCGCGTGACGTACAGCTCGCGGGTGATGGGGTCCTGGGCCGCGCGGATGGTCGGAAGCAGCCGGTCCAGCGCCTCCCGCCGGCCCTCCAGCGTCTTCAGCATGCCTTTGCGCTCGACGATCTGGATCTTCCGCTCGAAGATGTCCACCGCGGCGTCGAGCAGCGCCTGGAACGCGTCCGCCCCGCCCTTCTTGACCAGCGTGTCGGGGTCCTCGCCCGCCGGGAGCGTCACCACGCTCACGCTCGCGCCCTGCCGCAGCAGCTCGTCGCCGGCCCGGAACGTGGACTTGAGGCCGGCGGTGTCCGCGTCGTAGGCCAGGGTCACGTGCCGGGTGTAGCGCTTGAGCAGCCGCGCCTGCTCGCCCGTCAGGGCCGTGCCCAGAGGCGCGACCGCGTTGGCCACGCCCGCCGCCTGGAGGCGGATGCAGTCCACGTACCCCTCCACCACCACCGCCGTTTCGGCGGTGCGGATCGCGCCGCGTGCCCGGTCCAGGCCGTACAGCAGCGTGCCCTTGTGGAACAGCGCCGTCTCGGGGGAGTTGAGGTACTTGGGCTCGCCGTCGCCCAGCAGCCGGCCGCCGAAGCCCACCACGCGTCCGCGCACGTCGGCGATGGGGAAGATCAGCCGGCCGTGGAACCGGGGCGCCACCGTGCCGTCGTCGCGCTCCACGACCAGGCCGGCGCGGCGCACCACGTCGTCCGCCACGCCGAGCCCGGCGAGCGCGGCCGCCAGCTCGTCCCCGGCCTGCGGCGCGTAGCCGAGCTGGTACAGGTCGCGGGTGGCGTCGTCGAGCCCCCGCCGCTCCAGGTAGCGGCGGGCGGGCTCGGCGTCGGCGCCCTCGCGCAGCCGCCGCGCGAACCAGTCGGCCGCGAGGCCCAGGGCGGAGTACAGCGGCTCGTTCGGGTCGGGCCCGGAGGTCCGGACGTCGGGCACGGCGATCCCCACCTTCGCGGCGATCTCGCGCACCGCGGTGGGATAGTCGAGCCCGAACTTCTTCATGAGGAAGGTGAAGACGTCGCCCGACTCGTGGCACACGAAGCAGTGGTACATCTGCTTCCGCGGCACCACGGAGAAGTTGCGGTGCGTGCCCCCGTGGAACGGGCACGGGCCCCGGAAATCGGAGCCCGTGCGCTTGAGCTCCACGTGCTCGCCGATGACGGCGACGATGTCCGCGGCGTCGCGAATCTGCTCGATGAGCTCGGGGGAGATCACGCCGACGGGGAGGCGAGGACGTGACGAGGTGACGCGGTGATGAGGTGAGGACGCCGCATGGCCGTCACGGGGCGCGCTCCAGCGCCGCGGATGCGACCCGCAACCGCCGGCCGCGCACCAGCACCGTGGCCTGGTCGCCGCGCAGGCTCTCGAGGCTGCCCTCGACGCCCAGCGCGGCGATCTTCACGCGGTCGCCCGGCGCCACGGGGCCGCGGGGCCCGGACCGGCTCGCGCCACCGTCGCCGGCCGCCGGATCGGCGCCGGAGGCCGTGAGCGCGCTCGCCCCGGAGGCCTCCCCGGCGCCCAGCCCCGCGATCGCCTCCTCGACCACCCGCCGGGCCTCGCGCTCCTTCTGCTCCGCGCGGGCCAGCTGGATCGCGCGCTCCACCTCGCCGCGCGCCTCCAGCAGGTACTCCCGCATGGCGCGCCGGCCCGAGCGCTCCAGGTCCCGCTCCCGGTCCCGGATCTCGCGCTCGCGCTCGTCCAGCCGCCGCTCCCGCGCCGCCGTGTCGTCCGCCGCGCGGCCGGCCGTCGCCGCCCGTTCCTCCACCTCCGCCTCCCGCCGCTCCAGCGCCTGCAGCCGGCCCTCGAGCTCCGCCAGCGTGGTCTCGAGCGCGCGCGCCTCCGCGGGCAGGGCGCGCTCCGCGTCGGCCAGCACGGCGGCGTCGAGCCCCAGGCGGCGCGCGATGGCCAGCGCGTAGGAGCGGCCCGGCAGACCCTTGGTGAAGCGGTAGGTGGGCACCAGCAGCGCCGCGTCGAACTGCAGGGAGGCGTTCACGATCCCGGGCTCGTGCGCGGCCATGGCCTTGAGGGAGCCCAGGTGCGTCGTGGCCAGGGTGAGGCAGCCGCGCGCGGTGAGCGCGCGCACCACCGCCGCGGCCAGCGCCGCGCCTTCCGCGGGATCGGTGCCGGTGCCCAGCTCGTCCACCAGCGCGAGCGAGCCCGGCCCCGCCTTCTCCAGCACCTCCGTGAGCACCGCCAGGTGGGCGCTGAAGGTGGACAGGCTCTCCAGGATGCTCTGCCGGTCGCCGATGTCGGCGAACAGGGCCGCGAAGACGGGCAGCCGGGTCCCCGGCCCCACGGGCGGGATGACGCCGCTCTGGGCCAGGGCGGCGATCAGCCCCACCGCCTTGAGGAGCACCGTCTTGCCGCCGGTGTTGGGCCCGGAGATCAGCACCGTGCGCTCCTCCGGCTCGAGCGTGAGATCGAACGGCACCGGCGGCCGCTCGCCGTCCCGCAGCAGCGGATGCCTGCCGCCCACGATGACCAGCGGGCCCTCGCCCCAGGCGACGACCTCCGGCTGGTGCGCCCCGGCCTCCGCCGCGTACCGGGCGCGGGCGGCACACGCGTCCGCGGCCGCCAGCATCTCGAAGGCGGCCTCCAGGGCGTCGGCGTGCGGCCGCAGGGCCTCGGTGAGCCGCCGCAGCACGCGCAGCACCTCGCGCGCTTCGGCCGCCACGGCCTCGCGCAGCGCGTTGCCGGGCTCGATGGCTTCCGCGGGCTCGATGAACAGGGTGGCGTGGGTGGCGGACTCGTCGCGCACGATGCCGCCCAGCCGCGCGCGCGCCTCGCGGCGCACCGGGATGACGTAGCGGCCCTCGCGCAGGGTGGGTCCCGCGTCGGGCGGCACCAGCCGCGGATCCACGCCGGCGAGGATGGACCCGAGGCGCTTGAGGAGGCTGTCGCGCGCCTCGCGCACTTCGCGGCGCGCCGCGGCCAGCTCCCGCGAGGCCCCGTCCTTCACGGTGCCGTCGGGCTCCAGGGCCGCCGTCAGCGCGCGCTCGAGGTCCCGGGGCGGGGGCTCCACCGCCAGCGCGGCCACCAGCGGGGCCGAGCGCTCCACCCGGGTCAGGCGGCCGTGGACGGCGTGCGCCGCCGCCAGCAGCAGCCCGAGCTCCGCCAGCTCCCTGGCCTCCAGCACCGCGCCCTCCAGGCGCAGGCGCTGGAGCGCGGGGCCGATGTCGGGAAACGGCTCGGGGGCGACGTCGTCGCCGGCCTCGAGGCGGGCGAGGTACTGCCCCACGCGGGCCAGCTCGACGGCGACGGCGGCGGGGTCGGTGCCGGGACGCAGCGCCCGGACGCGAGCGGCGCCCAGGGGACTGACCGAGTGGCGGGCGACGAGATCGAGTGCGGCGGGAAACTCGATGGCGGCCAGCGCGGACTCCGCGAACCCCTCCGTCATGACCCCGCGGCCAGCTCCTCGCGGACGATGCGGTTGACGACCTTCCCGTCGGCCTGGCCCTTGAAGCGCGGCATGACGCGGCCCATCACCGCGCCCAGGTCCTTCGCGCCCCCGGCCATCGCCTCGCGGACGGCCGCGCGGATCACGTCCTCGCCCACCAGCGGCGGCAGCAGCTTCTCGATCTCGACGATCTCGAACGCCTCGCGATCGGCCAGGTCCTGGCGGCCCCCCGCCTTGTAGGCCTCCACCGACTCGCCGCGGTGCTTGATGGCGCGCCGCAGCACCTCGATGGCGTCGGCGTCTTCCAGCGGGTGGCCCAGCTCGAGTTCGCGGTTCTTCAGATCCGACAGGACGGTGGAGAAGAGAAGCGTGCGGGGCTGGTCGCGGACCTTGCGCGCCGCCGTGAGCGCGGCGCGGACCTCCTGGACGAGACTACCGTTCACTTCTGCTGCGGCGGTTCTTGCGGCGCGCAGCGTTCATCTTCCGCTTCCGCCGCTCGCTCGGCTTCTCGTAGTGCCGGTGCTTGCGGAGGTCCGAGAGGATGCCGGCCTTCTCGCACTTCTTCTTGAAGCGCTTCAGGGCGCGCTCGAAGTTCTCGTCTTCGTGAATGATGACTTCCGGCATGTGGGTCCCCGTCCCTCCATGAAATGGGTCTCTTGGCCCTAACCGTGGGAAGTTAGGGCCATTCCCGGCATCCGACAAGGGAGAGGCCCACCCGCACGTCACCTCCCGAACGACCCGGACCACGGGAGGAGGCTAGCCCGGCGGCCACCTCATCGCCCGTCCCCCCAGGACGTGCAGATGCAGGTGCGGCACCGTCTGCCCCGCCTCCACCCCGTTGTTCACCACCACCCGGTAGCCCTTGAGGTCCAGCCGCTCCCGGCGGGCCACCTCGCGCGCCGCGACCAGCAGGCTGCCCAGGAACTCCGCGTCGGCCGTGTCGTTCAGCGTCTCCACGTGCTCGAGGGGGATCACCAGCAGGTGGACCGGAGCCTGGGGATTGATGTCCCGGATCGCGATGGCGGTGGGGGTCCGGTACACGACCTGCGCCGGGATCTCGCCTTTGGCGATGCGGCAGAACAGACAATCGGTGCTCACGAGCGTCCTCCGCGCAGCATGGCCGTTATGGCCAGCGCCGCCAGCGCCGCGGTGTCGAATCTCAGCGTCGCTCTCCCCAGGCTGACGCCGACGAATCCCGCCGCCTTGAGCTGGGCCACCTCCGCGTCGGTGAACCCGCCCTCGGGACCCACGGCCCACTGCACCGCCTCTCCCTCCCGCAGGCTGGGCGGGGGGCCGCCGTCGGCCGCGGCCAGCAGCCGCACCGCGCCCTTGGGCGGCTGGCGCAGGGCCTCGGCGAGCCCGACCGGCGGGCCGACCGTGGGGGCCCACATCACCCCCGACTGCTTCACGGCTTCGCGGGCGCGGGCCACCGCCTTCTCCACGTGCGAGGCCTGGAACCGCGTGGCCACGCCGGTGGCGCGCTCGGTCACCACGGGAACGATCCGCGTGGCGCCCAGCTCGGTCGCCTTCTCCACGGCCCCCAGGAAGCGGTCGCGGTCGCCGGCGCCGAGGAGCACTTCCGTGACCGGCGGCGCGCCGATGGAGGTCGCGGCCATCACGCGCGCCATGGCCAGCTTGCCCTCGAACTCGACCCGCGCCGTGGCCACCCCGCCCCGCCCGTCCACCAGCCGGACCACCGAGCCGTCCGTGACCCGGCGGACCTTGAGGTGACGCGCCTCGTCCTCGTCCAGGATGACGACGCCGCCGGCCAGGAACGGCCCGCGGGCGACCACCGTCGCGCCGGGCGGGGCGGCGCCCCGGAGAGTCATGCGCCCAGCGCGTCCTTCATCCGGTCCCAGAACGAGCGCCCGGCGCGGCCCGCCGGCGGCTCGCCCTCGTGGAGCGCCAGCTGCCGGAACAGCCCCTCCAGCTCGGGGCTGAGCCGCTCGGG
>JAJYLI010000225.1 GCA_021787855.1 bacterium | reverse complement strand
CCTTCTTCCCCTTCATGCGCACCCACAACGAATTCTCGGCTCCCGCCCGCGAGCCGTGGGCCTTCGGGCCGGTCTATACCAACGCCAACCGGGAGATGATCGAGCTGCGCTACCGGCTGCTGCCGCAACTCTACACGGCGTTCTACCAGCAGACCCGGACCGGGAGCCCCGTCGCGCGGCCGCTGGTGTGGCAGTTCCAGGGCGACACGAACGTGTACCGCGTCAACGACGAGTTCACCTTCGGCGACCACCTGCTCGTGGCCCCGGTGACCCGTGAGGGCGCGGACACGCGCTCCGTGTACCTGCCGGCGGGCCGCTGGTACCGCTATCCGTTCGACTCGGTGTACGAGGGCGGGCGCCGCTACACCGTGAGCGCCCCGCGGGTGGATCCGTGGGCGCGCGACGACTCGAACTTCGTCCGCGGCGTCCCGATGTTCGTCCAGGCCGGGGCCGTGATCCCCATGCAGGCGGTGGAGCAGTACGTCGGCCAGCGGCACCTGGACACGCTCGACCTCGAGGTGTGGGACGGTGGATCCCGGACCAGCGAGCTGTACGAGGACGCGGGCGAGGGGTTCGGCTATCAGAAGGGTGAGTTCCGCCTGACGACGTTCCGGACGACCTCGGGCGCGGCGTCGCTCGATCTGGCGCTCGGCCGGACGGGCGACTATTCCGGCGCGGCCTCGGTGTTCCGCGTCGTGGTGCACGGACTCTCGCGGGCGCCCGCGGCGGTGACGGTGGACGGGCGCCGCGTGACGGCGTCGTGGGACGCCGCGAGCAAAGTGGCGGTGTTCGATGTGCCCGCCACTTCCGCCGATATCACAGTGGAGCGCTAAGCGCTCCGGCCGCCTCCCCGGTTATTTTCCCTGGCCGATGCCGAAACCGCCAGCGAACAAGTGGGTCGTCTCCTTCACGGTGCTCCTGGGCACGATCATGTCCGTGCTCGACTCGAGCGTCGTGAACGTCGCCCTGCCGGACATGAGCGGCACCCTGGGCGCCACCATCGAGGAGATCACCTGGGTCGTCACCGGCTACATCCTGGCCCAGGTCATCATCATGCCCATCACCGCGCTGCTGTCGTCGCGGTTCGGCCGCAAGCGCTTCTACCTGGCGAGCGTCGTCCTGTTCACCCTGGCCTCGATGGCCTGCGGCCTGGCGCGCACCATGCCCATGATGGTGTTCTTCCGGGCGATCCAGGGCGCGGGCGGCGGCGTGATGATCACGGTCTCCCAGGCCATCCTGCGGGAGAGCTTCCCGCCGGAGGAGCAGGGCACGGCGATGGGCCTGTTCGGCCTCGGCACCGTGCTCGCGCCGGCGTTCGGCCCCACCCTGGGCGGCTGGCTCACGGATACGTACTCGTGGCCGTGGGTGTTCTACGTCAACGTCCCGATCGGCGTGCTGTGCGTGGTGCTGGTGATGCGGTTCGTGGACGACCCCCCGTACCTGGTCCGCCAGAAGGGGCAGATTGACTGGACCGGCCTCATGGCCATGACCATCGGCCTGGGCGCCTTCCAGCTCATGCTGGAGAAGGGCCAGGACAAGGATTGGTTCCAGTCGTCGTTCATCGTCTGGCTGGCGGTGATCGCCGCCGTCGGCCTCGTCCTGTTCGTCTGGAAGGAGCTCACGACCGACCGGCCGGCGGTGGACCTGCGGCTGTTCAACAACGTGCCCTTCGCTTCGGCGACGTTCCTGGGCGGCGTGCTGGGCATGGGGCTCTACGGCGCGCTGTTCCTGCTGCCCCTGTTCCTCCAGGAGCTGCTCGGCTACCCGGCGATGACCTCGGGCCTGGCGTTGATGCCGCGCAGCCTCGCGATGGCCGTGTGCATGCCCATCGCCGGCCGGATGTACAACCGGCTCGGGCCACGCGTCCTGGTCGGCGCGGGCCTCGCGGTGAGCGCGTTCTCCTTCTGGGACCTCGCCCACCTCACCGCGGACATCGGCTTCTGGGACCTGGTGATGCCGCAGATCTGGCAGGGCGTGGGGTTCAGCTTGCTGTTCGTGGCCCTGAGCACGGCGGCGCTCGCGACCATCCCGAACCCCAAGATGACGGCCGCGTCGGGCCTGTACAACGTGGTCCGCCAGGTGATGGGCAGCGTGGGCATCGCGGCGGCCGCGAGCGAGCTGGTCCGCAGCCAGATGCGCTTCCACGACCGGCTGGCGCAGGGCGTGACCATCTACAGCCCCACGACGCAGCACTGGCTGCACGGTGTCACCGCGGCGATGATGGCCGCCGGCGCCGACGCCTACACCGCGGGCAGGCGGGCGCTCGATCTGCTGAACCTGGAGACCACCAGGCAGGCCATGGTCCTGGCCTACAACCACGTGCTGCTGCTGGTGGCGGCGCTGTTCCTCGTCTCGGTGCCGCTGGTCCTGCTGCTGCGGGGCCTGCCCCGCGGCGGCCGCGCGGCCGAGATCTCGGTGGACTGAGAGCTCGTCAGCTCCGTGTCACGTCCGGCGCCTCCTCGATGGCGGAGGCCACGCCGAAGCGCCGCCACAGGAAGTACACCGGGATCCCGATCACCACGATGATCAGCCCGGGCCAGGTGTACAGCGGCTTCTTGATCAGCAGGTCCACCATCAGCAGCCCCATCGCCGCCAGGTACACCGCCGGCATCCACGGATGGCTGGCACCGTCCCCAACCTGGGACTGGGACTCACGCTCAAAGCAGGATACCCGACCGCGCGGCCCCCTTGATGCACCGGCGGCGACTACCAGTGGTGTTACAGGCGCCAGGGCGAGAGCGAGGTTCCGGTTGGCACGGATGCCGTTCTACACGCGGTACATCACCGTCGAGCCGACGGGGTACGTCGTCTGGATCCGGGTAGTCGTAACGGACGCGGCGCAACAGGCCGCCGGCCCCACCCAACTGGTGGAAGTCGGAGGGGGCGCGCACCCGCTGCGCCCCAACTGTAGTTGAGTCAGCACCCCGGAAGGCCGAACGTGCTGCGGACCGTCGTGACCCTGCTGGTCGTCGGCGGGGCGGCGTGCACGAGTGAGCGCGTGGCCGCGCCTGCGCGGGAACTGAAACCGCCGGTCCTCCGCGTGGTGTCGCCTACCGACTCGGGGTACGACCTCGATGGCGACAGCC
>JAJYLI010000064.1 GCA_021787855.1 bacterium | reverse complement strand
CGCCTTGGCGACCTCCGCCGTGAGCCGCGGCACGATCTCGAACAGGTCGCCCACGATGCCGTAGTCCGCCACCTGGAAGATCGGCGCGTCCTTGTCCTTGTTGATCGCCACGATGACCTTCGACGTCTTCATCCCCGCCAGGTGCTGGATCGCGCCGGAGATCCCCACCGCCACGTAGAGCTGCGGGCTCACCGTCTTGCCCGTCTGCCCCACCTGCTCGGCGTGCGGCCGCCACCCCGCGTCCACCACCGCGCGCGAGGCGCCCACCGCCCCGCCCAGCGCCTGCGCCAGCTTCTCCAGCATCTCGAAGTGCTCCGGGCCCCGGAGGCCGCGGCCGCCGGAGACCACCACCGACGCCTCGGCCACGTCGAGCTTGCCCTGCCCCGCCGCCTTCACCTCGCGCACCACCACGCGCGCCGGCGTCACCGGCTCCGCCCGGGCGACGGCGCCGGCCCTGGCGGCCTGCCCCGGCACCAGCGAGTTCGGCCGGAGCGACACCACCGCCAGCGGCGCGTCGAACCGCAACCGCTGGATCGCCTTGCCCGCGTACACCGGGCGCGTGGCGACGACCTTCCCACCCTCCAAGGCCACCGCCGTCGCGTCCGTGCCCAGCGGCGCGTCCAGCCGCGCGGCGAGCCGCGGCGCCAGGTCCTTGCCCGCGGCCGTCGCCGACACCACCACCGCGCCGTAGCCGCCCGCCTTGGCCACCGCCGCGGCCGTCGCCGCGTAGCCGCACGGCGCGTAGTTACCGAAGGTCGGGTGCTCGGCCACCAGCACGCGGTCGGCGCCGACCTCGCCCAGCTTCGCGCCCGCCACGTCCACGCCCGGCGCGCCCAGGACCAGCGCGTCCACCGATCCGCCCATGGCGTCGGCGAGCTGCCGCGCCGCCCACACCACCTCGTGGCTCGTCCTGCGCAGCGCGCCGCCGCGCTGCTCGGTCACCGCCAGCACGTTGGCCATCAGAGCACCTTCGCTTCCGTGCGGAGCAGCCGCACCAGCTCGGGTACCACGTCGGGGCCCTCCCCCAGGATCCGCCCGGCCTTCCGCTCCGGCGGCAGCGCCAACGCCGCGGCCACCACCCGCACCTCGCCCAGCGCGGGCGGCTTCACCTCCAGCGGCTTCTTCTTGGCCGCCATGATCCCCTTCAAGGCGGGATAGCGCGGCGTGTTGAGGCCCTTCTCCGCGGTCAGCACCGCGGGCAGCGCGAACTCCACCACCTCGACGCCGCCTTCGATCTCGCGCTCCGCCACGCCCTTGCCGCCCTCCAGCTCCAGCTTCGAGACCGCCGTCACGCACGGCAGCCCCAGCAGCTCGGCGACCATCGGCCCCACCGCGTGGTGGTAGTCGTCCACCGCCATCTTGCCGAACAGCACCAGGTCGTAGCCACCGTCCTTGAGCTCGGCGGCCAGCGCCTTGGCCACGGCCAGCGCGTCGGCCGGGATGCGCTCCGCCTTGAGCAGCACCCCGCGGTCGGCCCCCATGGCCAGGGCCGCGCGGAGCGTCTCCTGCGCCGCGTCCGGGCCCAGCGCGACGGCGACGACCTCGCCGCCGCCGGCCTTGTCGCGCCGCTGGAGCGCCTCCTCGACGGCGTACTCGTCGTAGGGGCTCATGATGAACTTGACGCCGCTCTCGTCCAGCGAGGCGCCGTCGGCCGCGATCTTGACGCGGGTCTCGGTGTCGGGGACGCGCTTGATGCAGACGGCGATCTTCACGGCTCGGATCCTGTTCCCGGGTTGAGGGCCGCGCGGCGCCGGGTCCCGGCCCGCGCCGGCCCGGCTACTCGAACGCGCTGATCCCCGTGATCTCCTCGCCGAGGATCAGCGTGTGCATGTCGTGCGTGCCCTCGTAGGTGTACACGCTCTCGAGGTTGGCCAGGTGCCGCATGGCCGTGTACTCGACGAGGATGCCGTTGGCTCCCAGCAAACGGCGTGCCTCGCGGGCGATGTCGCAGGCCGCGTTGACGTTGTTGCGCTTGGCCAGCGACACCCGCTGCGGCGTGGCCTTGCCCTGGTCCTTGAGCCGGCCGAGCTGCAGGACCAGGAGCTGCGCCTTGGTGATCTCGGTCAGCATGTCCGCCAGCCGCTGCTGCTGGAGCTGGAAGCCGGCGATGGGCTTCCGGAACATCACCCGCTGCTTCGCGTAGCGCAGCGCCTCGTCGTAGCAGCCCATGGCGGCGCCCACCGCGCCCCAGGCGATGCCGTAGCGGGCCTGCGTGAGGCAGCTCAGCGGGCTCTTGAGCCCGGCCGAATGCGGCAGCAGCGCGTCGTCGCCCACGTGGACGTCCTGCAGCACCAGCTCCGAGGTGTCCGAGGCGCGGAGCGACAGCTTGCCCTGCTGGTCCCGGGCGCTGAAGCCCGGCGTGTCGGTCGGGACGATGAAGCCGCGGATGCCGGAGGGGTCGTCCAGCGCCCCGGTCTTGGCCCAGATGATCGCCACCCGCGCGGTGGAGCCGTTGGTGATCCACATCTTGGCGCCGTTCAGCACCCAGCCCCCGCCGCTCCGGCGCGCGGTGGTGATCATGCCGCCCGGGTTGGAGCCGTAGTCCGGCTCGGTGAGGCCGAAGCAGCCGATCACCTCGCCCGCGGCCATCTTCGGCAGCCAGCGCTGCCGCTGCTCCTCCGAGCCGAAGGCGTGGATGGGATACATGACCAGCGCGCCCTGCACCGAGGCGAAGGAGCGCACCCCCGAGTCGCCGCGCTCCAGCTCCTGCATGATCAGCCCGTAGGCGACGTTGTTGAGACCCGCGCAGCCGTACTGCTCCGGAAGGTTGGCGCCGAAGAAGCCGAGCCGCGCCATCTCGGGCACCAGCTCCAGGGGGAACTTCCCCTCCAGGTAGTGACGGTTGATCACCGGCTCGAGCCGCTCGTCCACCCACTGCCGGACGGTGGCCTGGACCGCGCGCTCCTCCTCGGAGAGCAGCGAGCCGGTGTCGTAGAAGTCAACGCCCTCGAAGCGTGGTGCCATGTCGTCCCCGGCGGAGGTGGATCAGTCGAGCCGCGCGGCCCGGCGCGCCTGGCCCGGCCGCACGGCGCGCCGCGCGGCGGCCGCGATGCCGATCTCCGCGGCCTTGCGGCGGAAGGCGCGGCCGTGGTCCACCGCGTGCCCGCTGGCGTGCTGCCACAGGTGGACCATCTCGTGCAGCAGCGTGTCCGCCGCCTCGGCCCAGCCGTGCCCGTCCACGTGGCGGCGGTTCAAGGTGATCTCGTAGGGCGCGCCGCTTCCGTGGCGCAGGCACAGCTGACCCAGCCGGGTCCGCATCCGGCCCGACAGGCGGATGGGCAGCACCGGCAGCCGGCCGTCGAAGTGGTCGCGGTTGAACGCCGCGAACAGCGCCTCCAGGCGCCGGATCTTCTCCGCGTCGCCGGCCCGCGGCCGGTCGGGCGCGCGCGGGCGCCGCGCCTGGCCCGGGGAGAGGGGGGGCGCGTGCTCTTCCGGGTGGAAGGCCAGGATCTCGCGCTCGGCGGCCCGGCGCCGCGCGCGCGGCACGTGGGGCGCCACGAACCGCACCACCGCCTTCAGCACCCGGTCGCTCGCCCAGCCGTAGCCGCGGTGGATGCTGAGCACGCCGCGGGGCGACAGGCTCACCATCACGCTGCGGTTGTCCGTCACCCGGACGCCGGTGAGCGGCGGCAGGCCCAGCAGCTCGAGGCGGCGCGCCAGCAGCGCCTCCACGGGCATCGTGAGCCGGGGCGGCGCGTCAGCGGCCAAAGTCGCGCGCCTCCGCGATGGTGAACGTCCCCGACGCCCGCGCGTAGCGGTGGATCTCCACCGTGACCGCGGTCGCGCTCCAGCGGATCACGTTGAAGCTCGGGGGCCGCCCTCCCCGCCCCCGGGTCGAGAGCGTGCCCGCCGTCGAGACCACGACCCGCCGGCCGTCCAGCTCGATGGTGCCGACGCCCTCCTCGTGGTCGTGCCCGCAGCACACGACGTCGGCGCCCGTGGCCACGATCCCCTTGAGGGCCGCCCGCGGGCGGGCCAGGCCCCACCGCCCCGAGAGCCGGCCCCTGAGCACGTTGTGGTGCACCACCAGCACCCGGAGCGCGCCGGCCGCGGCGCCGAAGGCCGCCGCCGCCCGCGCCAGCTCCGCCCTGGGCAGGTGGCCTCTCACGGTGAGGTCGCGGGGGTTCCAGGTCAGCGACCCCAGGGCCAGGCCGTGGGCCGACGCCGCCCCGCAGATCACCGCGCCGTCCGCGTTCAACGTGGGGGCGAGGCTCTCCCCGAGGTAGCGGCGGTACTTGGCGAACCGCGCCCGTCCCAGCAGCGGCAGCCCGAACGGCTCGCGCCACCACTGCACGTCGTGGTTGCCGGCCACCGCGTGCACCGGCGCGACCCGTCCCAGCGTCCGGAGCAGCGAGCGGCCCCGCTGGAACTCGCCCGCCCGGGCGCGCTGCGCGAAGTCGCCCGAGACCACGATGGCCACGGGGCGCAGCGCGGGCACCAGCTCCTCGACCGCCTCGACGGCCCGGACGTCCGCCATCCCGCCGAAGTGCAGGTCCGAGAGGTGGACGAGCGTGCTCACCAGCGGACGCGCACGCGGAACTCCAGTGTCGCCTCGCCGCCGGCCGGCACGCTCACCGGAAAGCGCACGCTCGAGGCGCTGAGCCGCTGCGGCGGCACCGTGCTGGAGAGGATGTCGTTCTCGCCCGGAAGCTGCTCCAGCACCTGCACCGTCACCGGCTCGCGCCCGGCGTTCTGGAAGGCGACCCGGTACGACGAGACGGCCTCCCGGTTGCCGCGCGGCTCGAAGGTGAGCTGGGTGCGCTGGGCCGTGATGTCGAACGCCGTGCCGGTCACCACGTGCAGCTCGCGCCCCGCCGGGGTGTGGTCAATCCGCGCCTCGCCCAGGAGCTGCAGCCGGCCCGCCGAGTCGGGCGAAAAAACGCGCACCGTCCCGGCCGGCAGCGGCGTGTCCCCGAACGGCGTGCCCCTGGGCCGCGGCACCAGGTAGCTCACCTCGGGGTGCAGGTCCTGCTCGGCCTGGGGCTGCTGGCTCTGGTACACGTACGGCGAGTGCCGCAGCAGGTACTCCGGCTCGACCCGGACCTCCGCGCGCGGGAACAGCGCCACGGTGCGGGTCTCGCCCGGCGCCAGATCCACCGTGCCCGGCAGCGTGTACACGTGCGTCTCACCGACGGCCTCTTCGGCCGGCGCCGGGGCCACCGCCGCGCGCATCATGGCGCCGACGCCCTCGGCCATGGGCACGGGCCGCGGGCCGCCCGCGCGACGCACCTCGCCGGCCAGGAGCTGCACCGTCGCCGCGCCGAACGTGAGGGCTCCCGGATTCTCGATGGTGGCCGAACCCGCCATGGAGCCGGTCGCGTCGCCGCCGCCCGCACGCGGCACGACCAGCGCGTAGGCGGCCGACCAGCGCAGCCCGTCGGTCAGGTACGCCAGGCCGAAGGAGGGCCGGGCCCGCGCCGCGTCCACCGTCAGCTCCACCCGCCGCGCCAGCGACACCAGCGAGTCCGGAAGCGCGGGAGTGCCCGGGGCCGTGAACACCACCCGCCCCTCCACCCGCACGGCCAGCGGGTCGAGCGAGAGCAGGGTCCCCCGGAGGAAGTGCACCGAGTCGCCGCGCTGCGTCATGAACTCGATCTCGTGCCCCACGGCGCGGCGCAGCGCCGCATCCTGGCCCGTGGCCCCGCTGGTCTCGACGCCGGTGATCTGCACCCCGTCGCCCAGGGCCACCAGCGTGCCGGGATCCACGTGGGGCACGCCCAGATCCAGCGCGACCGTGTTCGCGCCCCTGGCGAGCGCGACCGGGAAGGTCCGCCGCACCACCACCCGCCCGTCCTGATAGATGGTCAGGCTGGTCTGCTGGGCCTGCACCACGCCGGCCGCGAGCGAGACCGCGACGCCGAGCGCTCCAGCCAGCCTCAACGCCTTTCGGCCGGCAACTGGCAACCACTCGCGCCGTGGCGTCCGGCAACGGTTCCGAAGTCCGGCTTCTCTCATCTGCTCACCGCCTTTAGTGCACGGTCGAGGGCACCGTGGCCAGCGCCGCCGCCGCGAGCGCCGCCTCCGGCGTCGCCGCCGCGGGGCCGACGGTCCGCCCCCGGCCCACCACCGATCCGTCCCGCGGATCCACCAGGACCAGCACGTACTCCGCCGTGTACTCCGTGCCCCGCCGGTCGAGCAGCACGCCGGCGGGCGCCAGCGCCGCCCGCGCGTTCGTCAGGCCCATCAGCGCCCGCAACTGGCTCCACAGCGGATCCACCATGCTGGTGATCCGCGGGTCCAGGAGGTAGCGCGTGTCCAGCCGCGCCGGCTCGATCCCCAGCGCCGGGGCCATCCGCAGGGCCCGCTGCTGCTCGGCCAGCCCCAGCCAGACCACCCCGGGCGCCCGCG
Source organism: bacterium (assembly GCA_021787855.1). Classification (GTDB taxonomy): domain Bacteria; phylum Gemmatimonadota; class Gemmatimonadetes; order Gemmatimonadales; family JACORV01; genus Fen-1245. Next base: position 8,989 of record JAJYLI010000064.1, on the reverse strand, counting down.
CCTTGAGCGCGCTGTCCAGGGCGGCCTCGGCGACCCCCCGCAGGGACCAGGCTCGCGCCGCCAGCGCCGGGCTCACGCCCGCCGAGTCCGTCAGCACCAGGTCGCCAACGGGCAGCAGAAGCACGCTGCTGCCCGCCAGAGCGTCCGCGGGCAGGGGGGCGAGGGCAGTGAGCCTGAACGCGTCCTGGGGCGTCAGAGGCTTCGGGGGCGCGCCGCAGCCCGATCCGGCTAGTGCAGCCAGTATTGCGATAGTGACGCGACGTTTACTTGACATTGTAGGCACCAATGGGGAATCCGACGACCGGCTCGCGAAAGCTAACCCAGGCTCTGACCACCGTCCACGCGAATGACCTCTCCCGTGATGTGCCGGGCGGCGTCGGTACAGAGGAAGACGACCACCTGGGCGACGTCATCGGGCTCCGCGAGGCGGCCCAGCGGGGTGTTGCCGCGGGCCCGGGCGACCAGCTCCTCGGAGAGATGCTGGGTCAGCTCGGTCTTCACGAACCCGGGGGCGACGGCGTTGACATTGACGTTGGCGGGGCCGAGCTCGACGGCGGCGGCGTGGGTGAGGCCGATGAGTCCCGCCTTGGAGGCGGCGTAGTTCGCGATGCCGAAGCCGGCCTTCATGGCCTGCATGGCGGCGATGTTCACGATCTTGCCGTAGTGCTGGGCGCGGAAGATGGGCGCCACCGAGCGGATCATGTGGAACGCGCCCGTGAGGTTGGTCTCCACCACGTCCTGCCACGCGGTGTCGTCCATGCGCCACAGGGCGGCGTCGCGCGAGATGCCGGCGTTGTTGACCAGGTTGTGGATGCCGCCCAGCGCGTTGCTGGCGGCCTGGACGAAGCGGTCCACCTCGGTCTTGCTGCGCACGTCACAGCGGTCGCAGAAGACGGGGACGTTGAGGCTCTTGAGGACCGCCTCGGTCATCGCGGCCTGCACCGCCACGTCGCGGCCCGGCAGCTCGACGTAGTTGAAGGCGACGCCGCAGCCGCGGCGGGCGAACTCCAGCGCCACGGCGCGGCCGATGCCCGTGGCGGCGCCGGTGACGATGGCGCCCTTGCCCTTGAGGTCGGACCTGCCGCCGGCGGGCTGGGGCTGCTCCTGGTGCGCCACTTCCTCCAGGAGCGCCGTGACCGCGTCGGCGTGTGGCTTTCGCACGGCGCGAACATACCCGCGCCCCAGGGGTGTGGCAAGGAGGTCCGGTTGACGTCGCGGCGCGTCCAACGCTATGCTAGCGGCCAACATGCGCCGACCTCTCGCCGTTCTCCTGTGGATCGCCGTCGCCGCCCTTGGAGCCACCGCCTTCGCCGTCCTCGCCCTGGTGCGCGGGGAGACCATCAGCGCCGCGTGGATCCTCGCCGCGGGCGTGGCGAGCTACGCCATCGCGTACCGGTTCTACTCCCGGTTCCTGGCGCTGCGGGTCTTCGGCCTGGACGACCGCCGGGCCACGCCCGCCGAGCGGCTGAACAACGGGCGCGACTTCGTGCCCACCAACCGGTGGGTGCTCTACGGGCACCACTTCGCGGCCATCGCGGGGGCCGGCCCCCTGATCGGGCCCATGCTGGCGGCGCAGTTCGGCTTCCTGCCCGGCACGCTGTGGCTGGTGGCCGGCGTGGTGCTGGGCGGCGCCGTCCAGGACTTCACCATCCTGGTCCTCTCGATGCGGCGCGACGGCAAGTCGCTCGGCCAGATGGCCAAGGAGGAGGTGAACCCGCTGGCGGGGATGGCGGCGATGATCGCGATCCTGGCCATCATGGTCATCCTGCTGGCGGTGCTGGCGCTGGTGGTGGTGAACGCGCTCAAGCAGAGCCCCTGGGGGCTGTTCATCATCGCGTGCACGATCCCGATCGCGCTGCTGATGGGCTGGTGGATGAAGACGCTGCGCCCCGGCCACGTGCTGGAGGCCTCCGCCATCGGCATCGTGCTGCTCCTGGCGGCCCTGGTGGCCGGCCGCTGGGTCTCGCTCGATCCCACCTGGGCGCGGTGGTTCACCTGGTCGGGCGTGGGGCTCACCTGGGCCATGGTCGGCTACGGGTTTCTGGCCTCGGTGCTGCCGGTATGGCTGCTGCTGTCGCCGCGCGACTACCTCTCGACCTTCCTCAAGATCGGCACGGTGCTGACGCTGGCGGTGGCGATCGTTCTCACGCTGCCGCCCATCCGGCTGCCGGCGGTCACGCGATTCGTGGACGGCACGGGCCCGGTGTTCGCCGGCAAGGTGTTCCCGTTCGCGTTCATCACCATCGCCTGCGGGGCGATTTCCGGCTTCCACGCCCTGGTGGCGAGCGGCACGAGCCCCAAGATGATCACCCGCGAGAGCGACGCGCGGCTGCTCGGCTACGGCGGCATGCTGATGGAATCGTTCGTCGGGCTGATGGCGATCATCGCGGCCGCCACCCTCGAGCCCGGCGTCTATTTCGCGATGAACGTCCCGGCCGCGACCCTCGGGCCGACGGCCGCGGCGGCCGCGCAGACCATCGCCCACTGGGGCTTCACGCTCCACCCGGGGCAGATGGAGGCGCTGGCGCGCGAGATGGGGGAGGCGACGCTGTTCTCCCGCACCGGCGGCGCGCCCAGCCTGGCGGTGGGCATGGCCTCGATCCTGGGCGGCGTGGTGCGGGGCTCGGGCCTCGCGCTGTGGTACCACTTCGCCATCATGTTCGAGGCGCTGTTCATCCTCACCACCGTGGACGCCGGCACGCGCGTGGGCCGGTTCATGCTCCAGGAGCTGGCGGGGCACGTCTGGAAGCCGTTCGGGCGCACGTCGTGGTATCCCGGCGTCGCGCTGGCGAGCGCGGTGATCGTGGCGGGCTGGGGCTACTTCCTCTACCAGGGCGTGGTGGACCCGCTGGGTGGGATCAACTCGCTGTGGCCGCTGTTCGGGATCGCCAACCAGCTCCTGGCGGCGGTGGCGCTGTGCGTGGGCACCACCATCCTGATCAAGATGGGCCGCGCCGCCTACGCCTGGGTCACCCTGGTGCCGCTGGTGTGGCTGGCGACCGTGACCCTGACGGCGGGCTGGCAGAAGGTGTTCTCGGCCGACCCCAGGCTCGGCTTCCTCGCCCACGCGCGGGCGGTGGCCGCGGGGCCGGCCGTGGCCCACGCCGACCGGCTGATCTTCAACGACCGGCTCGACGCGGCCCTGGCGCTGGCGTTCATGGCCGTGGTGGTGGTGGTGATCGTGGCGTCGGCACGGGAGTGGTGGATGGTGCTCACCAGGCGGAAGCCGGCGGCGGTGCACGAGGCGGCGTACGTCGAGAGCATGTACGCCGTGGGCGACTGAGCGTGAGGCCCTCCTCCGGCCGGCCGGCCGGGAGCGCGCGCGCGGCGCTCCGCGCGGCCCTCGCCGCGGTGCGGCAGATCGTCGGCGCGCCCGACTACGAGCGCTACCTGGCGCACCACGCGGCATGCCACCCGGGAGAGGGCCGGCCGCCGCTCTCGCCGCGGCAGTATTACGCGGAGTTCGTCACCCGCCGGTTCGGAGCGGGGGGACCGTCGAGGTGCTGCTGAGAGTCACTTCACCACCTCGTCGTTCAATCCCATCCCCCATCTCATCAGGGAAACCGGCATCCCCCCGTAGGACAGCACGTCGTCGTGGAAGGCCTTGAGGGAGAACCCGGCGCCCGCGCGGGCCTGGTAGTCCTCGCGCAGCCTGAGCAGCTCGCGGCGGCCCACCGCGTAGCACAGCGCGGCCGCGGGGCCGGCGCAGAACCGCCGCACCTCCGCCTCCGCGCTGGCGGGCGCGAGCCCCAGGGTCTCGGCCATGTAGCGCGTGGCCTGGGGCACCGTCATGCCCGCGGTGTGGAGCCGCACGTCCACCACGACCCGCACCGCGCGCCACAGCAGGTGCAGGCGCTGGAAGAACGCCTCCTCCGGCCCGGCGAGGAAGCCTTCCTCGCTCATCATCTCCTCGCAGTACAGCGCCCAGCCCTCGACGGCGAGCGGGCTCCACACCACGCGCCGCACCGGCGAGGACTGCGCCTGCGCCACCAGGTGCTGGAGGTGGTGGCCCGGATAGCCCTCGTGGAGCGCCGTGAGGGCCAGCTCGTGGGTGCTGTGCTCGTTCAAGAGGGCCTGCTCGGGCACGGTGACGTAGAACCAGCCGGTGCGGCTGGTGCCGAACGCCCCGGGCGGATCGTACGCGGCGAACGGGATCAGGGGCTGCATGAACGACGGCGTGGCCACGACGTCCAGCTCGCCCTCGGGCACGGTGACCAGCGCGCGTCCCGCGACGAACCGGCGGGCCCGCTCCATGGCGCGGCCGTAGGCCTCGACCAGGCCGCCGCGCGCCGGATGGTTCTGCCGCAGCCGCTCGACCACCGCGCGCCACGGCACGCCGGGCGCCAGCGCCTCGGCGCGGCGCCGCAGGTCGCCCTCCACCTCCGTGACCAGCGCCTCCCCGTAGCGCAGCAGCTCGGGCGCCGTCTCCCGCAGCGCGTGCTCGTAGTGCAGGTGGAAGTCGAACTGCTCGCGCCCCACGGCGAAGTCGCCGTCCGCGCGGTCCGCCAGCTCGCCGCCCAGGAAGGCCGTGAACTCGCTCAGCGCCTGCCGCGCCGCGGCGAGCGCCTCGCCCGCCGCGGTCCGCACCTCCGGCGGCTGGTCCCGGAGCGCCGCGGGGATCGCCTCGTCCAGCAGGGCCCGCCCGCCCTCGGCGACCGCCAGCGCGGTCTCGACGAACACCTTCGCCGGCCGCGCCGCGCCGCCCGCCCCGCCCGGCCGGCGCCCCTCCCCCAGGGTGGCGCGGGCGTCGGCCAGGAACCGCGGCACCGCGCCGACGCGTGCCAGGAGCGCCGCCGCCCGCTCCGCCGGCGAGCGGTCCGGCCTGGTGAGCAGGACGAACAGGCCGTCGAACAGGTGGCTCAGGTGGAACTCCGGGTTGCGCTCGTGCGGCTTCTCGTGCTCGAAGCGCGCGACGGCGGTCCGCAGGTCGTTCAGGACCGCCGTCTGATCCACCTCTTCCGCGAGCGAAGCCGGCTCGCAGTACTCGAAGGCGGCGGTCATCGCCTTCATGGCGCTCACCGCCGCCTTGACCTGCGGCCGGGTGAACTCGCCCAGCCGCCCGTCGTGGCTCGTCACCCCGGCCTGACTGGCGGCCACCGGGTCGAGCTGCCAGCGCAGATCCAGCCAGGAGGGCACCAGCTCGCGATAGTCGGGAGGCGCCACCCTAGGCTCCCACGCTCACCAGCAACGCGCGGCACTCCTCGTCGGTGAGCGTGCGGTCGGTGGCCTTGGCGGCGTCGAACAGCACCCGCGCGAACCGCTCGTTCGCCGGGTCGTAGCCGTGGGCCTGGAGCCAGAACTTCACGTTGGACATCCCGGACACGGGCGAGATCTCGATGCGCTGCGCGATGCCGAGCTCGCCCGCCGGCACGCCCGAATAGACGCGGTCCGCCAGCCAGTCCTCGCCCTTCTTCCGCGCCTTGATGATGGCCGCCGCGTGGACCCCGGTCCCCGTGCGGAACGCGTCCGCGCCCATCACCGGGTAGTCCACCGCGATCGGGCGGCCCACCGCCTCGGAGGCCACCGCGCAGTACTCCCGCAGCCGCGTCAGGTCCCCGTGGTAGGCGCCCAGCAGGTGCAGGTTGACGATCAGCAGGTCCATCTCCGCGTTGCCCACCCGCTCGCCGACGCCCAGCGCGGTGCCGTGCACGCGGTCCACCCCCGCCTCGATGGCGGCGAGACAGTTGATCAGGCCCATGCCGCGGTCGCGGTGCCCGTGCCAATCCACCTTCACGTCGGCCCCGGAGGGCGCGACGATCTCCTCCTTCACGAACCGCACCAGGCGCCGCACCCCGTGCGGCACCGCGTGGCCCACCGTGTCGGCGACGCACAACCGCCGCGCGCCCCAGCGGATGGCGTTGCCGTACAGCGCCTTGAGCGTCTCGGGCCGGGCCCGGGTGGTGTCCTCGGTCACGAACATCACCGGCAGCCCGTGCTCCACGGCGAAGCGCACCGCCTGCTCGCTGGCGGCCAGCATCTTCTCCAGCGTCCAGTCCTCGGCGTACTGGCGGATCGGCGAGGAGCCGATGAACGTGGCCGCCTCGATCGGCAGGCCCAGCTTCTGCGACGCGTCCAGGATGGGCTCGATGTCGCTCACCACCGTGCGCGCGGCGCAGTTGGGCGCGATCGGCAGCCGGGCGTCGCGGATCTCCCGCGCCAGCCGGAACACCTGCTCGCGGACCCGCGGCCCGGCGCCCGGCAGCCCGATGTCCGCGGCGGCGATGCCCAGGTCCGCCATCAGATGCAGCAGCCGGAGCTTCTGCTCCATGGACGGATCGCGCACCGAGGGGCACTGGAGGCCGTCGCGCAGCGTCTCGTCGTTCAGCTCGACGCGCGCACGCGTCCAATCGAACGTCGCGCTCTCGGCGTTCCAGTCGAAAATGAGATCGGAAGACTCGGGCAGGCGCGCGGCCACCGGTACAGTCTGCAGAACGGCCCGGGGGGCCGTCAAGCACGCTTGCCACCCTTCCGGGCGGGGGTTAGCCTCCGCCCGTGACCGCCCCCATGGAAACCGTCGCCGCCCTGCCCCAGCTGGGGCGGGCGCGCGCCTGGCTCGAGCGCTTCGACAGTGACACCCTGGAGTGCCAGCGCGCCCTGGCCGCGGTGCCGGCCCCGACCGGCGACGAGGAGCGCCGGGCGGAGGCCGTGGCGCGGCGGTTCGCGGACCTGGGCCTGGACCGGCTGCGCCGCGACCCGGCGGGCAACCTGCTGGCGCGCTGGCCGGCCGGAGCGGAGGGCGCGGGGGTGGTCGTGGCGGCGCACCTGGACACGGTCTTTCCCGCCGACACCGATCTCACCGTTCGCAGCCACGGCGCGCGGCTGCTCGCTCCCGGCATCAGCGACAACGCCCGCGGGCTGGCGGGCATCCTGGCGCTGGCGGGCGCGTGCCGCCACGCCGGGCTCGCGACCCCGGCGCCTATCACCTTCGTCGCGACCGCCGGCGAGGAGGGGGCGGGCGACCTGGCGGGTGCCAGGCAGCTGTTCGCGGACCCCGGCTTCCGGCCGCTGGCCTTCGTGGCGCTGGATGGCGCCGGGATCGAGCGCGTCGTGCACCGCGCCCTGGGCTCGCGCCGCCTCAGGGCCGTCTTCCGCGGCCCCGGCGGCCACTCCTGGGCGGCCTTCGGCGTGGCCAACCCCGTCCACGCGGTGGCCGTGGCCGCGACGCTGGCGAGCGAGCTGCCGCTGCCGGCCGAGCCCCGCACCACCGCCAGCGTGGTGCGCATCGGCGGCGGCTCCGGCCTCAACACCATTCCGCAGGAGGCGTGGCTGGAGCTGGACCTGCGGTCCGAGAGCGAGGCCACGCTGGACACCGTGTACGGCCAGGTCAGCGAAGCGCTCGCGCGGGCGCTCGACGCGGCGAACCGCCGCCGCGCGGCGGGCACGGCGCCGCTCACGCTGCAGATCGTGCCGCTGGGCTATCGGCCCGGCGGCGCCACCGATCCCCGCCATCCCCTCGTCGAGGGCGCGGTGGTGGCGACCCGCCTGGTCGGGCGCGAGCCGGAGCTGGCGACCGCCTCGACCGACGCCAACATCGCCATCAGCCGGGGCGTGCCCGGCATCGCCCTGGGCGCCGGCGGCCGCGGCGGCGGCACCCACACCACCGGCGAGTGGTACGAGAACGTGGACGGGCCGGCGGGTCTGTATCGCGCCCTGCTCGTGGTCTGCGCGGCCGCCGGTCTCGGGGCCCCGTAGCGCGCGCGTATTGTTCTCCGCCGCGCGGATCGTTACCGTAGAGCAACATCACCCGCGCACCGTGCCGCCATTCGAGAAGACGCCCGCCGACGTCCAGGAGCTGCTCACCAAGCCCATCAGGGAGCTGGGCCTGAAGCTCGAGGGCTCCCCGCTGGAGAAGTACGTGCGCCGGCTGTACCGCGACATCGAGCGCAAGGGCCTGAAGCAGTTCCGGCCGCCGTGCTACCTCACCGACGAGTGGGGCTGCCCCTCCGGGGAGCCGGTGGTCGGGATCCCGTTCTACCTCGCCGACCCCAAGCTCGCCCAGCTCGAGAAGCACATGAACGACCTGGAGGACGAGCGCGAGATCATGATGTACCTCCGCCACGAGGCGGGGCACGCGTTCAACTACGCCTACGAGCTGTACAAGCGCGACGAGTGGCGCGAGCTGTTCGGCCCGTTCCGCCGCGCCTACAAGGAGCACTACCGCCCGGTGCCGTTCAGCCGCCGCTTCGTGCGCCACATCGCCGGGTGGTACGCGCAGAAGCACCCCGACGAGGACTTCGCCGAGACCTTCGCCGTGTGGCTCACCCCGCGCTCCGGCTGGCGGAAGAAGTACCGCGGCTGGCCCGCGCTGGCCAAGCTGCGCTGGGTGGACCGCGAGGCGCGGCGGGTGGCGGACCTGCCGCCGGTCCGCGCGCTGGGCGCGACCGACGTCACCGTCGAGGAAATGGACGTCACGGTCGAGCAGTTCTACCAGGCGCACACGCCCGACGAGGCGCAGGCCATCGCGGAGCTGGCGCTGGACGCCGACCTCACGGACATCCTCCTCAAGCCGTCGCCGCGCCGCCGCAACGGCATCCGGCCCGCCGCGGCGTGGATGGCCGAGCATCGCAAGGACATCGTGGACAAGGTGACCTACTGGACCGGCGTGCGGCGGCCGCTCGTCCGGGCGCTGGTGGATTCGATCGAGCAGCGCGGCGCGGCGCTGGGCCTCGCGGTCGAGACCGCGCGCGAGGCCCAGCAGCTCGTCGAGCTAACCGCGTACGCGACCACGCTGGCGATGAACTACCTGACCCGCGGACGGTTCGTCCAACCGTGAGGCGCGCATGAGCCATCCGGCCGGAGGCACCAAGATCGCGATCCTCTACGACACCTGGGACGACGGCGCCGAAGAGCCCACCGCGCCGCCGTCCGAGGAGCCGGCGCGGCGCCCACGCAAGGGCAAGGCCCGGAAGCGGACCCGGCGGCCCAAGCTGGACCGGGAGGAGATCTTCGACGCGCTCGGCAAGCTCGGCCACGAGCCGTCGTACCTGGA
>JAJYLI010000224.1 GCA_021787855.1 bacterium | reverse complement strand
TCTCGACGCCGTGTACCACGGCCATCTCGCGCATGGCGATCGCCGGCAACGCCGCCAGCCGCTCGACCAGCGAGGCGGCCCACCGCTCGATGCGCTCCCGCTCGTCCTCGTTCCAGCGCCCGTTCTCCGAGCTGAACAGCCGCGCCAGGCCCTCGTCCAGCGTGTAGTGCGCGCGCTCGCGCCATGCGGCCAGGACCGGCGCCAGGGTGCGCTCCAGCATCGCGCCCCGGAACTCTTCCAGCTCCGCCTCCAGCACCCGGCGCGCGGCCGCGATCTCCAGCTCGAGCTGGCGGCGATGCGCCTCGCCGCGCGCCTTGAGGTCGTCCATCCCGAACGCCCGGAAGCCCAGGGTGCGCGCCGCCGCCAGGTCCACGTTCGCCGGCACGCCCAGGTCCAGGATCACCGCCGCCGCGCCGCCCACGGCGGCCCGCGCCACCCGCTCCAGCACCTCGCGCGTGAACAGCGGCTCGGCGACCGATACCGCGCTGATCAGCACGTCGAGCGCCGGGGGCCGGGCCAGGAACTCGTCCACCGCCAGCGCGCGGGCGCCGGCGCCGCACCGCGCCGCCAGCGCCTCCGCCTTGGCGAGGGTGCGGTTCGCGAACACCAGGCGCGGGCCGGCCGCGTCGCCCTCGCGCCGGCGCGCGCTCCCCCCCCCTCCGCCTCCCAGCCGCTCCGCCGCTTCCCGCGCCATCTCCCCCGCGCCCACCACCGCCACGGTGGCCCCCGCGGGCAGATCCCCGGCCGCCTCCAGCGCCAGCGACATCATCGAGACCGGGCGAGCCGCGAGCGCCGTCTCCCGGCGCACCCGCTTCGCCGCCTTGAGCGCCGCGTCGAACACCAGGTGCAGCCGCGGCCCCACCAGGCCCAGCTCCCCCGCGCGCCGGTACGCCTCCCGCACCTGCCCGACGATCTGGGTCTCGCCCGGGTTCATCGAATCCAGCGACGCGGCCACCTCGAAGATGTGCCGCGCCACCTCCTCACCCGCCAGGCGGTAACACTCCGACGGGGCAACCGGCAGCCGCGCTTCGAGCGCCGCGAACGCGTCCACGAGGCTCGCCTCCTCGGAGACGGCGAACACCCACTCCACGCGGTTGCACGTCGAAAGAAGGACGGATTCGACCAAGCCGCAGTCGGCGTGCACCTTCCGGATGGCGTCACCGGTGGGCGAGGCCGCCGCCGCCCGGGCGATGCAGCCCTGGTCCGCAGTTCGGTAGGATAGGCCCAGCAAGCCGAGTCTTTGCATCGTTTTTCTGAATCTCAGAATCTTGCATCCCCTATGCCATTGGGAATGTTCGGGTTGCGCATCCGAAGAATTACGGAGCTCAGAGCAGATGTATGACCGGAGTCACCGTCTTCCGCGCCCCGCTGCTCGTGCTTGTGACTGCTCCCCCCGCCACTCAAGTCAAAGACCCGTTTCCGTTTCGGCCGTTGCCGCCTCCGGCGCCCGACGAGTACCGATCCGCGAGCGGCGCGCCGGGCCACACCTGCTGGCAGAATCCGGCCGACTACGAGATTGAGGCGGTTTTGGACACGGCGAGCCGGACGATTCGGGGCGGTGAGCCCATCCTCTACCGGAACGACTCCGCTACCGGAACGACTCCCCCGACACCGATCCGGCGAACAGCGTGTGGCCGCGGCGGAGGGAGACAGCGGCGACACGAAAGGTGAGGAATTTCGTAGGAATATCGCCCGTGCGAGGTTGCTTCCGGCCTCCGCGGGCGACACATTGGCGGCCATTAAAAAGGGGGCCGGTGACCCGCATGGCGCGCGGAATGGCGCGCGCCGCTGGTGGCGGGCCGCGACAGTCGCGGCCGCGCTGCTGATCATCGGTTGCTTCCGCGACACGACCGGCCTGCGCTCGATCCACTCCGCCGCGTTCTCCGTCGTTCCCAGATTCAGCGCCAGCGCCGCAGGGTTCGTGGATTTCGACCGCGTCCACATCCTGCTCTACCGCACCTCGGGCGAGGTGGCGCTGGACACGGTCGTGGTCTTTCCCCAGGACTCCGCGACGGTCAGCCTGATGCTGCCGGTCACGCTGGAAGGCGGCAGCGGCACGGAGAGTTTCTCGCTCGATCTCGCGTTGATCTCCGGGACCGACACGGTATTCCGGGGCGGGCCCACGCCGGTGACCGTCACGGTGGGGATCATCGGCTCCGTCGCGCAGGTGCCGTTGCGCTACACGGGCACGGGGGCCAACGCCGCCGCCGTGGTGATCGCTGTGAAGGACACGTCGCTCACCTTCGGCGACAGCGTGACCTTGACCGCGGCGGCGCTCGACAGCGCGGGGCACCCGATCGCGAACACGCCGATCGAGTGGGAATCCCTCGATACCGCGCGGGCCAGGGTCCCGTCGCCCCTGAGCGGCACGGTCGTCGCGCTGGCGCAGCGCGGGCTCGCGCGCATCGTCGCCGAGACGCCGACCGGGCTCACGGACACGGCGCGCGTCACGGTCCAGCCGGTGGCGAGCACCCTGGCCGTGCGGTCCGGGAACGGGCAAGTCGGCGTCGTGCGCACGCCGCTCGCGCAGCCCCTGGTGGTCCTGGTCGGCGCCGCGGACAGTCTCGGCGTTCGCGGCGTCGGCGTGCGGTTCGCCGTGGTGGCGGGGAACGGCACGGTGTCGGACACCCTGGTGGCGACGGATACCGCGGGCCTCGCGCGCACACTCTGGACGGTCGGGTCGTCCGTGCGCACCGACTCCGTGAGGGCCACTGTCGTGGGGCGCAGCATCGCGCCGGTGATGTTCACCAGCGCGGTCGGCGCCGGGCGGGCGACGCAGCTGGCGATCCTGGTGCAGCCGTCCACGGCGACGGCCGGCGCCCCGATCTCCCCCGCCGTCCAGGTGGCCGCACGGGACACGTTCGGCAACCAGGTCGCGGCCTTCACCGACTCCGTCTCGCTTTCCCTGGCGGCGAACGCGACGGGCGCGACGCTGGCGGGCACGACCAGGGTGGCGGCCAGCTCCGGCGTGGCGACGTTCGCCAACGTCTCCATCGCCACGGCCGGGACGGGCTACACGCTGGCCGCCGCCGCCGCGGGTCTGGCCGGCGCGACCACCAGCGCGTTCGACGTGAAGCCGGGCGTGGCGGC
>JAJYLI010000063.1 GCA_021787855.1 bacterium | reverse complement strand
AGGGCACGTCGAGGGTGAAGGCCAGGGCGCGGCCGTCCTTGTGGCGGACGCTGTCGCGGCCTCCCCCCAGCCGCCAGCCTGCCGAATCCAGCAGCCGCGCGGCCGCCGCCGGATCGTAGGGCGGCACGTTGACGTCGGGGAACCACAGCCGCGACCAGCTCTCCGGGATCGGCCCCGGCGGCACCTTCGCCGCGCCGCCGAACACGCTCTGGGCCATCTGCGCCCGGTCGGTCGCGAGCACCATCGCGCGGCGCACCCGCACGTCACCGAAGATGGGGTGCGGCCCACGGCCCGCCTGCGCGCGCAGGTTGAAGCCCACCATCATGTAGGCCGACCCCGGGTACGGGTACAGCTTCAGATGGGACGCCGCCCCGGCCCGCGCGATGTTCGTGGGGCTCACGAGCACCTCGATGGCGTCCGCCTCCCCCCCGATCACCTGCGTGACCGCCACCGACAGGTCGCTGGTGAACCGCCACACCAGGCTCCGGATGTGCGGGCGCCCCAGGAAGAACGCCGAGTCGGCCGCCAGCTCCAGGCTCTGCCCGGGCGTCCAGCGCACGAACCGGTACGGGCCGTCGCCCACCGGGTGCCGCCCGAAGGCGGCCGTCCGCCAGCGGGCCAGCGGCACGGTGTCGAGCAGGTGCCGCGGCAGGATCCGCATGTCGTACACCGCGTCGTAGAACATCTCAGGGTAGCGCGACCGGAACCGGAACACCGCCGTCGCGCTGTCCGGGGCGGTGACCGTTGCGATCCGCTTGAGGTCGTCCCGGAACGGCGAGTCGAGCGCGGTATCGGTATAGGCGGCGAACGTGAACGCCACGTCGCGGGCGGTCACCGGCCGGCCGTCCTGCCACCGGGCCCGCGGGTCCAGGTGGAACGCGAGCGTCAGGGAATCCGTCCACGTCCAGCGGTCGGCGAGCTCGGGCACGAACCCGGAGTCGCCCACGGTATTGAGGTCCGGGCCGATCTCGGCGAGCCGCAGAAAGATCTGGTCGCCGATGTCCCGGTCGAGCACCTGGTCGCTGACCGGCGGCAGCAGCGTCACCGGCTGGCCGATCGCGGCGAACACCACTGTGCCGCAGTAGTCCCCGCGGCAGGTGCCGCGCGGCGCGCAGGCGCCGAGCGACGCGGCGGCGAGGAGAGAGAGGAGTCTCACAGCCCGGTGCGGAGTGCGAGCGCGCGGTGACCTGGTCACTGAGCCTGCTCCTCGATGCCGGCATCCGGCACCGGCCAGGGTGATGGTGGGGGGGTCGGGGGTGACGTGGGTAGCATGCCGGGCGCGCATCCGGCGCGTCAAGTCGGCGGCGCACCCTTTGGCGGCGATCCCGGCGTCGTCCCCGTAGAGGCCCGATCCGGGCCCGGTCGCGCACCGGGAACCTGCTCGTCGGTGCCCAGTTCGCTGCGCACCGCCTCCGCATCGCGCTCCGCGCCCAGCGCCACGAACAGCCGCCGCGCGCGCTCGAGGAGCCGCCGGCCGGCGGCCGCTTCGCCGCCTGCCATGAGGCCGGCGCCCAGTTCCCGCGCGGTCTCGGCCTCGAGCAGCTTCAGGCGCAGGCGCTTGGCCATGCGCAGGGCTTCGCCCAGCACCTCCCGGGCGCGGCGTCCCTCGCCCAGCAGCCGCAGGCCATGCCCCTTCCACTTGAGGGCCTCGCAGCGGCCCGGCTCGTGCCCCAGCTCGGCGTACATCCGGAGGGCCAGGTCGCACAGGCGGATCGCCTCCTCCGGGCGCCCCCGACCGCAGGCGACCTCCGACTGGTTCACCAGCACGTAGGCGATCATGAGGCGGTTGCCCTGGGCCTCGAACAGCGCCAGCGCGCGTCCCAGGCGGTCATCGGCTTCATCCCACTCGCCCGCGTCCGAATGCAGCATGCCCATGTTGTGCAGGGCCAGCGCCTCATTCCGCTCGTCGCCGGACTGCTTGAACAGCGCCCGGGCGTGCTCGTACTGCTGCCGCGCGAGGTCCAGGTGGCCTTCGATGTTCGCGATGACGCCCAGGTTCAGGAGAATCTTTCCGCGGGTTACGGGATCGGGCGTTCGCTCCAGCGCCGAGTGGTACGAGGCCGCGGCCTGGACGTATTCCCCGCGGGTCGTGTGCAGGACGCCCATGGCGTTGTCCGCCTGGGCGCGCAGATCGTCCGCGCCGATGCGGAGCGCCGTGCCGCTGGCCTCACGGCACAGGTCGAGGGCTTCATCCAGGTGGCCCTGCTTCCACCGCACGCGGCCGAGGTGCAGCCGCGCCTCGGCGGCCCGCCGGGGGTCGGCGGCCTGCAGGAGGGGTTCGAGGATCGCCGCACCGCCCACCAGGTCGCCGGACTCCTCGGCGGCCAGGGCGGCCCGCAGCGCCTCCTCGAACTCCATACCTAGGTGGGACCGCGAGTCACCATGCCAGCGCGTACCCCGAAAAGTGGCGGATCGCGGCGGACACCGTGTGCGTCAGCGGGTGGGAATGGGCCGGGAGGACCTCCACGATCTGTCCGCTGTCGTTCACATACGCGGCGTACAGCGCCGCCGCGCCCGATTCCTCGTCGTCCGGCGCGCTCACGTCGCAGCCGGTGACGTTGAACACCAGCCGGACCTGCTTCTGGAACACCAGGCCGGTCGGGCCAAGCGCGATGAACGCCCGTCCGTCGCCCGGGGCGCCGAGCGTGATGTGCACCGTGCGGGCCAGAGCGCCGCTGGGGATGATGAGGCGGTTGCCGCCCGCCGTGATCCGCCCGCCCGCGGGGCCGATGTCGGCCGAGGCCGCCACCGGCGCCCGGCGGTGGCACCGCACGAAGGGCGTCTCCTGCTCGGACGCCGCCGCCGCGGCAACCGTGCGCACCAAGCCGGGTTCCGCGGGCGCCCGCGGGTTCGGCGTCGTCGGCTCGCTCCCCGTGCACGACGCGAGGCCGACGAGCGCCAGCGTCACCAGTCCAAGGCGGCAACGATCGGATTTCACGTGTCGGATCTCCCCCTCATGGGTACGCGGCTCGCCGTCGGATCAGACGGCGAGCGCTAGGCGACGGCCGGGCCGCCCGAGCCGGATCGGCTCCCGCGACAGCTGGACCTGACGAAGCAGAACGCGGACGACGTACTGCGCGCCACCGCGCGCCCGGATCTCCGTGGGGGTGGCGCGCAGGTAGCGCTGGCAGGTGTTGCGAAACGCGCTGCCGGATGGATAGCCCAGGGCGGCGGCCACCCGGTTGGCGGCGCGATGACTCCCCTCCGCCAGGTGGGCGGCCACGATGAGGCGGCCCCAGGTCAGCAGGGGCCGCGGGGGCGGGAATCCCGCTCCCGCCAGCCGCAGGGCCAGGGTGCGCCGCGGCACGCCCAGCAGCCGGGCCAGCCGCTGGGGGGAGAGGCGCTCTTCGGCGAAGTTCACCGCGACCAGCACGGCATCCCGAACCACCGGGTCCGCCGGTCCCAGCGAGCGTCGCACCAGCGCCGCGAGGGAGCGCGACTCGGCGCGCGCAAGGGCCGCGAGCAACGCGGGCGCCGCGTCGTCCCGATTCGCGACGATGAGGGCGTCAATGCCCTGCCGGCCCGCGTCGAACACGTCGCCGAAGCGGTCCACGTCGGGGGTGACGTAGGCGACGAGCGCGAGCCGGGGGAACTGTCGCTTCAGCTGGCGCACCGACTCGAAGTCCGCCCGGCCGCCCGCGAACAGGTCCACGACGGCGAGCCGGGCCTGGTGCCGCTCGCACGCCTGGGCGACCGCCGGCCAGTTCTCGCACGTGATGACGTGGTACCACCCGCGCGTTGCGTCCCGCAAACGCTCGGCGTGCCCGGGAGGAAGGAGGGTTGCGATGGAGGCCATCGTGGCGCGGGCACACAGTAGACGGCGGGCGCCGCGCCCGCAAGAGCGGGTGACACAAAGTGACGATTCGTGCCCGGGGCGTGACCGCCCGGGCCCCATCGCGCGTTCCGCCGGCGCCGCGGCGCCGGCGCCACGCCGGGCTACGGCCCGACGGCCGCCCGGCGGCGGGATCCCTCCGCGCGGCGCCTGGTGTCCAGCGGCGCCTCGGTCGTCAGCGCCACGAAGGGGGCGTGACGGCGGGCCAGCTCGGCCGCGCGCGCCGCCGCCGGCCCGGTGCAGGGGGTGGGGAACACGCAGTTGATGTACAGGCCCGGGATCGGGCTGCCGAAGCAATAGCCGAAGAAGCACACACTCAGGAAGGAGACGTTGAACGTGTCCGGGGGGGCGGCGCACCCCGTCGGCTGAACGCACGGCGCGATGATGTTGCTGAGCGAGCCCCCGATCTGCAGCCCGTGCCACTGGCCGCCCTGGTACGGCCCCGAGACGAAAGTCTGGTTGGCGCACGAGGACGGGCTGCACGTGTTCTGCGTGATGAACAGGGTACCGGAAATCGCCTGCCACAGTTCGCCCGTGCCGGCGCGTGATTCGCCCCCGGCGGCGCCGGCCTTGCCGCCCGACGTGTCGAACGTCACGCTGTCCACCGCTTGGCCCCAGAGCGTCGCGGCCGAGGTTGCCGCCAGCACCCTGCCCGTCCAGGTGCTCTCCGGCGAGGCGAACCAGAACACGCCCAACCACCGCAGGGAGTCCAGCGTCGCGGAACCGGGGGGGTTCGGGAAGACCTCGCGGAACTGCAGCCCGACCAGCACCCAGGCCTGCCCGGCCTGCCCCAAGTACGCACTGCGGGGGAGACCCGGCGGGGCGGCAGCCAGCGCGGGGTTTGGGACCGCCACCGTCACCGAGTCGCTCGCCGCGAGCAGCGTATCCACGGCGTCCGAGAACGGGCCCAGCGACTGGTTCCGGCCGATGTACCCGACCACGGCGTCGCGCTCACCCGGCAGCCATGGCCGGCGCACGGTGACGTAGCTCGGCAGTGGTCCGCTGATGCCCAGGGAATCCACCAGCTGAGCGGACGCGCGCGAGCCCGTGACGGTCACCGTGATCGTGTCCACCCAGACGCCGGCGATCGCCTGGCGCGGATCGCGCGTCCAGATCACCGGGCCGTCGCCCGTGCCGCCGGTCGTGGCCAGCGTGACCCACGGAGCCGCACCGTGGCTCACCCTCCAGCTGGCCCGGGCCGCCCCCGGCCCGCGGAGCGTCACCAGCGCCGTGTCGGTCACGGGCCCGGCGCCGGGGGAGGAGACCACGACCAGGCGGCCGGCGGGCGCCAGCGCGATCATCGTCGTCTGCGGCGCCGTGGACTCGTGGCAGCCGGCCGCGGCCGCCAGGGCGCCCGCGAGGGCGAGCGCAACGCCGGGGATGCGCGCCGGCGGGCTCACTGCCTGGGGGTGAGGCTGGCGAAGAAGCTCGCCACGCTGAACCCCACCGGGTCGAGCTCGTAGTAGCGGTTGCGGTAGAACCGCCCCGTGGTCGGGAAGTAGGGCGGCGGCGTCTGCATGGCACACTGATCGTACGCGTACCGCTTGATGTAGCCCGTGCCCGCCGTCGTGCCGACCGCGCCGCGCGTGCCCTGGATGATGCCGCCGGTCAGGTACAGGCAGCCGCGCCCCGACTGGCTCGTCCCGCAGTTCTCCGAGGTGGTGGGGCCCCCGGCGAAATTCTCGACCGTGAACGAGTTGAGGGTCAGCAGCACGCTCTGCAGGTACTCGTCCGTGGTGGCCGACAGGTGCTCGTAGCCCCCGCTCGACGACCAGGGCTGCGGGGTGTTCATCACGTTGTCCGACATGTAGATGGAGCCGGACGCGATGAGGCCGAGCATGTCGCCGCTGAGGCACGGCGCGCTCCCGGGCGGGATGGCATAGTTGATGTCGTCGGCCACGATGACGTTGCCGCTGGAGACCAGGGTGACGTGCGCGTGTACCACCCCGCTCACCACCACGTTGCCGTTGACGTAGATCACGCCCTTGGAGTTGGGGTTGTACTGCCGCGCGAGCGGCCAGAGGTACTGAGCCTCGAGCGTGCGCGCGGCCAGGGTGGTGTCCAGCGCCCGGGACGCGGGGCTCTTGAGCGCCGCGATCACGGCGGCGTTGGGCGTCGCGGTGTACTGCTGCCACGAGCCGTACGCGTCCGTGGCCCGGAACGTGTTCAGGTAGCGCGGGCCGGCGAGGGTGTCGAGCTCCAGGTGGTCGTCCCCACCCAGGTAGCACTTGGTCAGGTTGCGCTCGAGCGAGTACGTCGCGTTGTTGGTCTTGTTGGTGCCCTCCGCCGAGCCACCTCCCCCGATGGTCGAGCCTGGGGGATGCGTGACCGACGGGAACGAGTAGGTGTAGTGGTCGTACGCCGTGTAGAACGTCGTATCCGTGATGCCGCTCACGGTGTTGACGTGGAAGTCCCCGCAGTTCCTCTCCTGATTGTTGTAGCTCGCCGTCCGCTGATAGGACAGCGCCGTGCCGGTGACGTACCCCGCGTTGGCGCCGCTGTTGGCGACGTAGACCTTGAAGAAGCCGTCGTTCGGATCGGTGACCGTTCCGTCCCCGTTCACGTCCAGCGCCACGAACTCGATGCGCAGCGTGGATTGCGTGGCGGTGCCGCCGGCGGGGGCGGTGAAGTTCATGCCCCCCTGCGTGGCGTAGGTCGCGAGCTTGGACAGGGCCGCCACGGTGGGCAGGGGGATGTTCGGCGCGTTCTGGGTGTAGCCCTGGTCGAAGGTGCCGTAGCTGGCCCCGGTGATCGTGCCCGCCACCTCCACGGTGCTGTGGAACCGGGCGCCGCTCGAGTAGATGCACAAGTTGTCGTTGGTGTGCAGCGGCCCGAAGATCTGGTCGCCGCCCCCGAAGCAGATGCCGGTCCCCTCGCTGTTGGTGTAGTACGCGAACTTGGCGAAGGATTCCTGCGACAGCTCGCCGCGCCGCACCAGCACCGCCCCCGACGGGTCGCTGATCACCGAGACCACGCTGGCGAACACGCCGTACTGCCCGGTCGAGGACCCCGTCGGCCCGACGTAGATGCTGCGGGTGACGCCGGGAATGGGGTTCCCGCCGGCGTCGAGCACGGGCTGGCCGGTCTGCAGGGCGGCGTATCCGGTGTCCGGCAGCAGCGCCGGATCGCCGTTCAGCGCGGAGCGCCCCAGCTCGATCCCGGCGTCGGCGGCGTCGCGCATCATGGCCGCCTTCTCCTGGCCTCGCGAGATCAGGTAGCCGCTGCCCGTCAGGTAGATGGCGCCGGCGGCCAGCGCCGAGATGGCGACGGTCAGGAGCATGACGAGGACGAGCGCCTGGCCGCGCTCGCGGGAACTCGGGGTGCGGGCCATGAGATCGCCTCCGCTCAGGGGGCCGGCGGCACCGTGACCGCCGGGGACACTGACGGCGACGACTCCAGGGGGGTGCAGTCGAGGGCCGTGACCTCGTAGGCGTAGGTGCTGTCGTTCAGCACCGTGCCGTCCACGTAGCTGTAGCTCGGTTGCCCGGCGGGAATGGTCTGGAGCGCGCCCGCGAAGCCCGTCGCCGCGGTGCGCCGGTAGATGAGGTACCGCTCCACGTCCTTCTCGCCGCCGGTCTCGTCCACCGCCGGCAGCCAGCTCACCGTGACCCGCGGCACGGAGTCCGTGCCGGTGAACACCGCCGTGACGGCCTGGCCGAAGATCGGCGCATCACCGCAGGAGCGCTGCGTCACGATGCCGGCGTTGGGGATCCGGATCGTCGTGGCCAGGTCGCGCAGGACCTGCGCGCTGCCGCTGCGCCCGTTCGAGGCGTACAGGCTCACCTCCACGGCCCGGACGGAATCAATCCGCGCTGCGACGCCCGTGTCCGCCGTGGAGCCGTGGATGGGCACGCTGTGGAACATCGGCAGGTTGCCGGCCGGCACCTCGAACAGGTTGCCCGCCGTGTCCGTCTCGAGCCAGTCGAAGAACGGGCGCCCGGGGAACGGCATCAGGTTGCGGGCCACGACCGTCGGGGCCGCGTTGTTCACCTGGCGCATCAGCAGGTACAACCCGCCGCCGCCCGCGGCCGTGTCCGGCGTGAACCAGTAGGCGATCGTCTCCGCCGGCGAGAGCTGCGCGCCGCTCGTGGTGTAGGCGGTGTCGGGATACAGCACGCCCGTCGTGGGGATGTCGAACCGCTGGGCCATCGTGGGCGCGCTGACGGTGGCCGGGTCCGCGTTCGGGTCGTAGTTGACCGCCGTCGCCGAGCCCGCGACGTTGCTCACCAGGTCGCCGTTGAACACCACCTCGGTGGGCGAGATGTACACCAGGGCCGGCTGCATGTCCGTGGTCCCGGCGCCCGCGTTGCGCAGCTCGCGGTCCAGGGTCGTGACGGCGTACCGCAGATTCTGCATGGCGTCCTGGCGATCCGCCGTGTCCGCCACCGCCCCGCTCACGCCGTGGAAGAACCACACGGCGATCCCCATCACCATGCCGAGGACCACCAGGCTGATCAGCATCTCGATCAGGGTGAAGCCGCGCGGCCGCGTCACGGGGCCGCCACCACGACGGTCTCCGAGACCGGGGCCGCCAGCGCGGGGGAGCTCACCGTCACGGTGACCGTCTTGTAGTCGTTCGTGTACGTGGGCCGCGGGCCGCCCGTATGCACGATCACGGTCGTCCGCGCATAGCCGGGGAACCCGGCGATCGCGCTCTCGGTCCCGGCGAACGTGGCTTCCAGCCCCGCGTAGTTGGGCGTCGAGCGGATGGCCGCGAGCCGCTGGCTCGCCAGCTCCACCGCGACCGTGCGGGCCTCCGACTGGCGCTCCGTCCGCGAGAAGTTGAAGGCGAACCGTCCCATCCCGAGCAGCACCACGGCCAGGATGGTCAGGGCGACGACGACCTCGATGAGGGTCATCCCGCGCGGGAGGAGGCGGCCCCGGCACCGGGGGGAGGCGTCGCGCCGCCCCCACCGTCCGGCCCCGCGGCCTCGGCCACCGCCCTCGCGCGGCCCGCGCGGGCCGGCCCGGCTCAGAACCGCTGCACCCACGCGGTCCCGTTGTACTGATACCATGACGGCCGTCCCGTGGCTTCGACGACTTCGACGCAGCGCGCATACGCCGGCTGGGGCGTCGCGACCGCCGCCGCCGACGTCAGGCACGCCGTCCCGTTTTGTGACGCGCTGCCGTCGCGGCGGAAGGTGAGTTCGGGCAGGCCGTTCAGGCCGACCGCGAAGCTCACCGGCGTCGGCGTGTAGATCAGGGCCGGGGCGCCGCCCAGCCCGTACACCACGCCATCCCCCAGCGGGTAGCGGCGCACCACCTCGCCCGTATCCATCTGGTTGTTGTTGTTCAGGTCCTCGTGCAGCACCACGGCGTTGTGCGCCGCGTCGAACAGCACGTTGACGTTGCTCTGGTTGGTCACGGCGAGGCGCTGGGCCCGCGCGAGGACGGCCGTGAGGCTCCGGGCGGCGCCGTTGACCCGGTACGAGGAGAAGTCGAGCTTCGGGATCGCGAACGCCGCCACCAGGGCCAGGAGCGCGACCACCACCAGGATCTCGATCATCGTGAAGCCGCGGCCGCCGGCCGCCCGGAACGTCGCGCCTGCCCGCCGCGCCGGGGGCGCCGGACGCGCGCCGGCCTCGAACCGGCCCCGAGCCGCCCGGGGCTGCCCGCCACGCCACGGCTCGCACATGCTGCGCAATCCGCCTGGAATGGGGCCTCCCTGTGGACCACGGGCGGAGGGCTGCCGACGTCGTCCGCCGGCGCTCAGGCTACGATGTGGCGGGTCGGCGCCACAAGCGGGAAATCCGGTAACGTGACGAAGCGTGTCAGAGACGTGACGGAACCGCGGGCCGGCGCGCGCGGCGCGCCGCTCCCGGCTCAGCAGCGGCGGCGGTACGGAGGCCGGAGTGCCGGCTTACCCGATCGTGGATGGCGAGCGGCGGGTCGGCCGCCGCGAGGGCCCGGCGCCGGGGATGCCGCCGCCCGGCTGGGCGAACGGACGACCTACAGCTTCCAGCTCGGACCGAGGATCGCGAGGAACACGCCGTAGAAGGCCAGGAGGGCGGCGACGCTGCCGGCGGCAACCGCCGCGAACATGATCTCGCGCAGCGCGCCGCGCCGCACGGCGGCGCCGGGCGCCGCCAGCCGCTGCGCCGCGAGGCCCCACGCGCCGACGGCCGCGATGCTCACGAAGGCGCAGGCGAGCGGCCACAGGACGGGGAGAAAAAGCAGCAGCCCGACGGCGTCCACGACCCCGCCGACCACCCACGCGTTGAGCCGCCCGAATCGCTGCCGCAGCGCCCAGGAAGCGATGGCCTGATAGACGTCCTGGCGGGAGGCGGCGGAACCGGGAACCGCGGCGGGAACGGAGAGACCGTGCGAAGCGCCCATCGTCGCATCCTCCTGACGAGGCGGCCTGCTCCCCGAAGCTATGGCGGCCCGCCGTCCGCCGCCACCCTCACGGCGGCGGCCGGCGCCCCCGCGCCGTCAGCGGCCGTGGCCCTGCCGGCGGAACTCGTCCACGGCCCGGCGGATCGCGGCCGTGTGGGCGGGCGTGCTGCCGCAGCACGAGCCGACGATCCCGGCGCCCGCGGCCAGCACCTCCGGGACCGCGGCCGCCATCTCCTCCGGGGTCTGGCGGTAGCGCACTTGGCCGTGATCGAGGACCGGGGTGCCCGCGTTGGGCTGGCCCATCACCGGCAGATCGGTGTGCTCGCGGTAGGAGCGGACGATCGCCGCCACGGCCTTCATGTCCACCCCGGTGCCGCAGTTGAGCCCCGCGACGTGCGCGCCGCGCTCCGCGACGAACGCCGCCGCCCGCCCGGGGCGGACGCCCATCATGGTGACGTAGAAGGTGCCGTCGGCGGAGAGGCCGTAGGCGAGCGAGGCGATGATCGAGGCCGCGCCCGCGGCGCGCGCCGCCTCGATGGCCAGCCCCGTCTCCTCGAGCGACGTCTCGGTCTCGATGATGAGGGCGTCGGCCCCGGCCTCGACCAGAGCGGACGCCTGCTCCTCCAGCGCCGCGCGCGCCTCCGCTTCCGGCAGCTCTCCGTACGGCTCCAGCAGCGCGCCGAGCGGGCCGATGTCGCCCAGCACCCAGCCGTCGCGGGCGCCGAGGGCCTCGCGTGCGATCCGCACGCCGGCCTGGTTGACGTCGCGCACCAGGCCGGCGTGGCCGTGGCGAGCGAGCATCAGCCGGCTCGCGCCGAACGTGTTGGTGGTGACGCAATCGGCGCCCGCCTCGACGTAGCGCCGCTGGATGGCGAGCACCCGCTCCGGGTGGGTGAGGTTCCACGACTCGCCGCAGCCGCCGGGCTCGAGGCCGGCGGCCATGAGCTCGGTCCCCATCGCGCCGTCGCAGACGAGCGGGCCCCGCCGGACCGCTTCGTGAAGAGGCGCCCTCACGCCGCGGCCGTCCCCACCGGCCCGTCCCCCACCAGCCGCAGGAACAGGTCCACCGCGCCGGAGGCGTCCGGCGCGTAGCCGTCCGCGCCGATCTCCGCCGCGTACGTCCGGCTGGTCGGCGCGCCGCCGATGGCGATCTTGACGTGACCGAAGCCGCGCTCCCGGTAACCGTCAATCACCACCTTCATGTACGGCATGGTGGTCGTCAGCATGGCGCTCATCCCGATCACGTCGGGCCGGTACCGCTCGGTGGCCGCCAGGAACTGCTCGATGCTCTGGTCCACCCCGAGGTCGTGGACCTCGAAGCCGGCGCCCTCGGCCATCATGCAGACCAGGTTCTTGCCGATGTCGTGCACGTCGCCCTTCACGGTCCCCATCAGCAACACGCCGGCCGGCTTGACCCCCGCGCCCTGGGCGCCGAGCAGCGGCTTCAAGACCGCCATCCCGGCCTTCATCGCGCGCGCCGCGATCAGCACCTCGGGCACGTACAGGACGTTGTGCTTGAAGTCCTCGCCCACCACGCGCATCCCGGCGATCAGGCCCTCGGCGAGGACCTCCCCCGCGGGGCGCCCTTCGGCCAGCGCCTCGCGGGTCAGGCGCTCGACGTCCGCGGCCTTGCCGTCGTACAGGCACCGCTTCATCAACGCGTAGTCCGGCATCGTCGGGTCTCTCGATCGGGCGGGGGCGCTAGGGGGCGGTGTCCATGGCGAAGGCGCCCATCGCCCGGACGTTGGCCTCCGGTGTATCCCGGACCAGCTCGCAGCCGGCGCCCACGATGTACCGCGGCCCCACCGCCTCATGGCATGCCGCCAGCGCGGCCCTGACGTGGTCCGGCGTGTCGTTCCGCATCACGCCCACGGGCTCGACGTTGCCGAGGATGACCTGGCTCGCCATCCGGGCCCGGCCGGCGCGCATGTCCACGGGGTAGTCCAGGTCCACGATGTCGCAGCCCAGCCGGCCCATGCCGTCCAGGATGGCGGTGGTGTCGCCGCAGATGTGCAGGCGGACCCGCGCGCCCATCGCGTGAATGGCGTCCACCATGCGCTTCTCGCAGGGCCAGACGAATTGCCCGTAGAACGCCGGCCCCACCAGGGACGCCGCGGCGTCGCCGATGCCGATGAGGTCCACGCCGGCCTCCACCTGCGCCTGCGCGAACCGGATCTCCATCTCCGTGACGAACTCGAACAGGTCGGTGACGAACGCCGGATCGTCGTAGAGGTCGAGCATGATGGTGTTGATGCCGCGCAGGTCGGCGCCCTCCGCCATGGGGCCCTCGATCCAGCCTTCGATCAGCTTGTCGCCGCCCACTTCCCGCCGGAACAGCTCGGCGGCCCGCACGCGGTCGGTCATCCGGCCACCGCCCAGGGGGTCCGGGATCCGGAGGCCGGCGAGCCGGGTCTTCTCGGCCAGGAGGGCGCGCTCCTCCTTGAAGGCGGGCGGCTGGTCGTCGAACAGCACGATGTCGGCGCCGCAGTCGGCCGCCTCGCGGGCGGGGTCGGAGATGCAGGAGACGTAGTCGAAGCCGTACTGCTCCGCCGTCCGGAGCTGGCCCTCGACGAGGGTGCGGAAGTCGGTCGCGTAGCGGAGGTACTTCGCGCCGATGAGGTCGGCGGCGAACTGCATGGTGATGGGCATGAGCGGCAGGCGGTCCACCGGCCGGCCGTCGAGGTGGGCGAGGACGCGTTCGCGGCTGGTCACGGCGCCGGCGGTCTGTCGTGCAGCGGCACTGCGGTCGTTACAAGTCGGGGCGAGAGGATTTGAACCTCCGACCTCTCGGAGACCAAACCTAGCCTTCCTGCCGGAAATCGCGCAACGGCGCGGCTTCCTGTGCCCGTTGACTGCGGCGCGGAGTTCGAGAGGACCAATGGCATCGTCCCGACGTGATCGGCGAGTCCCGCCGCCATCGCGGCGCCGCGGCGGGACATTCTCGGCTTGCGGATCTTGGAGAAGCTCTACGTGACGCCCGCGACAGCCCCTTGACCCTACACCGTGGTATAAGGTCTATCTTCACGACCGAGGGGGGGATGCACAGATGGCTCTGACTATCGGCGCGGTCGCCGCCGCCGCCGAGGTGAACGTTCAGACGATCCGCTACTACGAGCGCCGGGGTATCCTCCTGGCCCCGCGGCGGACGGCGTCGGGCTACCGCCAGTACGCCGCGGACGCGGTCAGTCGCCTGCGCTTCATCAAGCATGCGCAGGAGCTCGGGTTCTCGTTGAAGGAGATCCAGGAGTTGCTCGCCCTGCGGGTGCGCCATGGGGCCTCGTGCGATGCCGTCGAGCGCAGGACGCGAGAGAAGATCATGCTTGTCGAACAGCGGATCCGCGATCTCCAGCGCATGAAGCGTACGCTGCAGACCCTGGCCGCGGCCTGTGCGGCCCGGCGGCCCACGGATGACTGCCCGATCCTGGAGGCTCTGGAGGACCATGGCGACAGCGGGCACTAAGGCTGTCCTGGCGGCCGCGGGCGGTATCGCGGCCGCCGTGGGGTCGGCGCTGTGCTGCGCCGGGCCGCTCGTCGCGGTCGCGCTCGGCCTGAGTGGCGCCGGCCTCGCGGCCACGTTCGAGCCGCTGCGGCCCTACTTCGTCGTCGGCGCGCTGGTCGCCCTCGGCACGGGGTTCGTCGTGCTGCGGCGCGAGGAGCGGAAGGCGTGTGAGCCCGGAACGCTGTGCGCTTCGCCCGTCGCCCGCCGTCGGATGAGACGGGCCCTGTGGGGCGCAACAGCCGTCGCCATCGTGCTGCTCACGTTCCCCTGGTGGTCGAAGTTCGTGCTTGGTTAGGAGAACCGAGTGATTCCAATGCATGAGCGAAAGACGAGGCATACGGGTGTGAAAGACCTGCGCGAACTCATCATCGAAGTCGGCGGGATGACGTGCGAGCACTGCGAACGTTCCGTCGCGAAGGCCCTGGAGTCGGTCCCGGGTGTCGAGAAAGTTCTTGAGGTCAGTCATGCGGGTGCCATCGCGCGTGTGACGGCGGGCCCGGAAGCGAGGGCCGACCGGATCGAGGATGCCGTTACGAAGGCCGGCTATCGCGCGAAGGTGAGGGGCGCGACACCGACCCCCTCTGCCCCGGCAGTCCTCGCCCCCAGCGGCGCCGAATTCGATCTTGCCGTCATTGGCGGCGGATCGGCTGGCTTCGCCGCCGCAATCAAGGCCGCGGCACTCGGCGCGCGGGTCGCGATGACCGAGGGCGGCACCCTCGGCGGCACCTGCGTCAACGTCGGCTGCGTGCCGTCGAAGACGTTGATCCGGGCGGCCGAGGCGCAGCACCGCCGGGCCCATCACGGATTTCGGGGAATACCCACCACCGACGGGCGGGCCGACTGGTCAAGCGTGCGGGCTGGGAAGGACACGCTGGTGGCCGAGCTGCGGCAGGCGAAGTACTGGAACGTGCTGCGCTCGTACGAGTCGGTGACGTTGTTCGAGCAGCGCGCCACGATCACGTCCGGCCATACCGTCCGGCTGGCGGACGGCCGCACGCTCACGGCGGGCAAGATTCTCGTGGCCACGGGCGCGTCGCCGTGGGCACCGCCGATCGCGGGACTCGCCGACACGGGCTACCTCGACAACGTCACGGCGATGTCGCTCGAGCGCCTGCCGGAGTCGCTGCTGGTGATCGGCGCGAGCGCCGTGGGGCTCGAGCTCGCGCAGATGTTCGCGCGGCTGGGTGTCGCGGTGACCGTCCTCGAGGCGCTGCCCCGCGTCGTGCCGGCGGAGGACGCGGAAGTCGGGAATGCGCTAGGCGCTTACCTGCGGGAAGAAGGGCTTGAGGTCCATGCAGGTGTGAAGATCGAGCGAGTGGATCGCGCCGGCGACGGCTACACGGTGTTGTTTGGGGATGGCGGCAAGACAGAGGCGGCGCGCGACGAGCAGCTCCTCGTCGCTACCGGCCGCCGACCCAACACCAAGGGCTTCGGACTCGAAGCGGCGGGTGTTGCGCTGGGCAAGAAGGGCGAGATCACCGTCAACGAGTATCTCCAGACCGCCAACGCCGACATCTACGCCGCTGGAGACGTGATCGGAGACCCGATGTTCGTCTACGTGGCGGCTTACGGCGGCGCGCTCGCGGCCGAGAACGCGCTGACTGGGAACCTTCGCCGTTACGACCTCACGGCGCTGCCCAGGGTCACGTTCACCGACCCGGCGGTCGCGTCCGTGGGCCTGACCGAGGACCAGGCGCGAGCACAGGGAACCGAACCGCTCGTCTCGAAGCTGCCGCTGGA
>JAJYLI010000062.1 GCA_021787855.1 bacterium | reverse complement strand
CCAGGCGGCGGCGGTAGGGAACCACGGCGGTGATCAGGCCGCGCGCGATCGCGCGGAACGGCCGGCGCAACCCACCCGCCGCCGCATCGGGGCCCGCCGCGGCCTGCGCGATCCGGGTCGCGCAGTCCGACGCCGCCCGGCGCAGCCGCGGCAGGGTGCCGACGTAGCCGTCGAGCGCCTGCTGGAGCCGGCCCTCCGCGCAGTGCCGGCACACGGTCCGGTGCGTCAGCCACGCCATCGTATCCAGCGTCTGGCACGACAGGCGCAGCCGTTCCGCGGCGGCCGGCAGATCGCCCGCGCCTCCGAGCGCGCCCCGGTACGCTGCCACGTCGTGCTCCACGCGCATGACCGCCGCGTTCGTTCGAGCCATGGCGGCGCGGGTCGAGTCCGTCGCCGCGGCCGGTGGCCCGCCGGGCATGGTGCCGGGCTGCTGCTGGAGCCCGAGCGCCAGGAGCAAAGCAGGCAGCATCACCGCGGAGCCGCTCCGGCGAAAGGTGGATTGGGCGGCAGCCCGGCCGGCATCCTGATCCGCCGGCCCGGTGCCGCCACCGCGTTCAGCGCGAACACCAGCGCGCGGTCCCGCTCGTGCACCGCGCGGGTCTGGCCGTAGAAGTCGCGGTAGAAGTGCCGCGCGGCCGCCGTGTACTGCGCCTCCCACGGCGTCCAGCGCGCCGGCGCCGTGATCATGCTGGCCACGTTGTCGCACTCGGCCACCGCGCTGTCCCGCTGGAAGGCGCTGTCGAGCCGCGCCGCCGCCAGCGCCAGGCGGGGATTGGCCGGCAGCGCCTGCCTGAGCGCCGCCAGGGCCGCCGGGTACGTCGTGAGATCCCAGTACAGGCCGCGGCACCGCATCCACCGGCCGCGCTCCACCTCCGAGAGCATCTGCGGATTCTCCGCGCCCAGGACCGGCTGGCCCGCCGTGTTCCGGAAGGTGGCCACGAGCAGCACGATGGTGGAATCGAGCATCTGGGCGAGCCGGCCCGCGTAGCTCAGTGCCGCGTCGCTGCCGCCCCCGGCGAACGGCGGCATGGCCAGTCCCGCGGTGAACGCCGCGCCTTCTCCCCCCGCGGGGGCGGGCGTCACGGCCTGCGGTGTCACGACCGCGCGTGCCGCCGTGTCGCGCCCCGCGGCGGGCACCGGACGCAGCACCTTCCCGGCCGCCGTGGCCTCGGCCGCCGGCGCGTTCGACGGCGTGGTGCCACGGGTGCTCGCCGGCGGAGCCTTCTGCGCGAGCGCCGGCGACAGCCCGCCGCCGGCCAGAATCCCGCTCACCGCCAAGCTCAGGAGACGACTCATGGCGACGCCTCGGCGCTGGACGTGACGATCTTCGACAGACTAACCGCGAGAGGGAGGATTCGCCACCGGACGGCAACGGGAGGGACAGCGCCGCAACGCTTGGACCCCGGCACCGGGCAGCGCGCCGCTAGGTTGGGCCCGACGCGCGGTGGGCCGCGCCCGGCGGCTGCTACCCGTGAACGGGCCACCGCTCGCGTGCTGACGGCCCCACCGCGCGTCACTGGCCGGGCCAAAAACGCGGCGCCCGGCCACCACACGCGGCCGGGCGTCAAACTCTCAGTGGTGTCCGCCCGCCTTGGGGCGGTGCCCACCGTGCGCGGCCCCCTTGGCTCCTCCGCCGTGCTTGCCGCCGGCCTTGGGAGCCGGGTGCTTGTGGGAGGGGGCCGACGGTTTGTGGGCCGGTCGCCCGTGCCCGCCAGCCGCGCGCGCGGCGACCCGCCTGCGCTCTTCGCGCGCCGCCTTCCGCGTGGCCGCCTTCTCCGCCTTCACTGCCGCGGCGCCCTCCACCTCGGCGGTGACCCGGTCCCCCTCGTCGCTGCCGATCAGGCCCCGGCGAACGGCGTAGCGGATCAGCTCGCGCGCGTCCTGGATGTTGAACGGCCCCACGCCGGCCGCCGCGCGTGACAGGTTGACCATGGCGTCGGCCACCGGGCTGCGCAGCACGTGCGCGATCCCGGGCACCGACTCGAGAATGCTGGAGATGGCTCCGCTGCTCAGCTCCGTGGCCACGGCGATCCCCGTGCCCCCCATGGCGTTAGGTCGGGCAGCGTCACCGAACGGTGACACCGGTCTGCTCTACGTCGGGTGGCGAGCGCCAACCTACCGGCGCGCCTGGGCATAGTCAAGGAGAGCGCACGCCGGACAGACCCCGGCGCGATGACCGTAACACAAAGCCTCGCAATGGGTTGCCACGGCCCACTGGGCCTCTGTCCGGACCCGATGCAGGGCGGGTAGATGGCTCACCGTGGCGGCGGCGCAAACCGGGCGCGACCGGACTCGGCCTGCGCGCGCTGAGCCTGCTGCCGTTGTCACCGCTGTGCCCGGCGCGCCGCGTCGGCGGCTTCCTGCACGGCCCTGCGTTGCTCGATCTGCTGAATCCGCAGCTTCCGCGCGGGCGAGGCCTCACATATGGGTGCGCACCATCAGGCCGGCGCGCCAGCCGGTGAGACTCACGCTCTGGGCGGATGGATTGCCATCGGCGGCCAGCACGTTCTCGTGCCCCGAGTCGAAGCCCACCGAGGGGAGCAGGGTGAAGCGGCCGCCGACCGGGAACTCATAGCGTGCGGCCAGGGAGAGCAGGCCCCCCGCCCCCGCCAGCTGGCTCGTGCCGAGGGTGAAGCTGCGGAACTCGATCACCGGCCGCAGGACCGACGGCCCGATCTGCACGGATCCCGCGGCGCCCGCCGTGAAGACGTTGCGCTTGGGGGTGAGGATGCCGCCGCTGATCAGCTGCGAGCCGGCGGCCCGGTAGAGGTCCCACGCGTACACCGTGAGGCCCACGTTTCCGATCGGGAAGGCCCAGGAGAGCTGCGTGATGTAGCGCCGGCCCGACTGGAAGATCGGCGAACTGGCGAACTGGTCCTCGCCGAAGCTCGAGTAGGTGAACCCGAGCGACAGGCGGCTCTGGCCCAGGATCTTGTCCGCGCCCACCCGGAGGCGGAACTCCCCGCCCGCCTTGTAGCTGGCGGAGGTGTCCGCCAGGGGCGTGAAGTTGCCGTTCAGCCGGTAGCTGCCCGCGAGGCCCAGGGCCCAGCCGCCGACCGGCACGGCGAGCGCCACGCCGCTGGTCAGGTTGAAACCGGAGCTGAAGTTGGCCACCGGGTACGGCAGCAGGTCGGAGGCGATGGCCCCCGCCACCAGCAGCTCGTCCGGGGTGTACCTCGCCTTGCCGGTGGGCAGGTTCGCCGACACCGTGAACACGGCGATGTCGGGCACGAGCTGATACACTCCGCGCAACTGGATATCCGTGAGGCCCGCCAGCGAGCTGCTCCCCAGCGAGTCGGTCCGGGTGGCGCTGGCGTAGCGGCCGCCCAGATCGAAGGCCAGCCGAGGGCTCGCCGACCAGGTGACGGCGAAGGGGATGGCGAACTCGGACACGCTCTTGACGCCCAGCCCGGACGCGAAGTTGACGCCCCGCGCCTCGACGCCCGCGTACGCCGCCACGGCGCCAGGCGCGTTCGCCTGCGCCACCGCGATCCGCGGCAGCGCCCCCAAGGCCAGGGCGGCCAGCGCGAGCCCCGTGCCGCGGGCGCTCACTTGGGTCTCTGGATGACGATGATCAGGGTGCCGGTCGGCGTCTGCGCGCCCTCATCGTTGCCGGCTTCCTGCACCGGGTTCTTGTTCGCCGGCGGCTGCGAGCCGCCGGGCGAGCCCATCTGGTTGGAGAGCTGCTCGCCCGTGCTGGGGTTGACGGACGAGGTGCCCTCGAGCAGCGCCTGCTGCTGCGCGCTGGTCACCGGCGCGGTCGGGGCCTCGACCGTCGCCTGGGCGACAGTCGCTTCGACCTGCGGCACGGTCTGCT
Organism: bacterium; assembly: GCA_021787855.1. GTDB lineage: Bacteria > Gemmatimonadota > Gemmatimonadetes > Gemmatimonadales > JACORV01 > Fen-1245. Next base: position 11,601 of record JAJYLI010000062.1, on the reverse strand, counting down.
GCGAAGCGGCCGAGAGCTGGCTCGCGGCGGCCGCACCCTGCAGGGCGGCCTGGAAGCCGGGATCCAGCACGCTGGCGCGGTCGAAGTCCGCCTGGGCGGCGCCGAAGTCGCCGTTGTCCTGGGCCATCAGCCCGCGGCTGTACGCCAGGAAGGCCTGGAGGTTCTTGGTCGGGCGCTGGTTGATCGCCTCGCGCTCGGCCGGGGAGAGCTGGATGCCCAGGTTGTTGAAGATGCTGAAGGCCAGCGCCTTCTCCAGATCGAACAGCCGGTCCAGCGGGTCCTGGTTGCCGGCGGAGGCCTTCACCTGCGCGCTCGCCACGCTCACCACCGCCGCGTCCACCCGGAGCTGGTCGCCCGGCAGCGTGGCCATGGTGCCCTGGACCACGTCGGCCGCGCGCAGCATCCGCCCGCTGCGGATCGCGGTCGCCGGGTCCACCTGCGCGGAGTCGGACAGCTTCATCTCGTCGAGGATGGCCTGCATCCGCTCGCGCTCCAGCACCCGGATCTGGCGCGACTTCGCCAGGTCCGTCACCAGGAGCTGCGCCAGCCCGCGCCCCAGCGGCACGACGGTGCTGTCGCTCCCCGAGTAGATGAACGGCATCACGGCGACGGTGTTCGATTCGGGCGGCATCCGCGCCAGCGCGGGCTCGTTGGCCAGGTCCTGGCGCGCCTGATAGATCATCGCCCGGCGGTCCGCCAGGGCCAGACGCTGCTGCGCCGTCTTCTTGAGCTCGGCGTTGCGCGCCACCGCGACGTAGTCGGCGTAGGCGCGCTTGGCCGCGGGGAAGTCGCCGAGCTGCTCGTCCGTCATGCCCAGGTAGATGGCCGCCACCCCGTTGTCCGGCTGGTGCGCGATCGCGCTGTCCAGCACCGGCCGCGCGTCCTGGTAGCGCCCGGCCTTGAAGTAGGCGACGCCGAGGCGGGTCAGCGTGTTCGGGTCCTGCGGATGCTGGCTCTTGGCCGCCTCGAGCGACGGGATGGACTGGGGGGTCACGTCGTTGACGCGGATCGCCGCCCCACCACCGCCCGACGCGCAAGCGGCGCACGCCACGGCAAGCAGCGGGAGCAGAAGGCCGGAGCGGCGCGGCGCAAACCTCATCGGGCGAACCTCGGTCCTGGAGGACCCGGCGGACTGGACGCGCACAAGTATGCAGGTCATCCGGGGTGCCTGCAAGTTTGGCGGGGGCCCGCCGAATAGCGGAGATTACACGAGCGTCTCACCGCCCGCCGTGACAGGAATCACGCCCCGGGACGCCCGGCCGGCCGCGCTAGGGCGGCGGGAGCCGCCTCGCCGGTGAGCGCCAGCGCATGACCTTCACCTCGGCCTGGGAGAGGATTTCGCTCAGGACCTTCTTGGTGCGGGAATCCACCGGCCAGTCCAGGCGCATTTCGAGCCGGTAGCCGGAACGATCGAGACCCTGGCCCTGCAGCACGAAGCCCTCGGCCGTCGCGCGCACCTCATCGATCGGGACGTCGGCCACGAGATCGAAGCTGTCCGCGCCGGGCTCCGTCGCCATATGACAGCACCTCCCGCCGGCAGACTTACCCCGCGGCGGGAGGCGCCGCAAGCCACCCTACTTGACCGTGATGACCCCTACCATTCCGAGCGCCCGGTGCGGCAGGCAGAAGAAGTGGTACTGCCCCTTCGGCGCCCCCTTGAACGAGACCGTGTACTTCTGGTGCGGCTGCGTCAGGAACGGCCCCTGCAGGTCGCCCTGTCGCTGCGGCATGTTCGCATTCAGCACGTCCCGCGCCTCAGCGGGGATGTGGTCCCTGTCGAACTCGATGTCGTGCGGGTAACCCGAAACGTTGTCGAACTCGACCAGGTCACCCTGCTTGATGGTGAGGTCAGCCGGCACGAACAGGTACTTCGCGCCTCGCTGCTCCATCCGGATGTGATGGGTTACCGGCGGCGCAGCATGCGCCCCCGGCCGGGCGAAGGCCACAGCCCCCGCAGCCAGGATCGGGACCAAGGCAAGCGACCAGCGACTCATTGCGACCGTTCTCCTCCAAGTTCTGGTGTACATAGCCACCCCTCGAACGGCGGAGTCCTACCCCGCGCGGGCGCCAAGGTGACACGTGGAAGTGATTGTGAATTACTTCACATGCGGTCGGGATTTCGCAAGGCCCTGTCGGAAACCCCTTTGCGCCGCCACCCGCGGGGGGGTAGGTTAGGACCTTGGCGAAGGCGGGGAGCGCCCCGGGCAGTGTGGATCCCAGGCGAGGAGCGGCAGCGGACGTGGCAGGCGACGCCATCCAGATGATGGGCACGATCAAGGAAGTCCTCCCGAACACGACCTTCCGCGTCGAGCTCGAGAACGGGCACGAGATCCTCGCCTACGTGTCGGGCAAGATGCGCAAGAACTACATCCGGATCCTGCGGGGCGACCGGGTGGCGGTGGAGCTTTCGCCCTACGATCTGACGCGCGGGCGCATTACCTACCGCTACAAGTGACCGGCCCGGCGCCGGCGGCCCGCGTCGCGTGAAGCGGCAGCTGGGGATCGTCTTCGCGGTCGTCTTCGTTGATCTGCTGGGTTTCGGAATCGTCCTGCCGCTGCTGCCGACCTACGCGGAGACGTTTCATGTCTCGCCGGCCGCGATCGGCTTGCTGGTCACCAGCTTCTCGCTGCTGCAGCTCGTGGCGGTCCCGATCTGGGGCGCGCTGTCGGACCGTTTCGGCCGGCGGCCGGTGCTGATCGTGGGGTTGCTGGGCTCCACCGCGTCCTACGTGCTGTTCGCGCTCGCGGGGAGCTACTGGGCGCTGCTGGTATCGCGGATCGTGGCGGGGGCGATGGGGGCCACGGTGGGGGTGGCGCAGGCCTACATCGCCGACGTGACGGCGCCGGAGCGGCGGGCGCACGCGATGGGGCTGCTGGGCGCGGCCTTCGCGATGGGGTTCATTTTCGGTCCGGCGCTGGGCGGGATGGTCTCGGTGCACAGCTACGCCGCGGCCGGCGTGGTGGCGGCCGCGCTGTGCGCGATCAACGCCGCGGTGGCGATCGTGTGGCTGCCGGAGACGCCCCGGCACGAGGCCGGCCGGGCGCGGGGGCGGGTGCCGCTGCGGGGCCTCCTGGCCGCCCTGGCGGCCACCTTTCTCGTGACGGCGTCGTTCGCGGTCATCCACGTGACCCTGCCGCTGTTCGGCCAGAAGGTGTGGCACGACTCGACGCGGAAGATGGGGCTGCTGTTCGCCTACATGGGCGTGATCTCGGCGGTGGTGCAGGGCGGCCTGGTGGGCCGCCTGGCGCCGCGGGTCGGCGAGAAGCGGCTGGCGGCGCTGGGCGGGCTCCTCCTGGCGCTCGGCCTGGCGTGGGTGCCGGCGGTGTCGAGCCACCCGGCGCTGTACGCGGCGCTGGGCCTGCTGACGGCGGGCTCGGCCCTGGCCACGCCGAGCATCTCCGCGCTGGTGAGCCGGCGCACGGCGGCGACGCAGCAGGGCGCCGCGCTGGGGTTCACGCAGACGGCGGCGACGCTGGGCCGGATCGCGGGCCCGTCGCTGGCCGGCTTCCTGATCGGAGCCTCGGGGCTCGGCGCGCCGTTCTGGGCGGGCGCGGCGCTCGGAGTGCTGGGGATGGTGGCGGCGGTGCTGATGCCCACGACGGCGCCGGCGAGCGCCTAGCGCGGCTGGTGGAAGATCCGCCCCCAGCGGATGGCGGTGATGAACGGCAGCGCCTTCCACGACTTCTTGTCGAACGAGTAGTAGATGAACATCGGCCGTCCGCGAATCACCCGCCGCGGCACGAAGCCCCAGTAGCGCGAGTCGAACGAGTCGTCCCGGTTGTCCCCCATGACGAAGTAGTCGCGCGGCGGCACCACCAGCGGGCCCCAGTCGTCCCGCGTCGGGTGGTAGGTGGCCCTGTCCACCCTGGGCAGCAGGTACTTGACCTGCCAGTACATCATGGAATCGGTCGGATCCTCGGCCGGGTCGGTGTGCTCGATGTAGGGCTCGACCTGCCGGACGCCGTCCCGATACAGCACCGCGTCGCGCATCTGGAGCGTGTCGCCCGGCAACCCGACGACGCGCTTGACCACCTTCACGCCGCCTTCGGTGCGGGAATCGAACACCACGATGTCGTGCAGCCGCGGGCTCCGGATGGCCGGCAGGTGGATGCTGGTGAAGGGGATCTGCGCGCCGTACAGCGCCTTGTTGACGAACAGGAAGTCGCCCACCAGCAGCGTGGGCTCCATGCTGCCGGACGGGATGCGGAACGCCTCGATCACGAACGTCCGCAGGAACAGCCAGATGACGATCGCGATGGCGAGCGACTTGACCCACTCCCACGTCGCCCGCTTGAAGGTCTTCGGCGGCTGCGCCGGCTGCTCGTCCGTGGGCTTGCTCACGCCTGTTCCCTATCCTCCAGGCTGACGACCGCTAGCCACTTCTTCCCGGCAACTTGCCGTCCCGCCACCGGCTATTCGCGCCAGTCCGCGATGAAGATGTTGGTCTCGTGCGGCCGGGTGCCGAAGCGGTTCGACGCCCAGATCAGCTGCTTGCCGTCGGGCGAGAACATCGGGAAGCTGTCGAACCCGTCGTACGTGGTGACCCGCTCGAGGCCGGTCCCGTCCAGGTTGACGAGGTACAGGTCGAAGTCCGGCTGCGTCGGGTTCCGGTAGTTCGACGCGAAGATGATCCGCCGGTCGTCGGGCGTGAAGTAGGGCGCGAAGTTGGCCCCGCCCAGGTGGGTGATCTGGTGCTGGTCCGAGCCGTCGGCGTTCATCACCCACAGCTCCATGTCCGAGGGCCGGACCAGGTGGCGCTTGAGCAGCGCCAGGTAGTCGGCCCGCTCGGCCGGGGTGGCGGGGTGGTAGGCGCGATAGACGATCTTCTTGCCGTCGTGCGACCACCAGGGCCCGCCGTCGTAGCCCAGGGTGTGGGTGAGCCGGCGCACGTGGGTGCCGTCAATCCGCATCGTGTAGATGTCCAGATCGCCGTCGCGCGTCGAGGTGAACACCACCGTCTGCCCGTCGGGCGAGACCACCGCTTCCGCGTTGTAGCCCGGGGCGTGGGTGAGCCGGCGCAGGTCGCTGCCGTCCGCATTGGCGGTGTAGATGTCGAAATCCTCGAGCGCCCACACGTAGCCGTGGGAGTAGTCGGGCGGCTCGGGGCACGCGGCGCCGTGGGCCGACGTCGAGGAGAACAGCACCTTCCGGTCGTGGTCGAAGAAGTACCCGCAGGTGGTGCGGCCCCGGCCGTCGGAGACCCGGTGCACGTCCGAGCCGTCCACGTTCATCACGTATTCCTGGTCGCAGGGGCGGCCGCCGCGGGTGCTCTGGAAGACGATCCGGCGCCCGTCCGCGGAGAAGTACGCCTCGGCGTTCTCGCCGCCGAAGGTGAGCTGGCGGATGTTGGTCAGGTGGACTTCCCCCGGCTCGGGCGCGCGCGCGCGCCAGGTCGGCTCCGGCGCCTGCGCGCGGGCGCCGGGGGTGGCGGCGGTCGTGGCGGCGGCCGCGGCCAGCAGCATCACCACAGAGCGAAGAATCATGGCGCGAATTCTAACCGCCGCCGCGGACGCCCACCAACCCCGGGGCGCTACGGAACGCGCGGCGGCGCCCCGCTCGCGCCGTAGAGCCGGTGGTACCACGCGTAGGCCGCGAACACCCGCCCCACGTAGTCGCTGGTCTCGGCGATGGGCAGCTCGGCGATGAACAGGTCCGGGTCGTCGTAGCCCGGCCAGCGCTTCCACTGCGCGATGCGCCGGGGACCGGCGTTGTACGAGGCCAGCAGGACCGCCAGAGGCAGGGCCCCGCGGGCCACCCGGTCGCGCAGGTAGCGCGCCCCGAAGTGGAGGTTGAAGTCGGGGACCTCGAGCCAGCGCTCGTCGAACGGCCGGATCCGGAGGCGGCGGCTCATTTCCCGCGCGGTGACGGGGAGGAGCTGGCTCAGCCCCCGCGCGCCGGCGGCCGACCGGGCGTCCGGGTTGAAGTGGGACTCCTGGCGCACGATCGCGGCCAGGAGCAGCGGATCGAGGCAGTCCTCCGCCGCCTCGGCTTCGAGGACGGCGCGGTACGGCAGCGGGAACAGCGCGGCCGCGACCGCGGGCGTGAGGCCGCCGCGCGCGCGGGCCGCCTGGCCGAGGAGGATCGCCTGCGGCGCCAGCCCGCTCGCCGCCGCGGCCGCGGAGGCCGCGGCCAGCAGCCGGGGCGACGCCGTGCTGTCCGCCGCCCAGCCCAGCACCTCGGCGCGCGCCTCGTTCGCGAGGCCCACCAGCGCGAGCAGGCGGATGCGCTCGGCGGCCTCGGCGGCCGTGAGGCCGCCGCCGGGCGCCGTGTCAGCCGGGGGCGCCGCGAGCCGGAGCGGCTCGCCCAGCAGCTCGCGCGCGCGGACGCCGTAGTAGCCGGTGGGATCGGCCTGGGCCACGGCCGCGAGATCGCCGGCCGCCGCGGGGTCGTGCCGCTCCAGCTCGAGCCGGCCGTTCCAGTACCGCGCGGCCAGGAGCAGCCGGCCCGTGGGGCCGCGCGCCAGCAGCCCCGCCAGGTCGGCCGCGGCGGTATCCCGCGCGCCGGCGGCGTAGCTCGCCAGGGCGAGCCGCAGCGCGGCGAATCGGGCCGGCGGCGTGTCGGCGAAGCGCTCCACCAGGAGGCGATAGACCGCCAGCTCGGCTCCGGTCGAGTCCTGGAGGCGGTCGTGCCGCGCCACCAGCAGCGCCGCGACCGCCACGCTGTCGCCGGCGCCGGTGTCCGCCAGCCTGGTGACCAGCGCCGCCGCCTCGGGCCACCGCCCCTCGGCGCCGAGCAGCCTGACCCGGGCCGGGACCAGGATATCCGGCGGGGGGCTCGCCCGGTGGCGCACCGGGGCGGCCGCGCTGTCCAGGGCGGCATGCGCCGCCACGAACCGGTGGCGGGCCGTCGCGACGTCGGCCAGCAGGGTCCACGCCGCGACACTGGTGTCGGAGGCCAGCGCGGCGCGCCGCGCGTAGCGCTCCGCCGTCGCCAGGTCGCCGCGCGCGCGGTACGCGCGCGCCATGCCCACGAGCTCGACGGGCGTCGGACGCGGGAACGTCGCCGCGATCAGGTTCGCGGCCAGCAGCGCGGCAGGCCGCGAGGGATCGGCCGCGAGCACCGAATCCGCGATCCGGCGGGCGGTCTCGCGGTGACCCAGCGTGACCTCCAGCCGCGCCGCGTCCAGCAGGCGCCCGCGGCGCCGGTACACGGCCAGCGCGCCCCCCAGATTGCCGGCCGCCACCCGGCGGCCGGCGACGAAGTCGTCGGCCCGAGCGGCGGCTCCCGGCGAGCGCATCGCGGCCACGGAGGCGAAGGCCAGCGTGGTATCGGTCTCGAAGGCGGCGCGGCGCAGCGCGAACCAGTCGGCCAGCGGGGGGAGGAGCCGCGCGGCGCGGCGCCACGCGGCTTCCGCCGAATCACCGCGGTCCAGCCGCTCGTAGGCCACCGCGAGGCGCACGGCGGCGATGGCGCGCGCCGCCGGGCTCGCCGCCGGCAGGGAAGCCAGCCGGCGATAGCGCGCCGCCGCGTCCGCCCAGCGCCCCGCGTCCTCCTCGCGGCGCGCCGCGAGCAGCAGCAGCGCCGGCAGGGTGTCGAGACTCCGGACCCGCGCGATGATCCGATCCGCCTCGCTGCCCTGGTCCAGCGCTTCGGCGACGGCCAGCCGCAGCGCGGCGTCGGCGGGAGCCAGGGGGCGGGAGGAGCGCGGCAGCGGCCCGAGCACCCGCAGCGCGTGCCAGTAGCGGCCCTGCGCGACCAGGCTTTCGGGGCTGGCCGCGGCGGGGGGGGAGCAGCCGGGACCCTGGGCCGCGCCCCGGCGCGCGGCCGGCGGCACGGCCGCCAGGACGGCGGCGATCCCGACGGCGGCGAGCCGCCCCGGGGCGAGCATCAGCGGCCCCCCGCTCAGCGCCGCAGCAGCCGCACGCCGCGCGGGCCGGCGACCACCGCCAGCCGCGCGAGGCGCAGGAACAGGCCGTCTTCCACGACGCCGGTCCGCCGGGCGAGCGCGCGGGCGAGCGCCGCCGGGTCGGCGATGCCGCGGGGGAACCGGCAGTCCACCAGATAGTGGCCGTTGTCGGTGACGCAGGGCGCGCCGTCCGGCTGGCGGCGCAACCGCGGCTCGGCGCCGAGCTCCTCGAAGAACGGCACCAGCCGGCGCCACCCGAACGGCACCACCTCGACGGGCAGCGCGGCCCGGGTGCCGAGGCGGCGCACCAGCTTGGTCTCGTCCGCGACGACGATGAAGCGCCGCGCCGCGAGCGCCACCAGCTTCTCCCGGAGCAGCGCGCCGCCGCCGCCCTTGATCAGGTCCAGCCGGGGGGGAGGGCCCACCTCGTCGGCGCCGTCAATGGCGATCGCCAGCTCCGGCGTCTCGTCCAGCGTCGTCAGCGGGATGCCCAGCTCCCGGCACCGCCGGCCGGTGTCCTCCGACGTCGGCACCGCCACCACCCGCGTCAGCCGGCCGTCGCCGAGCCGCTCGGCCAGCAGGTCCAAAAGCGGGCGCACCGTGGAGCCGGTGCCCAGGCCGATGGCCGTCCCGCTGGTCACGAATTCCACGGCGCGGGCCGCGGCCGCGCGCTTCCATTCGTCGGTGTGCGCCGTCATGAGCGTGATCCAAGATGGCGAATGAGCCCCGCGAACGTCGAGTCGGTGCTCTCGCGGAGCGGGGTCGTGTCCGCGGGCGGCAGGCGCGGCCCGGCCACCACGGCCACCGTGCGCCAGGCCCACGCCGCGCGCCGCACCCGTCGAATCTGCCCGCCGGCCGGCGGCCGCGCGAGCGCGCCGGGGCTGGGGCCGCGGCCGGGAGCCGGCCCGCGGCCGGAACCCCCACCCGCCTTGCGGTTATATTGCAGCCACACCGAACCTTAGAGATGCCCCGAGACCTGCCGCTCTCCAACGGAATGCTGCTCGTCACGTTCGACCTGGAGCACCGCATCCGCGACGTGTACTTCCCCCACGTCGGGATGGAGAATCACGCCATCGGCCACGCGTTCCGGGTGGGCGTGTGGGTGGACGGCCGGTTCGACTGGGTGGGGGCCGCGTGGAGCCCGCAGCGGCGCTACGCCGACACCACCATGGCGGCCGACGTCACCGCCACCAGCGAGACCCTCGGCGTGGCGCTGCGGTTCACCGACGTGGTGGACTTCTACGAGAACGCGCTGGTGCGCCGGATCGCCGTGACCAACCTGGGGACCGCGGCGCGCGAGATCCGGCTGTTCTTCCACCACGACTTCCACCTCAAGGAGTCGGAGGTCGGCGACACCGCCCTGTACCAGCCCGAGACCGGTGGCCTGCTGCACTACAAGGACGATCGCTACTTCCTGATGAACTGCGCCGTGGACGGCCGCGTGGGCGTCCCCAGCTACGCCTGCGGCCAGAAGGAGATGGCCGGGGCGGAGGGCACCTGGCGGGACGCCGAGGACGGGGTGCTGAGCGGCAACCCGATCGCGCAGGGCTCCGTGGACTCGGTCGCCGGCGTGTCGCTCACGGTCGCGGCGGGCGCCACCGGGGAGCTGTTCTACTGGATGGCGGCCGGCCGCGACTTCACCGAGGTGAAGACGATAGACGCGGTGATCCGGGACAAGTCGCCGGCGCGGCTCCTGGCGCGCACGCAGAGCTACTGGCGCCTGTGGGTGCTGCGCGAAGGCCGCGACATCTCCGCCCTGCCGCCGCAAGTGGCGGAGCGCTACCACCAGAGCCTGGTGGTCATCCGCTCGCAGGTGGACGCCGCGGGCGCGGTGCTCGCCGCGAACGACAGCGACATCGTCCGCTTCAACCGCGACACCTACTCCTACGCGTGGCCGCGCGACGGCGCGCTGGCGAGCGCGGCGCTGCTCCGCTCCGGCCATCCCGTGGCCGCCGAGCGGTTCCTGGAGTTCTGCGCCCGGGTCATCTCGCCCGAGGGCTTCGTCCGCCACAAGTACAATCCCGACGGGACGCTGGCCTCGTCCTGGCACAGCTACGTGCGCGACGGCAAGCCCGTGCTGCCCATCCAGGAGGACGAGACCGCGCTGGTGACCTGGGTCGTGGGCGAGTATTTCGACCTCTACCGCCGGGTCGAGACCGTGGGCCCCTTCTACCGCGCCCTGGTCACCCGGCCGGGCGACTTCCTGCTGGGCTACGTGGACCCGGCCACCGGGCTGCCGCTGCCGTCGTGGGACCTGTGGGAGGAGCGCTGGGGCGTGCACCTGTTCACCGTGGCGGCGGTGATCGCGGCGCTGCGCGCGGCCGCCCGGCTGGGCGACGCGTTCGGGGAGACGGACCGCGCCGCGCGCTACCGGGCGGGCGCCGAGCGCATGGTGCAGGCGATGCGGGCGGTGATGTGGAGCGAGGCCGACGGCCGGTTCGTGCGCATGGTCACGCCGGGGCCCGGCGGCTACGCGCCGGACCGGACCGTGGACGCCAGCGCCTTCGGCCTCGTCGAGCTGGGGGTGCTGCCGCCGGACGACCCGCAGCTCGAGGCGACGATGCGGCGGGTGGAGGAGCGGCTCCTGGTGCGCACCGCCGTGGGCGGCATGGCCCGCTACGAGAACGACCCCTACCAGCAGGTGGAGAAGGAGGATACGCGCCGGGTCCCGGGGAATCCCTGGTTCGTGAGCACGTTGTGGCTGGCGCGCTACCACCTGATGCGGGCGCAGGCGCCGGCCGAGCTGGCGCGCGGCCTGGAGCTGATCGCGTGGGCCGCGAGCCACGCCCTGCCCTCGGGCGTGATGGCGGAGCAGCTGCACCCGTACACGGGGGAGCCGCTGTCGGTCTCGCCGCTGACCTGGAGCCACGCGGCGTACGTGATGGCGGTGGAGGAGCATCTCGAGCGGACGCGGCGCCTCTCCTCCTGCGCCGGCTGCGGGCGGCCGCTGGCGGAGCCGGCGCGCCCGGCTCCCGCGGCGGTCGCGGCGGGGGGCGCGGCCGGGTGAGCGGTCCCGAGCGGATCGTCGTCGAGGACGCGGCGCGCCTGGCCGACGCGGCGGCCGAATGGGTCGCCGCCGCGATCGAGCGCGCGCTCGCCGAGCGCGGCCGCTGCAGCCTGGCGCTGGCGGGGGGCGAGACCCCGCGGCCGGTCTACGAGCGGCTGGCGCGAGAGCCGCTGGCCTCGCGGATCCGCTGGCGCGACGTCACCGTGTTCTTCGGCGACGAGCGCGCCGTGGCCCCCGACGACCCGGCCAGCAACTACCACATGGCCAGAGCGGCGCTCCTGGACCGCCTGCCGGCCGCGCCGCGCGTGCACCGGATGGAGGCCGAGCGGCCCGATGGCGACGCGGCCGCGCGCGACTACGAACGGCTGCTGCCCGAATCGCTGGACGTGCTGCTGCTCGGGATGGGGCCCGACGGCCACACCGCCTCGCTGTTTCCCGGCTCGCCGGCGCTCGAGGAGCGCACCCGGCTGGTGCTCGCGGTGACCGGGACCAAGCCGCCGCCCAGGCGCCTCACCATCACGCCGCCGGTGATCGCCGCCGCGCGCCGGATCGCCGTGCTGGCGGCGGGCGGGGCGAAGGCCCCCGCGGTGGCCCGCGCGCTCCACGGCCCGCCCGCCCCGCAGGACTGCCCGGCGCAGCTCGCGCGGCGCGGGGCCTGGTTCCTCGACCCGGCCGCCGCGGGCGCGCTGCGGACGGGCGCCGGGGCGGGGTCGCCATGAGAGTGCTCGCCGGCGACATCGGCGGCAC
>JAJYLI010000223.1 GCA_021787855.1 bacterium | reverse complement strand
GTCCTTCAAGTCTGCAATGCGCCCGCGCGGCGTCAAGTGCGCCGGGTCACCTGGCTGTGGCGCGGGCACATCAGGGAGATGGCGGCCCCGTTCAGGGATTCAGCCAGTAGGCCACCTTGACCAGGAACGTGTTCATCGGGTGCACCGCGAACAGGTCCCGGAGATCGCCCAGGTAGCCGTTCGTGCCCTCGACGGGCTCGTAGCCCTCGCGCCCCTCATTCCACACGACGAACAGCGTCGAGCCGGGCCGGTACTCCCAGCGGAACACCAGGTTCGACTGGAAGGCCTTGTAGGCGAAGCCCCGCGGCACGGAGGCGGAGGACGGCCCCGGCACGAACGGCGCGTAGCGCGCGTCGTAGGACGCGGCCCGCGGCGTGGCCGAGAGCTGGCGGACGTTGGAGTAGGTGCCCTTGGAGATGAAGGGCGCCGCGTACGCCTGCAGCGAGGTGGTCGCCGTGAAGGTGTAGTTGACGCGCATGGTCAGCACCCAGGTGGTCTGCGCGAGGTGGGCGAACGTGTGCCGCGGCGCGCCCGCCGCGTCGGTCAGGAGCCCGAACCACTGGATGTCGTTGTGTCCCCGGGTGTAGGCCAGCTCGACCCAGGCGTTGAACCGCGAGGCGACCTTGACCGTCAGGGCGGGGGCGTAGCGGATCGAGTGCGAGCGGCCCTGGTCCCCCTCGGTGTAGTTGCAGGCGAAGGCCGGCACCAGCGCCCGCCGGTCGTCGCCGCTGACGTAGATCCAGGGGGCGACGTACGGGCTGACGCGGACCGCGGGGCCGCCCCGGGCGGTGCGGTCGTCGTACACGGCGCCCAGCTGGCCCACGGTGCCGCCGGCGTTCAGCGTCCAGCTGTTCCGCAGCGTCATGTGCGCGTTGGTGTTGAACGCGCGCTCCTCGGCCAGCCCCTTCGTGTTCCAGAACTGCCACCAGTTGAAGTTCCAGTTGAGCTGCTGGTACAGCGGCCGCACGTTCCGGTCCGCGTACCCGACCCAGGTGCTCCAGGACTGCTGGTCGGCGCGCTGGAGGTAGCCGAGGTCGTTGATCTCGAAGCCCGGCGACCGGCGCTGGTAGCTGGTCTCGCCGTTCAGGTGCGCGCCCGCCACCTTGCCCAGCTTGATCTCCTCGGCGTCGCCGCCGAGGACGGTGCGCGCCGAATCCAGCGGCAGGCCCGCGTCGGGCCGCTGGTAGTAGTGGACCGGGTCGGTCTGGACGAGCAGGATCGCCGCCGGGCTGCCCTCCACGCGGCTGAGGTCGAGCGAGCCCTGCACCTGCCAGACGTCGTGGAGAAAGCGGTGCCGGAAGTCCACCGCGCCCACGTACGCGCCGCGCGCCAGGTACGGCGTGGTGGAGACGTCCAGGCCGCGGCTCACCCCGGTGAACATCCCGCCGACGCTGGTCCCGCCGTCCGGCGAGTCGCGCTTCACGCGGACCACGGCGTAATTGGTGGCCGGCTCGGTGGTCGCCCGGAAGCCCGCGGCCACCGGTCCGGCGCCGGACCAGGCCGTGGCCCGCGCGGTGACCGCGTCGAGCACGCCGACGTTCAACCCGCCCGGCAGCCGGCCGGTGAGCTTCCCCGCCCCGAGGATCGTCGTGGGCTGCGGGCTCGCGACCCCGTACAGGCCGGCGAGCTGCGGCGGGCGCCCGATCCGCCGGCTGTAGTACAGCCCCTCGCCGCCGCAGTTGACCATGTTGCAGTTCACGGCGAAGCGGAACACGCCGCGGCCCGCCACGAAGAACGGCCGCCGCTCGTCGTAGAGCGTCTCGAAGTTCGTCAGGTTCAGCACCGACGGATCCGACTCCACCTGCCCGAAGTCGGGGTTCACCGTCGCGTCGAGCGTGAGGTTCGAGGCCACCCGGTACTTGAGGTCCGCGCCCACGGTGCCGCGCGAGGTGCGGCCGAACCCGCCGGCCGGCCCGTCGGAGCCGCTGCTCGCCACCACGTACGGCGCCGCCTCGAGCCGGCGCGGCGCCTCCAGGTCGTCCAGGCCGCTCAGCTCGCCGAACTGCATCACCATGCCCGCGCGGGACTGGCTGATCGCGGGCCAGGCCGTCCGCTCGTTGTGGCGGTAGATGTCCCGGATGACCAGGAACCCGAACACGTGCTTCGGCTCGTCGCGGTAGCGCAGCTGCGACAGCGGGATGCGGAACTCCGCCGTCCAGCCCAGCGAGTCCACCCGCGCGGCGACGTCCCACACGCCGTCCCAGGCGCCGTCCTCCTCGTCGTCGTAGATGGCCTGGTCCAGCTTCACGCCCGACGGGTTCACCCAGAACTCGTACCCGTTCCGCCGGTCGTGGTAGGAGTCAATCAGCAGGCCGATGTGGTCGGTGGGCGGCCACGAGTCGCGCCGGTCGAGCTGGCGGATGATGCTGTCGGGCCGCGGATCGTACGCGCGGACGAACACGTACAGGTTCGCCGCGTCGTAGGCCACCTGCACGGCCGTGCGGAACCGCGCGGGCTTGCCCTCGGTGGGCTGCCACTCCGTGAACCGCGTGATGGCCGGGACCAGCGACCAGATCGCGTCGTCGTCACGGCCGTCAATGACCGGCGGCTGCGACGCGCGCACCGCCACCGCGGTGGTGGCGGTGGGAACCGGGACCCGGACGGGATCGCTCGCGGGGGTCGGCGGCGTGGCCTGGGCCAGCGTCTGCAGCACGAACAGCGCCGTCAAGGCGTGCATGGGTGCCTCCTAGAGCCCCGTACGCGCCCGGGACGCCGACGGATTCAACGCATGGCGATGATGGCAGCGAAGAGCGGTGAGGTGATCCGGAGAGTCGCGAGACGCGGAGTTGGGAGCGGTTACGAGCGACAAGCTGGCTCCTCTCTCGCGTCTCGCGGGTCAGGGATTGAGCCAATACGAGACTTTGACCAGGAAGGTATTCATCGGGTGCAGCGCCAGCAGCGCGCGCACGTCCGTGACGAAGCCGCCCGGGCCCGGCACCGCCGCGTTGCCCTGCCGCCCCTCGTTCCACACCACGAACAGGGTCGAGCCCGGCCGGTACTCCCACCGCAGCACCACGTTCGACTGGAAGGCCTGGTAGTCGAACCCGCCGGGGTGGTTCGTGACCGAGGTGTCGCCGTACGCGGCGTAGCGCGCGTCGTAGCTCGCC
>JAJYLI010000061.1 GCA_021787855.1 bacterium | reverse complement strand
CGTCGGCGCCGCCGTTCCTTCGTTGGAGAACGCGGCGGCGTACTTGAAGGCGGTGGAGACGTGGGCACGGGGCTCGAGCGTCCCGGTGTTCTACTTCGAGGCCTACGACGAGCCGTGGAAAGCGAGCGTGGGCGACTACCCGTCGTGGGGGATATGGTATTCCACCGGCGCGATGAAGCCAGGCATGGCCCCCGTCTTCCAGCGGTGAGCCCTTTCGCTTTTTCCCACGGCGCGTAGCTTGGGGGCGACCTCTCGCCTGGAGACGGCATGACCGCCCCGGAGTCACCTGCTGCCGCCGCGCCCCCCGCGCCGGCCCCCACGCCCGTGCTGACCGATCTCGGCCGCCTGGTGCGCGTGCTGTTCTCCCCGACCAGGGTGTTCGAGGAGCAGCGCGAGCACCCCACGTTCTGGCTGCCGTGGATCATCGTCACCGTGATCTTCGCCGCACTGCAGTTTCTGCAGCGGCCGTTCCAGGAACGCGCCCGCGCGCTGTTGTTCGAGCATCTCGGGCGGCCGGCGCCGGCCGGCCCCGGCGCCGTCGCCGCGGTGATCGGGGTCCTGGGGACCGCGCTGACCGTGCTCATTCTGTCCGCCATCGCCGCCGGCATCTTCTACGTCCTGATCTCGGTCGTGGGCGGCGAGACCACGTACTCCAGGATGATGACGGTGGCCATCTTCGCCTGGCCCATCGCGGTGCTCCAGCAGGTCCTGGCGCTCGGCGTGCTGTGGATGCGCGGCGTGGGGGCCATCCAGTCGGTGTGGGACGCGCAGGTGTCCTTCGGGCTGGACCTGCTGATGCCGAGCAGCGCGAGCCTGTCCCCATTCCTGCGCATCCTGCTGATGGGCATCGGCCCTCTGGCCATCTGGCAGCTCGCCATCGCCGCCACCGGCCTCAAGGTGCTGGGGAAGGCCAAGACCGGCTCGGCCTGGACCGCGGCGATCGTGGAGTGGCTGGTGGTGCTGTTGGTGATGTCGGCCATCGGAGGCCTGGCCATGGGCGCGGCCATGAAGGCCATGAACGGATAGGGAGCGCCGGCGCCGCGGGGCAGGGCGTCGGTCCGGGCGGGGACGGCTCCCCGACGCAGCGCGGGCCGGGTCCCGGAGGGGCCCGGCCCGCCGCGTTCCGGCCGTGTCGGTCGCGCGCGAGGCTAGACCGTCGCCGCGGTCCGGTCCTCGACGCCCTTCTCGGCCAGCGCGGCCTGCGCCGCGGCCAGCCGCGCGATCGGCACCCGGAATGGGGAGCACGACACGTAGTTCATGCCGACGGTGTGGCAGAAGGCCACGCTCGACGGCTCGCCGCCGTGCTCGCCACAGATGCCGACCTTGAGGTCCTTGCGCTTGCCGCGGCCCAGCTCGATGCCGAGCTTCACGAGCTTGCCCACGCCCCGCTGATCGAGGATCTGGAACGGGTCGGCCGGCAGCAGGCCCTGCTCGACGTAGGCCGGCAGGAAGCGGCCGGCGTCGTCGCGCGACAACCCGAAGGTGGTCTGGGTGAGGTCGTTGGTGCCGTAGGAGAAGAACTCCGCCACCTCGGCGATCTCGTCGGCGGTCAAGGCCGCGCGCGGCAGCTCGATCATCGTCCCCACCAGGTAGGGGACCTCGCGCTTCGCCCTGGCGAACACCTCCGCCGCCACCCGGCGCACGATGTCCGCCTGGTGCTTCAGCTCCGGGACGGCGGCCACCAGCGGGACCATGACCTCGGGGATGACCTTCACCCCCTTGGCGGCGACGTTCACCGCGGCCTCGAAGATGGCCTGCGCCTGCATCTCGGTGATCTCGGGGTAGGTGATCCCCAGGCGGCAGCCGCGGTGGCCCAGCATCGGGTTGGCCTCGCGCAGGGACTCGACCACCGCCGCGAGCGCGTCGGGGGTGATGCCCATCGTCTTGGCCAGGGCCTCGACCTCCTCCCGCTCGTGCGGCAGGAACTCGTGGAGCGGCGGGTCCAGCAGCCGGATGGTGACCGGCAGCCCGTCCATGGCGGTGAAGATCCCCTCGAAGTCGCCGCGCTGCATCGGCAGCAGCTTGGCCAGGGCCTTCTTCCGGCCCGCGAGGTCGCGCGCCACGATCATCTCCCGCATCGCCGCGATGCGGCTGGCGTCGAAGAACATGTGCTCCGTGCGGGTGAGCCCGATGCCCTCGGCGCCGAACTCCCGCGCGCGCTTGGCGTCCGTGGGGGTGTCGGCGTTGGTGCGCACCTTGAGCCGCCGGAACTTGTCCGCCCACTTCATGAACTTCTCGAAGTGCCCCGACATGGTGGGCTGCACCAGCGGCACCCTGCCGTCTATCACCCGGCCGGTGGAGCCGTCGAGGGTGATCCAGTCGCCGCGCTTGACCTGGCGGCCGTTCACGCTGAACAGACCGGCGTGCTCGTCCACCTCGACCGCCTTGGCGCCCACCACGCAGCACTTGCCCATGCCGCGGGCCACCACCGCCGCGTGCGAGGTCATGCCGCCGCGCGCGGTGAGGATGCCCTTGGCCGCGGCCATGCCCTCGATGTCCTCGGGGCTCGTCTCGGCGCGCACCAGCACCACCGCCTTGCCCTCCTTGGCCCAGGCGAAGGCTTCCTTGGCCTCGAACACCACCTGGCCCGCCGCGGCGCCCGGCGAGGCCGGCAGCCCGGTCGCCAGCACCGTGGCCTTGGCCTTCGGGTCCACCATGGGGTGCAGCAGCTGGTCGAGCGCGTCCGGCGAGACGCGGTTCACGGCCTCCTGCTCGGAGATCAGTCCCTCGTCCACCATCTCGACGGCCACCCGCACCGCGGCGGCGCCGGTCCGCTTGCCGTTCCGCGTCTGCAGCAGGAACAGCTTGCCCTTCTCGACGGTGAACTCCAGGTCCTGCATGTCCTTGTAGTGCGTCTCCAGCCGCTGGTAGGTGTCCACCAGCTGCCGGTAGGCGGCGGGGAAGCGCCGCTCCATGACCGCCACCGCCTCGGGCGTGCGGATGCCGGCCACCACGTCCTCGCCCTGCGCGTTCACGAGGAACTCGCCGAAGAAGCGCCGCTCGCCGGTCGAGGGGTCGCGGGTGAAGGCGACGCCGGTGCCGGAGTCCTCGCCGAAGTTGCCGAACACCATGGACATCACGGTGACCGCGGTGCCCAGGTTCTCGGGCACGCGGTGGATGCGCCGGTAGGCCACCGCGCGGTCGCCCATCCACGAGCGCCACACCGCCTCGATCGCGCCCCACAGCTGCGCCTGCGGGTCCTCCGGGAAGCCGGAGGGCAGCAGCTTCTTCAGCGCGGCCTTGTACTCGCCCACCAGCGCCTGCATGTCCTCGGCCGGCAGGTCAATGTCCCGCTCGACCTTCCGCGCCTTCTTCTTGGCGTCCAGCAGCGGCTCGAAGGGGCTGCGGCTGCCCTTGAGCCCCAGCACCACGTCGCCGTACATCTGCACGAACCGGCGGTAGGCGTCGTAGGCGAACTGCGGGTTGCCGGTCTCCTTGGCCAGCGCGGCGGCGACGGCGTCGTTCATGCCGAGGTTCAGGATGGTGTCCATCATCCCGGGCATGGAGACCGCGGCGCCCGAGCGCACCGAGACCAGCAGCGGCCTGGTGGCCGCGCCGAACTTCCGGCCCATCAGCTCCTCGACCCGCTTGAGGGCGCCCGCCACCTCGCCCTTGAGCTCGGCGGGGTAGGTGCCCTTGGCGATGTAGGTGTTGCACAGCTCCGCGCTGATGGTGAAGCCGGGCGGCACCGGGATCCCGAGGTTGGTCATTTCCGCGAGGTTGGCGCCCTTGCCGCCGAGCACCTGCTTCATCTGGGCGGTGCCGTCGGCTTTGCCGGCACCGAAGGCGTAGACGTAGCGACTCATGCGAGGCCCTTTGGTGAACGTGCGCGCCCGGCCTCGAACCGCAGCTTGGCGGCGTCGGCAGGCACGGGCGTGGGATAGTCGCCCGAGAAGCAGGCGTGGCAGAGCCGCGCGGGGTCGCGCGACCCGGCCTGGAGCATGCCTTCGAGCGAGAGATAGCCGAGCGAGTCCACGCCCAGGTGCGCGCGGATCTCCTCGACGGAATGCGTCGCCGCGATCAACTCCGCGCGGTCGGGCGTATCAATGCCGTAGTAGCAGGGGTGGGTGATCGGCGCCGAAGCCACGCGGAAGTGCACCTCGCGGGCGCCCGCGCGGCGGATCATCTCCACCAGCCCGCGGCTGGTCGTGCCCCGGACGATGGAGTCGTCCACCACCACCACGCTGCGGCCCGACAGGACCTCGCGCACCGCGTTGTACTTGATGCGCACCTTGGTGTCCCGGCCGGCCTGCACCGGATGGATGAAGGTGCGGCCCACGTAGTGGTTGCGGATCAAGGCGTGCTCCAGCGGGATGCCGGACTCCTCCGAGAAGCCCAGCGCCGCGGAGTTCGACGAGTCGGGCACGGAGAACACGCAATCCGCGCCCGGCGCGGGGTGCTCCCGGGCGAGCTGCCGCCCCAGACCGCGGCGGAACTGGTCCACGCTCTCGCCGAAGATGAAGCTGTCGGGCCGCGAGAAGTACACCAGCTCGAACACGCAGCGGGCGGGAGGCCTGGGGGGGAGGGGATCGAGGTACTCGATCGTCTCGCCGTCAATGCGCAGCACCGTGCCGGGCTCCAGCTCGCAGACGGTGTGGGCGCCCACGATGTCGAGGGCGCAGCTCTCCGAGGCCACCACCGGCGCGTGCCCCACCTTGCCCAGCAGCAGCGGCCGGAACCCGCGGGGGTCCACCACCGCGTAGAGCTGGCGGTTCACCGTGAGGATCAGGGAGTAGGCGCCCTCCACCCGCTGCAACGCGTCGCGGATCTGCGCCTCGGGGTCGGGCGCGCGCGAGCGGGCGATGAGGTGGACCAGGATCTCCGAGTCCGCGGTGGAGGAGAAGATGGCGCCCTGGTCCTCCAGCTCGCGCCGCAGCTCCGCCGCGTTGGTGAGGTTGCCGTTGTGCGCCAGCGCCAGCGTCCCGCCGCGGAACCGCACCAGCACCGGCTGGGCGTTGTCCAGCACGCTCGAGCCGGCGGTGCTGTAGCGCGTGTGGCCGACCGCGGTGGCGCCGTGGAACACGTCCAGCACGCCCTCGGAGAACACGTCCGAGACCAGGCCCATGCCGCGGTGCGTGTGCACCACCCCGGCGTCGTCCACCGTGACGATACCCGCCGCTTCCTGGCCCCGGTGCTGCAGCGCATACAGCCCGAGGTAGGCCAGCCGGGCCGCGTCAGGGTGATTCGATACGCCGATGATCCCGCACATCCAGCCTAAGCTCCTTGCGCAAGCGACATGCCAGCGCCGCCATCCAGGCGCCGCGGCAGCCCGTTCTCGTACCCGCGGCGGAGCGCCGCCACCGGCCGCTCCACCCGCTCCCCGCCCACCGCCAGCCGCGCCGCGCCGCCCGGGCGGCCCACGGTGCCGATGGCGGCCAGCGGCACCCCGTGCCGGCCGGCGACCGCCGCGAGCTCCGCCGCCGCCGCCGGAGCGACGCTCACCACCGCGACGCCCTGATCCTCGCCGAACAGGACCGCCGCGGCCGGGAGCGCGTCGGGGGGCGCGCCCGCCACGGCGCCGAGGTCCGCGTCGAAGCCCAGGGGCTCCGGCGCCAGCATCCCGCATTCCGCGAGCGCCACGGCCAGGCCGCCCTCCGAGACGTCGTGCGCGGAAGCCAGCAGGCCCCGCTCCGCTCCCTCCACCAGGCAGTCCACCAGCGCGCGCGCCGCCTCCAGGTCCACGCGCGGCGGGCGCCCGAACACCTCACCCGTCACCAGCGAAAGATACTGCGACCCCCCGAGCTCGCCCCGGACGCGTCCCAGGCAGACGATCACATCGCCCGGCGCGCGGAACGCGGCGCCCACGCGCCGGCTCACGTCCGGCAGGACCCCCACCATGCCGATCATCGGGGTTGGGTACACCGCGCCGGCGGGGCTTTCGTTGTAGAACGACACGTTGCCCCCCGTCACCGGGGTGCCCAGGGCCCGGCACGCGTCCGCGATGCCGCGGCACGCCTCCCGGAACTGGTAAAACACCTCCGGCTTCTCCGGGTTGCCGAAGTTGAGGCAGTCGGTGATGCCCAGGGGGCGCGCCCCCGTGACGGCGATGTTGCGCGCGGCCTCCGCCACCGCCGCCTTCCCGCCCTCGTAGGGGTCGAGCCAGACGTAGCGGCCGCTGCCGCCGCTGGTGACGGCCAGCCCCAGCGGCGTGCCCCGCACGCGCAGCACCGCGGCGTCGCCGCCCGGCCCCATCACGGTACTGGTCTGCACCGACGTGTCGTACTGCTCGTACACCCACCGCTTGGACGCGATCGTGGGCAGGTCCAGCAGCCGCTCCAGCGCGGCTCCGAGGTCCTGGCCCGGGCCCGCGCCGGCGGGCAGGGCCCGCTCGCGCAGCCGCGCGATGGCCGGGCTTTCCCGCGCCGCCGGCGCATAGACGGGCGCGCGCTCCACCAGATCCCGCCCGGGGATCTCGGCCACCACCTCGTCGCCCCAGCGCACCCGGAACACGCCGTCGTCGGTCACGCGCCCGATCGCCGTCGCCGTGAGCTCCCAGGTGCGGCAGATGGCCTCCACCTCCCGCTCCCGGCCCCGGCGCGCCACCACCAGCATCCGCTCCTGCGATTCGGACAGCAGCACCTCGTACGGCGTCATCTCCGTCTCGCGCACCGGCACCGCCCGGGCGTCCAGGTCCACGCCCACGCCGCCGCGCGCCGCCATCTCCGCCGCGCTGCTGGTGAGCCCCGCGGCCCCCATGTCCTGGATGGCGACGATATGGCCCGAGCCAATCAGCTCCAGCGACGCCTCGATCAGCAGCTTCTCGGTGAACGGGTCGCCGACCTGCACCTGCGGCCGCCGCGACTCGCTCTGCGCCGACAGCTCGGCCGAGGCGAACGACGCGCCGTGGATGCCGTCCCGCCCGGTCCGGGAGCCCACCACCATCACGGGGTTGCCCGGGCCGGCGGCGCGGGCGCGGATCAGCTCGTCCTCGCGCACCAGCCCCACGCACATGGCGTTGACCAGCGGGTTGCCCTCGTAGGCGTCGTCGAACGCCACGTCGCCGCCGACGGTGGGAACCCCGACACAGTTGCCGTAGTCGCCGATGCCGCGCACCACGCCGCGCATCAGGTAGCGCGGCCGCTCCCGCTCCAGCGGGCCGAAGCGGAGCGAATCGAGCAGGGCCACGGGGCGCGCCCCCATGGTGAAGATGTCGCGCAGGATGCCGCCCACCCCCGTGGCCGCGCCCTGGTAGGGCTCGACCGCGGAGGGATGGTTGTGCGATTCCATCTTGAAGACGACGGCCCAGCCGTGCCCGAGCCGCAGGACCCCGGCGTTCTCGCCGGGGCCCTGGAGGACCTGCGGGCCGTCGGTGGGGAAGGACTTCAGTACGGGCCGGGAGTGCTTGTACGCGCAGTGCTCGCTCCACAGCGCGGAGAAGATGCCCAGCTCGACGTAGGTCGGATCGCGGCCCAGGATGCCGCGGATGCGCTCCAGCTCGTCCGCGGTGAGCCCGTGCCGGCGGACCAGCTCCGGGGTAAGCGGCGGGTCGCCCTCGCGCGCCCTCGCGCTCACCGGCCGGGCTTGACCGTCACGCCCGTCACGCCGGCCGCGGAGTCGGGCGGCGCCGCGCCCGGCGGCACCGACACGACGCCCTCGGGCGAGCTGCTCACGCCCAGGTACACGTGCTCGGGGGAGCGCACGATCGCGTCCACCACCTGGTCGTTCTGGAGGAACACGGTGTCGTAGTAGCCCACGTCCCGCTCGCGCCCGTTGCGGTAGAACAGGTAGGTCCAGTCGTTCAGCCGGCGCACCGCCGCCGGCGGCCCCCACCGCGCTTCCACCTGGGCCTCGCTCATGCCCGGCCGGACGCCGCTGCCGGTGTCCGACGCGGGAGCGGCCGGCGCCGCGGCGGGGGCCGGGCGGGCCGGCGCGGCCGCCGGGGCCGGGGGCGCGGGATGCGCGCCTTTGACGGGCGCGATGGTGTCCTGGGCCGCGAGCGGGGGAGGGGGAGCGGCGCTGAGGACGACGAGGGCCCCGAGGGCCCACCAGCAGGCTCGACGTGTCATGGTTGCCTCCTAAACTCCGGCGGCGACCGCCGCCATGGCGAACACGGCGGCGCCGTCGTCGGAGCCCAGCGCGGCTTCGACCGCGCGCTCCGGGTGCGGCATCAGGCCGACGACGTTCCGCCCCTCGTTCGTGATGCCCGCGATGTCGCGCATGGCGCCGTTGGGATTGTCCCCCGCGTAGCGGAACACGACGCGGTCCTCGCGCTCCAGCCGGTCCAGGGTCGCCTCGTCGGCGACGTACCGGCCCTCGCCGTGGGCGACCGGCATGCGCAGCACCTGCCCCGGCCGGTAGCGCGCGGTGAAGGGCGTCGCGTCGGTTTCGACCCGCACCGCGACCTGGCGGCAGACGAAGGCCAGCCCGGCGTTGCGCACCAGCGCCCCGGGCAGGAGTCCGGCCTCGCACAGCACCTGGAAGCCGTTGCAGATGCCGAGCACCGGCCGGCCCGCCGCCGCGTGCGCGGCCACCGCCCGCAGCACCGGCGAGAACCGGGCGATCGCGCCCGCCCGCAGGTAGTCGCCGTAGGAGAAGCCTCCGGGCAGCACCACGACGTCGGCGCCCTCCAGGTCGGTCGAGCGGTGCCACACGTAGGTCGCGGCGGCGCCGGCCGCCTCGGCGGCGGCGAACGCGTCGGCGTCGCAGTTGGAGCCGGGGAAGCGCACCACCGCGAACTTCACGCGGGCTCCACGGCGTCGAGCGCGAAATCCTCGGTGACCGGGTTGGCCAGGAGCCGCCCGCACATCGCCAGCGCCCCCTCGCGCGCCGCCTCGGCGGACTCCGCCTCGAGCGTCAGCTCGACCGTGCGGCCGACCCGCACCGCGGCGACGCCGCGGAAGCCCAGCTCCCCCAGCGCGTGGGCCACCGCCTGGCCCTGGGGATCCAGCAGCGAGGGGCGGGGCATCACCCGCACCCGGGCGCGGAACCGCCTCACGACCCCGCCCCGCTCGAGCGCGAGGGGCCCGGCGGGTGGCGCCGGTGGTGCGCGGCCCCCGCCGGCCCCCCGCCCAGGCGCAGCGGCATGCGGCCCGGGCCCAGCTCGTAGTCCACCGGCCGCTCCGGCTCCTCCTCGTCGTCGCGCAGCGGGTCGCGCTCCGGCAGCCGGTCCAGCAGCCCGAGGAACACCGCCCGCAGCAACCCGAAGAGGATCAGGGCGAGGCAGGCGGGGAAGAAGAAGTACTCGGGGAAATAGAGCGCGCCCGCCAGCGCGGCCAGGGTCAGGAGCAGCCCGCCGCGGCCCCGCCAGGTCCGCAGCCCCACGCGCGGCACCACCGGATAGGGAACCTGGCTCACCATCAGCAGGGTGAGCCCGATGGTGAGCAGCACCACCAGCAGGGGCAGGGGCAGGAAGCCGAGTCGCAGCTTGAAGAAGGCGGTCTGCGTGAACGGATACAGCGACGCCAGGGTGATGCCCGCGACGGGGGACGACAGGCCGATGAAATGGGTCTTGGCGCGCCCCGCCTGGACGACGTTGAACCGGGCCAGGCGCAGCGTCGCGCCCAGCACGAACGCGAAGGACAGCAGCCAGGCCCACTCCCGCCCCTGGAACTGCCAGAAGAACAGCAGCAGCGACGGCGCGACCCCGAAGGAGATCACGTCCACCAGGGAGTCCATCTCCGCGCCGAACGAGGTGCCGCTGCGGGCCAGCCGCGCCACCCGGCCGTCCAGGAGGTCGAGGATCGCGGCCACCACCACGAACCAGGCGGCGTGCAGGTAGTTGCCGCGCGACGATTCGACGATGGACCACAGGCCGAAGAACAGGTTGCCCGAGGTGAACGCGCTGGGGAGGATGACGATGGCCCGGCGCATGCCGTGCGCCCGCGCGCGCGGGGCGGGCCCCGTCACGAGGGGTACTCCGCGACCACGGTCAGGCCCGCGCGCACTTTCTGGTGCATCGCCACTTTCACCACGGCCTCCGGGCGCAGGAACAGGTCCACCCGCGAGCCGAAGCGGATCATGCCCAGGCGCTCGCCCTGGACCGCCCGGTCGCCGGGGCCGCCGTCGGTGACGATCCGGCGCGCGATGCTCCCCGCGATCTGCCGCACCAGCACCTCGCCGCGCGGCCCCCGGATACCCAGCGACGCCTGCTCGTTCACCAGGGACGCCTTGTCGTGGCTGGCCACGGTGAACTGCCCGGGGTTGTAGTGGGCCACTTCGATCTCGCCGGACACCGGGTAGCGGTTTACGTGCACGTCGAACACGCTCATGAAGATGGAGACGCGGATCGCCTGCGTGTGAAGATACAACGGCTCTTCCACCCGGGCGATGCCGCAGACCCGCCCGTCGGCGGGCGCGACGACCAGGCGCTCGCCGCGGGGGCCGGTCCGCCCGGGATCGCGGAAGAACGCCGCCACCCACACCGTGAGCAGCAGGGCCAGCGCGAGGGGTACGGCCACCGCGGCCGCGGGCCAGGCGTACCACACCACGGCCAGCGCGATGTCCAGCGCCAGGGCGACGCGGATGAACGGCCAGGCTTCGGGCGCCAGCTTCATGGCCGTCACGCCCCGGCGAGGGGCTGGCCCGCCAGCCGCCGGTAGATGTCCCGGTACCGCTCGCTGGTGGCGGTCACCACCTCCGCCGGGAGCGGGGGCGCCGGCGCCTCGCCGTTCCACCGTCCCTGCCGGCGCAGCCCCTCCAGGTAGTCGCGCACCGGCTGCTTGTCGAAGCTGGGCTGCGGCCGCCCGGGGCCGTAGCCGTCCGCGGGCCAGAAGCGGGAGGAGTCGGGCGTCAGCACCTCGTCAATCAGGAGCAGCCGCCCGTCCGGCGTGGTGCCGAACTCGAACTTGGTGTCGGCGATGATGACGCCGCGGGCCGCCGCGAAGCGCCGCGCCTCCGCGTACAGAGCCAGCGAGCGGTCCCGGAGCTGGGCGGCCAGCGCCGGCCCCAGCGCCGCCGCGACGTGCTCGAACGTGACGTTCTCGTCGTGCCCGACCTCGGCCTTGGTGGCCGGCGAGAAGATGGGCTCGGGCAGCTGCGCGGACTCGGTGAGCCCCGCGGGCAGCGGCTCGCCCGCCAGTGTGCCGCTCGCGTGGTACTCCTTCCACGCCGACCCCGACAGGTAGCCGCGCACGACGCACTCGAACGGCACCGGCCGGGTGCGGCGCACCAGCATGGCGCGGCCCGCGATGGCCGCGCGGTGCCCCGCCAGCTCCGGCGCCGCGGCAACGATGGCGTCCGCGTCCGCCGCCAGGCAGTGGTGCGGCTCGGCGGCGGCCAGCCGGTCGAACCAGAAGGCGCTGAGCTGGGTCAGCACGGCCCCTTTGTGCGGCACCGGCTGGTCGAGGACGAAGTCGAAGGCACTGATCCGGTCGCTGGCCACGAGCAGCAGCCGCTGGGGATCAATCCGGTACACCTCGCGCACCTTGCCCCGGCGCTCGAGCGGGAAGGGAAGCTCGCCGCGGCCGGTCACGGCGCCTCCCCGGGCACCGCCTTGCGCCCGACACCGCGTCCGCGCCGCCCGCACTCCGGCCGAAGCCGCCTCGCTATCACGGTCACACGCGTACCTCCGCGGGCGGCGCCTCCGGCACGCCCGCCAGCAAGGGGTCCACTACGTCGCGCAGGTACTCGTCCACCTGCTCCGGGGCCCGCCCGACGAACTCGCGCGCGCCGAGCCCCGCGGCCATCGCCGCCACGGGTACGCCGCGGAAGGCGGGGTCCGCGGCCAGGCGCTCCAGCAGATCGTTGGGGGCGTCCCGCTCGGCCACGTCGCGCGCCACGGCCAGGCTGTGACGCCGGATCACCTCGTGCAGCGCCTGACGGTCGCCGCCCGCCCGCACCCCCAGCATCAGGCAGCGCTCCGTGGCCATGAACGGCAGCTCGCGCGCCACGTGGCGGGCGATGACCGCCTCCCGCACCTCCAGACCCCGCACCACGTCCGCCGTCAGCACCAGCACCGCGTCGGCGGCCAGGAACGCCTCGGGCAGCACCAGCCGGCGGTTGGCGCTGTCGTCCAGGGTGCGCTCGAACCACTGCTGCGCCGCCGTCTCCGCCGCGTTCGCGGGGAGGTGCATGGCGTAGCGCGCCAGCGAGACGATCCGCTCGGCCCGCATCGGGTTGCGCTTGTAGGCCATGGCGGAGGAGCCCACCTGCTCCGCCTCGAAAGGCTCGAGCACCTCGCCCAGGTGCTGGAGGAGCCGGAGGTCCGCGGCGAACTTGGACGCCGACTGGGCGATGCCCGCCAGGGTGGACAGCACCTGGGCGTCCGTCTTGCGCGGGTACGTCTGGCCGCTGATCGGCACCACGCGCGGGAAGCCGAGCTTCTCGGCCACCAGCCGGTCCAGCCGGCGCACCTTGTCGTGGTCCCCGCCGAACAGATCGAGGAACGACGCCTGGGTCCCGGTGGTCCCCTTGCAGCCGAGGCACGCCAGCGTGGCGGCGCGGTGCCGCACCTCCTCGAGGTCCGCCACGAAGCCCTGCATCCACAGCGCCGCCCGCTTGCCGACCGTGGTGAGCTGGGCCGGCTGGAGGTGGGTGAACGCCAGCGTCGGCAGGTCGCGGTACCGGCTGGCCACGTCGCGCAGCGCCTGGAGCACCACCCCCAGGCGCGCTTCCAGCAGGCCCAGCGCCTCGCGCATCACCAGCAGGTCCGCGTTGTCGGTGACGAACGCGGAGGTCGCGCCCAGGTGCAGGAACGGCCGCGCCGCGGGCGCGACGTCGCCGAACGCGTGCACGTGGGCCATCACGTCGTGGCGGAACCGCCGCTCGTACTCGGCCGCCCGCGCGAAGTCCACGTCGTCCACGTGGGCGCGCATCTCCTCCAGCGCCGCGGCCGGGATGTCGAGCCCCAGCTCCCGCTCGGCCTCGGCCAGGGCGATCCACAGCCGGCGCCACAGCCCCACCCGCATCGCCTCGCCCCACAGCCGCTGCATGGGCGCGGACGCGTAGCGCGTGGCCAGCGGCGAGCCCCAGCGGTCGGTGTCGCTCATGTCATCCTCAGAACGCGGAGAAGCCGGTGGCGCCCCCGCGCTGGTACACCAGCCGGACGCCTCCGTGGCTCTGGTAGTACTGGAGCAACTGCTTCGCCTGTTCGGCGGTCGTGATGTCCGCGTTGTTCACGTTCACGATCACGTCGCCCGGGCCGAGCCCCATCCCCTGGCGCGCCGCCGGGCTGGCGACGACCACCAGCGCGCCCTGGCCGGTGGGGAGGTTCTTCTCGGCCTGGATGGCGGGCGTCACCGTGATGAGCTGGAGCCCGTCCACGGCCACGCGGGGCGCCAGCTCCGACGGCGGCTCCACCGCCGGCACCGCCACGAACCGGTAGGCGCCGTCGCGCCGCAGCGCCAGGTGCAGGCTGTCGCCCACCTCCAGCACGAGCTGCGCGCCCTCCCAGTCGAGGAAGTTGTGCACGGGATGGTCGCCGACCCGGGTGATCGTATCGCCCACCAGCACGCCGCTCGTCGCCGCCGGGCTCCCCGGCGCCACCCGCGCCACCACGACCCCGGGCTGTCGCCGCCACGCCTCGGAGGTGGGGCCGGGCTCGTCAATCGCGATCCCGGTCCAGCCGCGCCGCACCCGGCCGTACTCCCGCAGGTCCCGCGCGATGCGCATGGCCCGCTCGATGGGGATCGCGAAACCCAGCCCCACGTTCCCCCCCGACTGCGACAGGATGAACGAGTTCACCCCCACCACCTGGCCCGCGACGTTGACCAGCGGCCCGCCGGAGTTGCCAGGGTTGATCGCCGCGTCGGTCTGGATCATGTCCACGTACAGCCCGGACTCGTCGCCGGAGGGCAGCACGGAGCGCCCCAGGGCGCTCACGACCCCCGCGGTGACCGAGGGCTCGCTGTTGCCCAGCAGGTAACCGTACGGGTTGCCGATGGCCACCACCCAGTCGCCGATGTCCAGCGCGGTGCTGCGGCCCAGCGGCGCGACGGGGAAGCCCGAGCCGTGGATCTTGAGCACCGCGACATCGGTGCGCGCGTCGGCGCCCAGCAGCCGCGCCGGGAAGGTGCGGCCGTCCCGCAGCGTGACCACGATGGAGTCGGCGCCCGCCACGACGTGCTGGTTGGTGATGATCATGCCGTCGCCCGAGACGATGAACCCCGAGCCCAGCCCCTGGACGATCTGCTCGGAGCCGGGGGGCAGGAAGAACAGGTCGAACGGGGTGCGGGGCAGGGCGCGCTCGCGCCGGACCACGTTGACGCTCACCACGGCCGGCGCCACGCGCGCGGCGGCCACGCTGATGATGGAGTGCCGCTCGGCGTCCACCGTGCGCTGCTGCGCCCGCAGCGGCGCGGCCGCCAGCGCGGCGAGCCCCAGGGCCAGCACGGCCGCGACCGGCGGCCCGTTCTCCCGGACGGCAAGGGCGGCGACGGCGCACCGGCGCATGGTCACGAGGCTCGGGCGTAGAGGTGGCGGGGGTAGCGCACGCCCACGAGCGTCAGCCCGTGCGGCGGCGCCGGAGGCGAGGCCTCCCCGTTGTCGGCCGCGGCCAGGAGCCGCCCGAGGTCGCCCTCCGGACGGCGGCCGCGCGCGATCTCCACCATCAGGCCCACCAGGAAACGCACCATGTGGCGCAGGAACCGGTCGCCCGTGATCCAGAACTCGTAGCCGGGAGCGTCCTCGCGCCGCAGCCACTGCGCCTCCAGCACCCGGCAGCGGTGCCGCGCCAGGTCCGGCCCCTTGGCCGAGAGGGCGACGAAGCTGTGCGTGCCGGGCAGGGCGGCCGCGGCGGTCGCCAGCCGCCCCTCCGCCAGGGGGCCCACCGCCCACTCGTGCCGGCCGCGGAACGGCGAGCGGGCGCCCCGGTCCGTCCCCACGCGATAGCAGTAGGTGCGCTCCACCGCGTCCCGCCGCGGGTTGAAGCCGGGCGCCATCCGCCGCGCCGCCACCACCCAGATGTCCGGCGGCAGCAGCGCGTTCATCGCCCGCACCGCCTCCGCGCAGGACCATCGCTCCGGGAACTGGACGGCGGCCGCCTGTCCCACGGCGTGGACGCCCGCGTCCGTCCGCCCCGCGCCCACGACCGGCACACGCCGGCCCAGCAGTCGCGCCACCACCGCCTCGATTTCGCCTTGGATCGTCCGGGTCGCCGGCTGGCGCTGCCATCCCGCGTAGGCCCCGCCGTCGTACTGCAGGACCAGGAGGGTCGGCCGCACCGCCATGATCGAAAAACCTAGCGGCGCGCGAGGGCGCGGGCTAGTACTTGCGGATCACCCCGACCACCACGCCCTGGATCACCACGTCGTCCTCGTGCGCGAAGATCGGCTCCACGGCCGGGTTGGCGGGCTGCAGCCGGACCCAGCCGCTCTTCTCCCGGTAGTACTTCTTCACCGTCGCGTGGGTACCCTGCAGCAGCGCGATCACCATCTCGCCGTTGCGCGCGGCGTTCCGGCCGTGCACGATGACGAAGTCGCCGTCCTTGATCTGCTCGTCAATCATCGAGTCGCCGCGGACGCGCAGCACGTAGTTCGGGCCCGTGGGCGGGAGCATCTCTTCCGGCAGGGC
>JAJYLI010000222.1 GCA_021787855.1 bacterium | reverse complement strand
GTGCGCCGCACGCGGCCGTCCAGCAGCCCGATGCCGGTGTGGATGCCGGCCACGCGCGCGACGGCGAATCCGCGCGCCGCGGCCAGGGAGTCGCCGGTGAACGCCGCGCTCTCCGCGGCGACGCGGGCGGTGAAGTCCGGGAACGGGTGCACGCGCACGTGGATGGCGATCTCGCCGCGCCGGAAGGGCAGGGGCGCGAGCGGCTGCGCGCCGGCGCGGATGGCCGTGGCCAGAAGGAGCAGGGCCCCGGCGCAGCCTGGCAGGTGTGGTCGCACGCCTGAAGGTACACCGCCGGCGTTCGGTTGCGGGCGGGGGCGCCTCGCGTGCAACTTGCGCGCGTCCCGTCGCCAACCGGAGCCTGCCGTGCGCATCCGTCGCCCCACACCCCACACCGTGCACCCGGCCTCTCGCGCGCCACACCCTGCGCCCCACAGCCTGCCCGCGGTCTTCGTCGGCGCCCTGATCCTTCTCGCCTCTCCGCCGCCGGCTCGCGCCCAGATTCCCTACCCGGGCCTCTACGCCGGCGCCCTCCACTGGCGCTCCATCGGCCCCTACCGGGGCGGCCGGACCGTCGCGGCCGTGGGCGTGCCGCAGCGCCCGGGCGTGTTCTACATCGGCGTGGTCAACGGCGGCGTGTGGGAGACCGACGACTACGCGCGCACCTGGCGGCCCATCTTCGATCGCGAGCCCACGCAGTCCGTCGGTGCCATCGCCGTCGCGCCGAGCGATCCGGACGTGATCTACGTCGGCAGCGGCGAGGGCCTGCAGCGGCCCGACCTCTCCGTCGGCGACGGGATGTGGAAGTCCACCGACGCGGGCCGCACCTGGACGCACCTGGGCCTCGACGGCGCGCAGCAGATCGCCCAGATCGTGGTGGACCCGCGCGATGCGAACACGGTGATGGTCGCGGTCCTGGGCCATCCCTACGGCCCGAACGCCACGCGCGGCGTGTTCCGCTCCACCGACGGCGGCCGCACCTGGGCGAAGACGCTCTACCGGGACGAGAACACCGGCGCGATCGACCTCGTGTACGACCCGGCCGGCGCCGACACCGTGTTCGCCGTGCTGTGGGCCGCGCGGCAGACGCCGTGGGAGACGGCCGACGCGGCCTCGCTCGAGCTGACCTCGCACGACGGCGTGTACCGCTCGACCGACGGCGGCGTGACCTGGGCGCGCTTCGGCACGGGGCTGCCCGACTCGACCGACGGCGTGGGCCGCATCGGCCTGGGCACCAGCCAGAGCGATCCGCGGCGCATGTACGCCATCGCCCCGGCCCGGAAGCGCGGCGGCCTGTACCGGAGCGACGACGGCGGCGCCACCTGGAAGCTGGAGAACCCCGACGAGCGGCTGTGGGGTCGCGACGGCGACTTCAGCGAAGTCAAGGTGGACCCGAAAGACGCCGACGTGGTGTACGTGGTGAACATCTCGTCGTGGAAGAGCACCGACGGCGGCGCGCACTTCGTGGGCTTCAAGGGCGCGCCCGGCGGCGACGACCCGCACCGGATCTGGATCGGCCCCAATGATCCCGGGACGATGATCCTCGCCGGCGACCAGGGCGCCGCGGTCAGCGTCAACGGCGGCGCCACCTGGTCCAGCTGGTACAACCAGCCCACCGCGCAGTTCTACCACGTGATCACCGACGACCGCTTCCCCTACCGCGTCTATGGCGGCCAGCAGGAGAGCGGCTCGGCGTGGGTGCTCTCCCGCGGCAACGACGGCGACATCACCTTCGCCGACTGGCATCCGGTGGGCGCCGAGGAGTACGGCTACATCGCGCCCGACCCGCTGCACCCGAACCTGATCTACGGCGGGCGGGTGAGCCGCTACGACATGACGACGGGCGACGTGCAGCGCGTGGCGCCCATCGCGCCCCAGGGCGTGCACTGGCGGTTCGTCCGCACCGAGCCGCTGCTGTTCAGCCCGGTGGACCCGCGGCGCCTCTACTACGCCGGCAATGTCGTGTTCGAGACGACCAACGGCGGCTCGAGCTGGCGGGTGATCAGCCCCGATCTGACGCGGCCCGCGGATTCCGCGGTGGCCGCCGCGGACCTCGGCCCGTTCGCCGCGGTGGACGCGGAGCACGGGCGGCATCGCGGCGTGGTCTATGCGATCGGGCCGAGCTACCGGCGGGCGAACCTGCTGTGGGCGGGCACCGACGACGGGCTGATCTGGGTGACGCACGACGACGGCGCGCAGTGGAAGAACGTCACGCCCGCGGCGCTGACGCCGTGGAGCAAGGTGAGCCTGATCGAGGCGAGCCACACCGACACGCTGGAGGCGTACGCCGCGATCAATCGCTTCCGGCTGGACGATCTGGCGCCGCACATCTACCGCACGCGGGACGGCGGGAAGACCTGGACGGAGATCGTCTCCGGCCTGCCGGAGGGCGCGGTGGTCAACGCGGTGCGCGAGGACCCGGCGCAGCCGGGCCTGCTGTACGCCGCGACCGAGCTGGGCGTGTTCGTGAGCTTCGACGACGGCGACGCCTGGCAGCCGCTCCAGATGAACCTGCCGCCCACCAGCGTGCGCGACCTGTGGATCCACCAGGCCGACCTGGTGGCCGGCACCCACGGCCGCGGCTTCTGGATCCTGGACGACGTCGAGCCGCTGCGCGACATCGCGCGCGCGGTGCGGAGCGGCGAGCTCGCCGCGGCGCAGGTGGATCCCGCCTGGCCGGCGGCGCACCTGTACCCCCCAGAGCCGACGTACCGCGTCCGCTGGGACCGGTGGACCGATACCCCGCTGCCTCCCGAGGAGCCCGCGGGAGCGAACCCGCCCGACGGCGCGATCCTGCAGTACTGGCTGCCGGCGGGTGTGAGCGGGCCGGTGACGCTGGAAGTCCTGGACGCGAGCGGGCACCTGGTGCGCCGCTACTCCAGCGACGACAAGCCGGTGCCGCTCGACTCCTCCGCCGATGAGCCGCTCTACTGGGCGCGGCCGTGGCAGCCGCTCAAGGCGACGCCGGGCTCGCACCGCTTCATATGGGACCTGCGGTACGCGCCCCCGCCGGCGTCGCACCGCGGCTATCCGATGCAGGCCGTCGTGCACAACACGCCGCTCGATCCGCGCGGCGTGTGGGTGCTGCCGGGCCGGTACACGGTGAGGCTGATCGTGGAAGGGAAGTCGTCCACGCAGCC
>JAJYLI010000060.1 GCA_021787855.1 bacterium | reverse complement strand
TGTTCGCGCCGGAGCGTGAGAGGAGGCGCATGACCAGGCGGACAATCGGAGCACGTCCTCCCCGCCACCCGGCGGGGCGGGACTGGACGCGGTGGCTGCCGGTCGTGGCCGCGCTCGCGCTGCCCGCGCCGGCCGCCGCCCGCGCGCAGGCGCCCGGCCCGCCCTCCGACGCGCCGGCGACGGTGACCCGCGCCGGAGACCGGGTGATCCTCACCTACGACGGGGCCACCCTGTTCGACGGCACGCTCGACTCCGCGGCGCGGGCGGCGCAGTTCCGCTCGCTCGTGGACACGAGCGGCGGGGCGGTCACCCAGGTGCTGAAGTGGACGGCGACGGGACCGGCGCCGCTGCGGCTCACCGGTGTCGTCCGGGCGAGCGCGGAGGGGTTTCCCTGCGAGATCGAGCCGCGGCCCGAGGCCCCGCGCATCGTCCGCAACGC
Organism: bacterium; assembly: GCA_021787855.1. Taxonomy (GTDB): domain Bacteria; phylum Gemmatimonadota; class Gemmatimonadetes; order Gemmatimonadales; family JACORV01; genus Fen-1245. The sequence goes on along the minus strand of JAJYLI010000060.1, from coordinate 15,294 downwards.
CGTCGGGCTCGCGGACAATCTCCTCGACCGCGCCGTCTATGACCGGGGAGAGGACTGGGCGCTGTCGGTGGACTTCCCCGCGCGCGCCACCGTGACCCCGCTGGCCGACAGCGCGCGGGGCACCCGCTTCAGGATCGAGGCCTCGGGCGGGGAGATCGCGCTCCGCTTCCAGCCGCGTTACTACCAGCGGCATCGCGGGCTGGCCGAGTTCCGTCCCTGGACCTACCGGGTGTGGCCGGGCTCGGTCGCGGGGTGGTCGTCGTGGTTCGCCTTCTTCGACCGGGTGACGGAGGCGGACATCCGCCGCACCGCCGACGTGATGGCCACCGCGCTGCTGCCGTGGGGCTACCGGTACCTGCAGCTCGACGACGGCTACGAGCGGCAGCCCGTGGGGCCGCCCGACGACTGGCTGCACCCCAACGCGAAGTTCCCCTCCGGGCTCGCCGCGCTCAGCCGCGACATCGCGGAGCGCGGGCTCGTGCCGGGCATCTGGACCAACGTGTCGTTCCAGGACAGCGCCTTCGCGTGGGCGCACCCGCAATACTTCCTGCCCGCGCCGGAGGGCGGGCCCGCCTGGGGCAACTGGGTCGGGTACGTGATGGACGGGGCGAACCCGGCGACGCTGCGCGATCTGGTGCTGCCGGTGTACGACACGCTCGCGCGGGAGGGGTGGCGGTACTTCAAGCTCGACGCGCTGCGCCACCTGCGCTACGAGGGCTACAACAGCTACGCGGACGTGTTCCGGAAGCGCGGCCAGGACCGCGCGGCCGTGTACCGGGGCGTCGTCGCGGCGATCCGCCGCGCCGTCGGACCGGGCGCCTACCTGCTGGGCTGCTGGGGCATCCGGCCCGAGCTGATCGGGCTGCTGGACGGGGTGCGGGTGGGCACCGACGGCTTCGGGTACGGCGGGTTCGCCGAGTACAACTCCTTCAACAACGTGGTGTGGCGGAACGACCCCGATCACATCCGGCTCACCGCGCCCGACGCCTACCGCGCGGTCACGCTCGCCTCGCTGACCGGCTCGGTGCTCATGCTGACGGATCCGCCCGAGGTCTACCGCACGTCCCGCGTCGAGCTCGCGCGCCGCGCGGCGCCCGTGCTGTTCACCGTGCCGGAGCAGCTCTACGACGTGGACCCTGCGCGCTCCAGCCGGATCGCCGAGGCGGGCGCGGCGCTGAGCGGCTCGGGGCCGCGGCCCTTCGACGCGGACCAGCGGCTCGAGGCGTGGCTCTACCAGCTCGATATCGCGCGGCCCTTCGGGCGCTGGACGGTGCTGGCGCGCGCGGGCGGGCCCGCGGCGCCCATCCGGTTCGCGGACCTCGGCCTCGCCCCGGACAGCACCTACCTGGTGTTCGAGTTCTGGACCCGGCACTTCCTGGGCGCGTTCCGGCGCGCATTCGCGCCCGGGCCGGTGGATCCGCGGTACCGCGTGCAGGACTTCTGCATTCGCGCCCGCCAGCCGCACCCCCAGCTCGTGGCCACCAGCCGCCACGTGACCTGCGGCGGGGTGGACCTGGGCTACGTGGGCTGGAACGCCGACACGCTGCGGGGCACCAGCGAGGTGGTGGGCGGCGACCCCTACACGCTCTATGTCACGGAGCCCGCGGGATTCCGGTTCGCGGGCGCCGCCGCGAGCGGCGCCACGGTCCTCGGGACGGCGCGCCGGGGAGCGCTGCGGGTGGTGCGGCTCGCGGCGGCCCGCAGCGGCCGCGTGGCGTGGCGGATCGCCTGGAAGGCGGACCGCTGACGCCGGGGAGCGGCGGGCTGCCGGAGGGGGCGGCTACACCTCGAGCGCGATCGGCGCCGGCTCGGCCGGGTGGCCCTCCATCTGGTCTTCGAGCCAGCGCCACGCCTCGGCCTCGACGCGGAAGGCGGCCGCGCGGCAAGTCCGGAGCTCTCCCAAGGTGCACAGCATGCGCGCGCCGCCGTACTGCGCCCCGGCGTTGGTGAGGATCGCCACCGGGGGCACGCGCTCCGCGCACAGCGCGACCAGCGTGGAGACGATCGCGTTGGCCTCCCGCGCGCTGGGCGTGAAGCCCTGGGTCCGGAAGTCGAGCAGCAACGCCCCGGCGCCGCCTTCCCGCGCCTTCAGGATGCCGAGGTCGAGCGCGGCCAGCCAGTCGCGCAGCGACGCGAGCTGCGTGCCGCCGATGGCGATGACGCGATGGCGCCCGGCCGTACGGAACTCCAGCATCATGCCCGCCAGTATGCGCGGGGCGCGGTGGCGGGAAAAGTCTATAAGATCCTATAGTCCCGCCGCCGGCGGCCGGACTATGGGATCCTATAGTCTTTCGCTGGAACCCCTGAGGGCCGAGACTAGGAGCGCCTCTGACCCGGGAGTCTCCCGATGGCTCTTCCACCCCGCGACCACGCCGTCACGCTCGCCGACGCCGCGGCCCACACCCGGCGGTATCGCGAGGCCAAGGTGTCGGCCGTGACCGCCGGCGCCTTCCACGCCGATCAGGTCCTGGCGCTGCTCGGGCAGCCCGGATGCGCGGCGCTGCGCATCTATCACGGCCGGGCGGCGGACGGGACGCCCAGCCTGGTCCTGGTGGGCGTGGACGCCGGCGGCGCGGACCTGACGGCGGGGCTCGTGCTGGAGAACGCCTGGCCGTGCCCTCCCTTCTGCAGCGCCCCGAACGGGCTGACGCGGTGAAGGCGCCGCCCCTGCTCGTGGCGAACTCCGTGGCGGCCACGTTCCCGCTCGCCGCGGCGGCGATCTTCCAGGGCCTGCGCCGGGGGCCGCGGGCCTGGATCCTGGCGTGGAGCGCGCTGCTCCTGGCGGAGACGGTGCTCCAGGTGCACCTGGCGCGGCTGAACGAGAACAACATCTGGCTGAACTACATCGGCGATCCGGCGTCGGCGGCGCTGGCGCTCTGGGCCCTGGCGTGGTGGCAGACGGACGCCCTGGCGAAGCTCACGCTCCGTCTGGCGGCCCCCGCGACCGTGGCGGCCTACGCCGTGCTGGCCGTGGCGTTCGACCGCGCGTCCACCTTCAGTCGCGCGGCGGAGCCGATGGCGAACCTGGTCTGCCTGGCCGCGGCCGCGTTCACCCTGGTCGCCCGCAGCCGCGTCGCGAGCGGCGATCTGCTGCGGCAGGACTGGTTCTGGGTGAGCGCCGGCCTGGCCCTGTACACGGCCGCGCTCAGCACCCTGGGCCCGGCGAGCAGCCTCCTGCTGCACGGCAACCCGGATCTGTTCGTGCGCGTCTACGAGGTGAACAATGCGCTCCAGCTCGTGGCGATGGTGATGATCGCGCGAGGCGTCACATGCCCGGCCGCGAGCTGACCGTCTGGACGCTGTTTCTCGCGGCCGCGGTGAGCGTCGTGATCCTGCTGGCCGCCTTCCTCGCCGCCCTGGTGCTCTCCCAGCGCCGCCGGCTCGCCCTGGAGCGGGCCCACACGGGGCGGCTGCTGGCGGCGCAGGAGGAGGAGCGCTCCCGGGTGGCGCGGGAGCTGCACGACGACGCCCTCCAGCAGGTGGCGCTGATCCGCACCGAGCTGGATGCGCTCGCGGCCGAGGCGGAGCCGGCGCTCGGGCATCGCCTGAGGGGCGTGTCGGGGGAGCTGGAGGAGCTCGGCACGGTGCTGCGCACCGCCGCGCGGAGCCTGCACCCCTCGGCCGTCGAGAAGGCCGGGCTGGTCCGCGCGCTGGGGGAGCTGGCGGCGGAGTTCGGCCGCGCGCACGGGCTGGAGGTGCGGCTCGACCTGCCGCCCGCCGGCCTGGTGGTGCCGCCGGCCGTCGGCGTCGCCGCCTACCGCGTCGCCCAGGAAGCGCTGCGCAACGTGGTGCGCCACGCCGGCGTGAACGCGGCGGATCTCGGGCTGGAGGCCGGCGAGCGGAAGGTCACCTTGCGCATCGCCGATCGTGGTCGCGGCTTCGATCAGGCCGCCCCGGCCGTGGAAGCCGGCCTGGGGCTCGTCGCCATGCGCCAGCGGGTGGAAGCGCTCGGCGGCCACTTTGTCCTTGGGGCACGGCCCGGCGGCGGGACGCTGGTGACGGCGACGCTGCCCCTGGCGGAGAAGCCGTGAAGCCGGCCCGGCCGCGGCTGGTGATCGTGGACGACCACCGCCTGCTGGTGCAGGGGCTCCAGCAGCTCCTCGGCAAGCGCTACGACGTCGTGGGCGTGGCCTATTCCGGCGACGAGCTGCTGGACCTGCTGCGGCGCACGCCGGCGGACGCGCTCCTGCTGGACCTGTCGCTGCCCGGCCGCAGCGGCCTGGATCTGCTGCCCGAGATTCGCGCGCTCCAACCCGACCTCAAGGTGCTGGTCGTGACGATGCACGTGGACCGGATCCTGGCGGATGCCTCTTTCGGCGCCGGGGCCGCGGGCTTCGTCCCCAAGGACGCGGGGATGGACGAGCTGCAGGCCGCGCTCGACGCGGTGCTGGCGGGGAAGCGGTTCCTCTCCAAGCGCGTGCCGCCGATGACCCACCACGTCGGGCTCGACGCGATGCACGCGAGTCTCGCCAAGCTGACGCCGCGCCAGCAGACCATCCTGCGCCTGATCGGCGAGGGCAAGACCTCGGCCCAGATCGGCGCCGAGCTCGGCCTCAGCGAGGCCACCATCACCTTCCACCGCCAGCGCATTCGCCGGCAGCTCGGCCTGGCAAGCGAGTGGGAGCTGGTCCGGCACGCCATCCTGGTGCAGCTCTCCGCCGACCGCGAGGAGTAGGGGCGGGAAGCCGGCTCGGCTCTTCCCCGGATCGGGTCGCGCCGTCAGGATGCGCCCGGGCTTCGCTCAACGGCGCTCCGCGGTGGGCCGTATCGAACCTGAGACGCCCGGGCGGGTACCCTCGTCCAGGCGGCGGCGCCCCGGCGCCATCCACCTTTCCAGAACCCCGAAGGGAGCCCGACGACCATGCTTGTGCGGAAGCTCGCGCTCGGCGCACTGCTCGTGGCCTGCACGGCCGCGCCCGCGCCGGCGCAGCAGTACCACGTGGTGAAGACCTTCACCCTGGGTGGCGACGGCGGCTGGGACTACCTGGCGCTGGACACCCGCGACCGCCGGCTGTTCATCGCCCGCGGCGACCACGACATGGTCGTGAACCCCGCCACCGGCGCGGTGGTGGGCGAGATCCCGGGCTTGAACCGCGCGCACGGCGTCGCGTTCGACTACGCCACCAACCACGGCTTCGCCACCTCGGGCGAGGACAGCACCGTCACCATGTTCGACCTGAGGTCGCTCAAGGTGCTCACGCGCACGCACGCGGCCGAGGACGATGACGGCATCCTGTTCGACCCGGCGACCGGGCGGATCTTCACGATGAACGGGGACGCGGGCAGCGCGTCGGTCATTGACGGGCGCACCGGCCGGCTGCTGGGCACGATTCCCCTGACCGGCAAGCCGGAGTTCGGGGTGAGCGCGGGCAACGGCAAGGTGTACATCAACATCGCCGACAAGAGCGAGATGGACGAGATTGACGCCCGCACCATGAAGGTCACGCGGAGCTGGTCCCTGGCCCCGTGCGAGGGGCCGAGCGGGCTGGCGATGGACACCCGGACCATGCGGCTGTTCAGCGGCTGCCGCAGCGGCGTGATGGCCGTCTCCGACGCGCGCGCGGGCCGGCTCGTCACCACGGTGCCCATCGGCCGCGGCGTGGACGCGTGCCGGTTCGATCCGGCCACGCGGCTGGCGTTCGCCTCCAACGGCGACGGCACGCTCACGGTGATCCACGAGGATGCTCCGGACAGGTTCCACGTGGTGGCCAATGCGCCCACCGGCCGCGGCGCGCGCACCATGGAGCTGGATCCGCGCACGCACACGGTCTATACGGTCACCGCACGGTTCGAGCCGGAGCCCCCGGCGCAGCCGGGGCAGCGGCGCCGCTTCCCGGGCATCGTGCCGGGGACGTTCGAGCTGCTGGTGCTGCAGCGGTGAGGCCGTAGCGCCGCCGGCGGAGCCGTGCTCTACCGCGCGCTGGCCGATCTCGTGCTGGCGGCGCACCTGGCCTTCATTCTGTTCGTCGTCCTGGGGGCGCTGCTGGTGGCGGCGCACCCGCGCCTGGCCTGGGTGCATCTGCCGTGCGCGGCCTGGGGCGCGTTCGTCGAGCTCTCCGGCGTCATCTGCCCGCTCACCCTGCTGGAGAACCGGCTCCGGCGGCTGGGCGGGCAGGCGGGCTACCCCGGCGGCTTCGTCGCCCACTACCTCACGGCGGTGATCTATCCCGCGGGCCTGACGCGGGGTGCGCAGCTCGTCCTGGGGACGGTGGTGGTGGCGCTCAACGCGGTGGTGTACTGGCGCCTGCTGCGCCACCGGGCCAGATTGCGCGACGTGGCGGGTTAGCACGAGGAGCGGGCGTGGCGGCACCGGTGCGGAAGACGCAGGGGCTCGAGGCGCGCGAGGCCGAGACGCTGGAGGCTTACTTCGCGCCGTTCCGCGCCAATATCGTGGGGCAGGACCAGACCTTCGTCTCGCCCTACGGCGAGCGGCGGATCGTGTACGCCGACTGGACGGCCAGCGGCCGCCTGTACCGGCCGATCGAGCAGCGGATCGTCGCGGACTTCGGGCCGTTCGTCGGCAACACCCACTCCGAGTCGAGCACCACCGGATCGGCGATGACCGAGGCCTACGCCGAGGCGCGGCGCATCCTCAAGGCGCACGTGCACGCCGGCCCCGACGACCTGCTGCTGGCGGGCGGCTCGGGGATGACGGGGATGGCCAACAAGCTGCAGCGCCTCCTCGGCCTCAAGGCGCCGCAGGGCCTGCGGAAGCACATCCGGATCCCCGAGGCGGAGCGCCCGGTGGTGCTGGTGACCCACCTGGAGCACCACTCCAACCACACCTCCTGGCTCGAGACCATCGCGGACGTGGTGGTGATTCCGCCGGACGCGCGCGGCGTCGTGGACCTGGTGGCGCTCGAGGACCTGCTGGACCGCTACCGGTCGCGCCCGCTGCTGATCGGCGCCTTCAGCGCCTGCTCCAACGTCACGGGCCTGCGCACGCCGTACCACGCCATGGCCCGGCTGGTGCACCGCGCCGGCGGGACGGTGGTGGTGGACGCGGCGGCCTCCGCGCCGTACGTGCCGCTGGACATGCACCCCGCCGATCCGGAGGAGCGGCTCGACGCGCTGCTGTTCTCGCCCCACAAGTTCCTGGGCGGTCCCGGCTCGGCGGGGGTGGTGATCTTCAACCGCGCGCTGTACCACAACACCGTCCCCGACGAGGCGGGCGGCGGCACCGTGGACTGGACCAACCCGTGGGGCCAGTACGCGTTCCGGGACGACGTCGAGGCCCGGGAGGACGGCGGGACGCCGGGGTTCCTGCAGACCATCCGCGCCGCGCTGGCGGTGCGCCTCAAGGAGGCGATGGGCACGGAGGCGATGGAGCGCCGGGAGGCGGCCATCGTGCCCCGCGTGCTGGACGGGCTCGGGGCCATCCCGGGCGTGCACCTGCTGGCGCGGCGGGTGCGGGACCGGCAGGCCATCGTCTCGTTCTACGTGGAGAACGCGCACTACAACCTGGTGGTGAAGCTGCTCAACGACCGCTTCGGGGTGCAGTCCCGCGGCGGCTGCTCGTGCGCCGGGACCTACGGCCACTACCTGCTGCACGTGGATCCGACCCGCTCCCGGCACATCACCGACCTCATCGGCCGCGGCGACCTGTCGGAGAAGCCCGGGTGGGTGCGGCTGTCCTTCCACCCCACGACCACCGACGCCGAAGTGGAGCACTGCATCGGCGCGGTGCGCGAGATCGTGGCCCACGCGGACGCGTGGGCGCGCGACTACACCTACGATCCGCACACCAACGAGTACACCCACCGGGACGGGGTGCTGGCGGAGCGCCGCCGGGTCCACGGCTGGTTCGACCTGACGTGACGCCGCGGCGCGGCCGCGCCGGTCTCGCGGCCGCCGGCCCCGGCCTCGGCCCGAGCGGCGCCACGGCGCGCGAGGGTCTGCGGACCTACTGGGGCACGGCCGTGCTGCTGGCGGCGGCGGGCACCGCGGCGGTGGCCGTCCTCGCTCCGGTTTTCGCCCTGGCCTCGGCGGGAGCCGCCGGGCGCGGGGGGCTGGCGCTTCCCGGGGTCGGCGGCCTCGACCTGGGGCTGGTGTGGGGCTCGCTGGCGCGGAGCCCCGACGCGCTCCGCCGCGCGGCGGTGGCCGGGCTGGCGCGCCTGGTGGTCGGCGTCGGGCTCGGCGTGCTGGCCGTCACCTGGCTCACCACCCTGTCGCTCTCGCTGGCGCGCGGTGCCGCCCGGGCACCGGAGATGACCGTCCGGCGGGCCGCGGGAGCGACCCGGCTCCAGCTCCTCGGCGCCGCGACGCTGGAGGGCGCGGCCGTCGCGCTGGCGGCGCTGGTGGTGGGAGGGGCGCTGGGGCTGCTCGGCACGAGGCTGGCTCTGGGGGCGTGGCCCGGGACCGGCACCCCCGCGACACCCGCGGCCGTCCTCGGCGTCGCGGGGACCCTGGCCGGCATCGGCCTCGGGGCGGTCCTCACGCTCGTCCTGCCGCGGCGCCGCGCGAGCCTCGCCGCCGCCGAAGCGACCCCGCTCGTCCTGGTGCTGCCGGCGTTGCAGCTCGGGCTGAGCGTCACCGTGCTGGCGGCCGGGTCGCTGCTGGCCGGCGGCCGGCGGCACATGACGGCGGATGCGCCGCGGACCGGAGACGTGTGGAGGCTGGACCTGCGTCCCGGACCGGCCGCACCGCGCGCGGCGGCCTACGCGGCGCTGCTGCGCGACCTCGATCGTGTGGGCGGCGCCGGACCGGTCAGCCTGGCGAGCCCGGGCACGACGGTGGGACTCGGACCGGTGGACGTCGTGCTCACGGACTGCGGCACGTGCTGGTGGGGCGGGCTGCCGCTTCCCTGGCACACGCCGCTCGCCGCGCATTACCTCGCCAGCCCCGACACCTTCCGCGCGCTGGGGCTCACCGTCATCGCCGGCCGGGTCTTCACCGAAGGCGATGCGTGGGGGACCGCGGCGGTGGCCGTCATCAGCCGCAGCCTGGCCGAGCAGGACTACGAGGCGGCGGGCGCGGTGGGCCGGAAGATCCTCGTGGGGCGCGGCTCGGACTCGCTCGCCACCGTCATCGGCGTGGTGGCCGATCGCCGCCCGGCGGCGTTCGGCGGAGGCCTGGAGCCGGCCAAGGCCGTCTATCTCAGCGTGCTGCAGCACCCGGCGGCGGCGGTCGAGCTGACGCTCCCGGGCGGCGGGACCGCGGCGACCCGCGACGCGGTGCGGAGCGCGTTGCGTCGCGACCTGCGCGACCGCCTGGCGCGGGTGGAGCGGGTGAGCGCCGCCTCGCTGCTGGGCGCGGAGGCCGCGCCGCTGCGCTGGTTCGGCCGCATGTTCAGCGCGGCGGGCGGGGCGATGCTCGGCATCGCGGCGCTCGGCACCTTCGCCGTCATGTGGCTGTGGGTAGGCTCGCTCGCCGCCGACCTGGGCCTCCGCCGGGCCGTGGGGGGCACCGCGCGGCGGGTCCTGGGTCACGTGATGGGGCGCGCGGCGCTGGTCGCGGCGGGCGGCGTCGCGTTCGCGCTGTGGGTCGGGCTGATGCTGTGGGACGCGGTGCGCCTGGCCGTGGCCGGGATGCCGGCGTGGGACCCGCTGGCCGTGGCGCGCTACGGCGGCGTGCTGGTCGCGGCCGCTCTGGCGGGGGCGCTGCTGCCGGCGTGGCGGCTCATGCACGCGGCGCCGGCCCGCCTGCTGAGCGGCCCGGTGTGACGGCGCGGTGGGTCGCGGGGGGAGGGGGGCGTCTCGCGGAGTGGACGGCCGGAGAGTACATTGGTCCGCCACCCGATCCTCTCAGGAGCCGTTTCCTATGACGACGCGTGCAGGCAAGGCAGTCCTCTACGGCACCGTGGCGCTGTCGCTGGCGGGGTGCTCGACGGTCCGCAGCGCCATGGGCGGCGCGATGGGCGGACTCAACACCGGCGTCTCGAACGCGGCGGGCGCCGCGGTGGCCGGGCAGTTCCGCGGGCCGGCCGTGCCGGGCGCGCCGGCGGGTGGGGCCGGCGGCGGCGCCGGCGGGATGGCGGGCCCGCAGTCGGCGCAGATGATGACCACCTACGCCAACTGGATGTTCACGCTCGCCTTCAACTCGGGCGGCTACTGGCTGCCGAACTCGGACCTCAAGCCCGGGCAGTCGGTGACCTTCCAGTTCTCCTCGAACGGGAACACCCAGGACATGGAGCGCGCCTTCCTCAAGACGATGCCGGACGGCAAGCAGTGGTGGCGCGTGCAGTGGTACAACGAGAGCAACCCGAAGGACTCGGTCATCTTCGAGGCCGAGTTCAGCGCGGACCGCACCCAGGTGCTGCGCATGCGCGGCAAGACCAGCGGGCAGCAGGCGGGCGAGATCCCGGTGGAGCAGGGGACCGGGTTCAGCTGGTCCCAGCCCACGTACCTGACCAAGGAGAGTCTGGACGCGGCGACGGTCGGCACCGAGAGCGTGACGACGCCGGCGGGCACCTTCACCGCCAAGCACATCAAGTACACGCTGATGGGCGGCGGCAACTACGAGTGGTGGGCGGCCGACAACGTGCCGGGCGGGGTGGTGAAGTACGTCGTCAGCTACGGCGGCGACAACTACACCCAGACCCTGGTGGCGATGTCCAACAGCGACACCACGAGCGTGCTGGGCAGCTTCTAGCTTCGGCGCGTCATGGGATGGCAGGCGCACGGGCGGCCCCAGCGGCCGCCCGTGGCGCGTCCGGCCATGACAGCGCCGCCCTCTCCCCGCTATTCTCCACCGGATGGATACTCGCCGCGTCGGCGCGCTCACCGTCACGGCCGTCGGGCTGGGCTGCAACAACTTCGGCACCCGCCTGGACCGCGACGGCACCGCGGCCGTGGTGCGCGCCGCGCTGGAGGCGGGGGTCACCTGCTTCGACACCGCGGACGTGTACGGCGGTGGCCGGAGCGAGGAATGGCTGGGTGAGCTGCTGGCGCCGCACCGCGACGCCGTGGTGATCGCCACCAAGTTCGGGATGGCGACGGCCACCGAGCGGGGAGGGGCGAAGCCGGACTACGTGCGCCGCGCCGCGGAGGCGAGCCTCAGGCGGCTCGGGACCGACCGGATTGATCTCTACCAGCTTCACCGGCCCGATCCCCGGACCCCCATCGCCGACACCCTCGGCGCGCTCGGCCGGCTGGTCGAGGCCGGCACGGTGCGCGAGATCGGGTGCTCGTTCTTCACGGCGGAGCAGCTCCGCGAGGCGCGCGCCGCGGCGGGGGCGGGCGCGCGGTTCGTGAGCGTGCAGAACGAGTACAGCCTGCTGCACCGGGAGCCGGAGCAGGGGGTGCTGGCGGAGTGCGAGCGGCAGGGCCTGGCGTTCCTGCCCTACTACCCGCTGGCCAGCGGGGTGCTGAGCGGCAAGTACGGCCGCGGCCGGCCGGCGCCCCAGGACACGCGTCTCGCGACCAACGCCGACTGGCGCCGGCGGTTCCTGACCGCGCGCAACCTCGGCGTGGCCGACGCGCTGGCGGGGTACGCGGCCTCGCGGGGCCGCACCCTGCTCGATCTGGCGTTCGCCTGGCTGCTCGCCCGGCCCGTGGTCGCGTCGGTCATCGCCGGCGCGTCCTCGCCGGCGCAGGTCCGGGCCAATGTGGCCGCCGCCGACTGGCGGTTGTCGGCGGCCGAGCTGGAGGCGATCAACCGCCTGGAGGAGTCCATCGCATGACGCAGCGGAAGAAGGTGGCGATCCTGGTGGCCGGAGGACCGGCGCCCGGGATCAACAGTGTCATCGGCGCGGCGACGATCCGCTGCGTCCTCGAGGGGGTGGACGTCGCGGGCATCGAGGACGGGTTCGAGTGGATCATGCACGGCAACATCGAGCACGTGACGCCGCTCACCATCGAGGGCGTGAGCCGCATCCATTTCCGCGGCGGCTCGATCATCGGCATCTCCCGGGCCAATCCGACCACCGACCCGCAGCTGCTGGAGAACGCGCTCACCTCGCTGCTGCGGATGAACGTGTCCCAGCTCATCACCATCGGCGGCGACGACACGGCGTACTCCGCGATGCGGCTGGAGCAGAAGGCGGAGGGGCGCATCCAGGTGGTGCACGTGCCCAAGACGATTGACAACGACCTCGACCTGCCGCCCGACGTGGACACCTTCGGCTACCCGACGGCGCGCCACCTCGGCGCCGAGATCGTCAAGAACATCATGGTGGACGCCCATACCACCTCCCGGTGGTACTTCATCATCACGATGGGGCGGAAGACCGGCCACCTGGCGCTGGGCATCGGCAAGTCCGCCGGCGCCACGCTGACCCTCATCCCCGAGGAGTTCGGGATGAGCAACGTCCGCTTCAAGGCGATCGTGGACACGCTGGTCGGCGCCATCATCAAGCGGCTGGCGCTGGGCCAGCGCCACGGCGTCGCCGTGATCGCCGAGGGCCTGGTCGAGAGCATCGTGCCCACCGACCTGGCGGAGCTCGAGCACGTCGAGCGCGACGCGCACGGCAACGTGCGCATCGCGGAGATCAACATCGGCGAGATCCTCAAGCACGCCGTGCAGGAGCGGCTGCGGGAGTTCGGGCTCAAGGCCACCGTGGTGGCCAAGAACATCGGCTACGAGCTCAGGTGCGCGGACCCGATCCCCTACGACATGGAGTACACCCGGGACCTGGGCTACTGCGCGGCCAAGTACCTGCTCTCCGGCGGCAGCGGCGTGATGATCTCGATGCAGGGCGGCCACTTCGTGCCGGTGCCGTTCAGCACCATGATCGACCCCGCCACGGGCCGCACCCGCGTCCGCAAGGTGGACATCCACTCCACCCGCTACGCCATCGCCCGCCGCTACATGATCCGGCTGCGGCGCGACGACTTCGAGGACCCGCACGAGCTGGCGCGGTTCGCCGCCACGGCCCATGTCACCCTGGAGGAGTTCCGCGAGCAGTTCGAGTACCTGGTCAAGGACGAGCCGCCGCCCCTCGACCTCGGGCCGCACCCCGAGGAGGCGGAGGTGGCGGCGGGCGGGCGCTAGCGGCCGATCGCGGGGGCACGGAAAATGCCCCCGCCAGGGGACGTGCAGGATGCCGCGGTAGCTTCGCCGCGCGCCGCGGACGGGCGCGCCGCGCCGCACAAGTGGCTGGTCGCGGGCACCGTCCTCACCGGCGCCTTCATGGCCGTGCTGGACGCCAGCGTGGTCAACGTGGCCCTGCCGCACATGATGGGCACGCTGGGCGCGACCGTCCAGGAGATCACCTGGGTCGCGACCGCCTACCTCCTCTCCAACGTCCTCATCATGCCGATCACCGCGCTGCTGTCGGCGCGGTTCGGCCGCACGCGGTTCTACATCGCGAGCGTCGCCGCGTTCACCGTGGGCTCGATGGCCTGCGGGGCGGCGCGCAGCCTGCCGGCGATCATCACCTTCCGCGTGATCCAGGGCATCGGCGGCGGGGCGCTGATCACCATCGGCCAGGCCATCCTGCGCGAGACGTTCCCCGTCGAGGAGCAGGGGCTGGCGATGGGCATCTACGGCATGGGCATCGTGGTCGCGCCGGCGGTGGGCCCCACGCTCGGCGGCTGGCTCACGGACCAGTGGTCGTGGCCGTGGATCTTCTACATCAACCTGCCGATCGGGATCCTCAACCTGGTGCTGGTGCGGCGGTACATCGCCGACCCGGCGTACTTCGCCCGGTCCCGCGGGCGCATCGACTGGACCGGCCTGGGCCTCATGGCGGTGGGCCTGGGCTCGCTGCAGCTCATGCTGGAGAAGGGCCAGGAGAAGAACTGGTTCGAATCGTCGTTCATCACCTGGATGGCCGCGCTGGCGGCGGCGGGCCTGCTGCTGTTCATCTGGCGCGAGCTGACGGTGGACCGGCCGGCGGTGGACCTGAAGATCCTCCGGAACGTGCCGTTCGCTTCGGGCACCGTCCTGGGCGGCGTCCTCGGCATGGGCATGTTCGGCACGCTGTTCCTGCTGCCGCTGTTCCTCCAGAACCTGCTGGGCTTCACGGCCACGCAATCGGGCGTCGCGATGATCCCGCGCAGCGTGGCCTCCGCGGTGGCGGGGCCCATCGGCGGGCGGTTCTACAACCGGCTCGGGCCGCGGGTCATGGTGTTCCTCGGCCTCGCGCTGACCGGCTTCGGGTTCTACCAGTTCTCCCACCTCACGACCCAGGTGGGGGCGTGGGACCTGTTCTGGCCTCAGGTCTGGCAGGGCGCGGGCATGGGGCTGCTGTGGATGGCGATGGCCACGGCGGCACTGGCGGCGATCCCCAAGCCCAGGATGACCGCGGCCACGGGTCTGTACAACGTGGTGCGCCAGGTGCTCTCCAGCGTCGGCATCGCCGTCGCGGCCACGGAGGCGACGGCGGGCACCATCCGCTACCACGATCTCCTGGCCGAGCACGTCACGCCGTACGCGCTGGGCACGCGGCAGGCGCTCCGCGAGCTCGCGCGCGGCATGCAGCGAGCGGGTGCCGACCCGTACACCGCGCAGCAGCGGGCGATCGGGATCCTGAACCTGCGGGTGGAGCGCCAGGCGGTGATGCTGGCCTACAACCGGGTGTTCGTGCTCACCGCCCTGCTGTTCGCCGTCTCGCTCCCGCTGGTCTGGCTGCTCAAGAGCCGGCGGGCGACGATCCGCCTGGAGGAGCTGGAGGCGGCCGGAGGCTGACGGGGCCGGCGCCCGGCCGGCCGCTCAGCGTTTCGCCGCCAGGAACGGCTCCGTCAGCTTCAGTCGGATCGTCCCGCCCTTCGGCAGCACCACGTCCAGGTTGCGCGTGGCGTTGGCCCACACCGCGCCCCCGGCGCCGCCGGCCAGCGCGCCGATCACGGTGCCGGTGGTGCTCCGGCCGATCAGTCGCCCGGCGACGCCGCCCACGACGGCGCCGGCCCCCACCTTCGCGGCGGTGCCGGCCGTCACGCCGCGCCCCTGGAGCGTGGTCGCCAGCGACACCACCTCGACGTGAACCGGGTAGCCGCGGTCCCCGATCCTGACCGAGTCGAACGCCAGTCGCAGCACGGCGTGCGCGTGCGGATTCGGCGCCGGCGCGATGGCCGCCACGCGGCCGTAGAAGGCGGCTCCGGCGGGAATCACCGTGTCGCCGCGCGCGCTGACGGCCGCGGCTTCCGCGGTGGCGACCACGGGGTCACCGACGTGGTTGTGGCGGGAAGTGATCAGGGCGGCGTTCGCGACGGCCAGCGACGTGCCCGGATCGAGCGTGGGCGGGGAGGGCGGGACCGGCGGGACGGGGATCCGCGCCGTGGCGCCGGCAAGCCCCCGCTTCGCGGCGGAGGCGCGGGCGGAGGCGGGCGCCGCCACGCCCGCCGCGGGCGCGTCCGCCATGTTGGCGCGGCCCGCCGTGCCGCCGGCGTGGGCTCCCGAGCACCCGGCCGCCAC
>JAJYLI010000059.1 GCA_021787855.1 bacterium | reverse complement strand
CAAACGGCCGGGGGACCGGCGAAGTTCTTTGCGGCGATTGGCGCCAGAGTAGCTCAGGTGGTTAGAGCAGCGGAATCATAATCCGCGTGTCGGGGGTTCGAATCCCTCCTCTGGCATAACGACTTAGCTGCATCACGCGACTCCTGC
The DNA here is from genome assembly GCA_021787855.1 of bacterium. Lineage (GTDB taxonomy): Bacteria > Gemmatimonadota > Gemmatimonadetes > Gemmatimonadales > JACORV01 > Fen-1245. The sequence goes on along the minus strand of JAJYLI010000059.1, from coordinate 15,620 downwards.
CTGAGCGGATTTCAGAGCACCCCCCCTCCTGGGGCTCCGGCGCCGGCCCCAGCAGGGCGTCGCCGATCGCCAGCACGCGACTCTTGGGAGGTGTCTTGGCAGCTTGCGCCAGGCCGCGGTCCGCACGCAAGCGAGACTCGCGTCCCCGCGGGCCCGCCATGCGTCGCCTGTCCTGGACCCTGGCTGTGTTCGGGCTTCTGGCTGGAGCCCGGGCTGCCCAGGCCCAATGGCGCGGCGCCCCTGAGTTTCCTCGCGCCGCGGCACCGGTCGTCCAGCTCGGCGCCGGGGCTCCCAACGGACCAGGCTGGTTCGTCCCGACGCCGGCGCTGGCGCCGAACCGCGCGCACCCCACGTGGACGATGTCCAGCGACGATATTCGCCGTACGCACTGGCTCGTTGGGGGCGTTGTAGGTTCAGCCCTGCTCGGTATCGTCGGCGCAAGCACCGGGATGGCCTTGGCCGGCTGCGCCTGCGCCAAGGACGCCCTGCTTGGCTTCATCCCGGGCGCGATGATCGGCTTCCCGATCGGCGCGCTAATCGGAGGGCAATTCCCGATCCGGTGAGAAGCACTCGCGGAGCGGGGACAGGGTGGATGTTCACGCCGGACTCGCTGCTTGGCTCCATCTCGCGACAGGAAGACGCAAGTGCCACGACTTGGAGCGGCACGCTGGAACGGTCGAGCCGAGTCGGTATGCTGAGAAGAGCAACCTCGCCGCTGGCTCCCGCGCGGCCGGAGGCACGATGACTGCCGCGGCCCGCCGCCTCCGCCGGCTGGCTCCCGCGATCGCCTTCGCGGCCGCGCTCGGCGCCGCCCGGGCGACGGCCCAGGTGCCGCGCGCCGCCGCGCCCGCGGCGGCCGTTCGGCGGTACGAGCCCGCGCGCGACCTGGGCGCCCTCTACCGCGCCGTGGAGCTGGCGCGGCTCTTCCCCGACTCCAAGACGTTCGCCGACGCGCGGCCGCGCCTCGCTCCCGCCGCGGTCGTCGCCGCGTACGATTCGGCGCGGCGCGCACCCGCCTTCAGCCTGCGGGCGTTCGTCGGGCGCTACTTCGACCTGCCGGCCGCCGCCCTCCCGGTGCCGCAGGACACGTCGTCCACCATGGCCGCGCACATCCGCGCCCTCTGGCCGGTGCTCACCCGCGGCCCGGGCGCGGACACGGCGCCGGGCCGCTCGTCGCTGATCCCGCTCCCGGAGCCGTACGTCGTGCCGGGAGGCCGCTTCCGCGAGATGTACTACTGGGACTCGTACTTCACGATGCTCGGCCTGGTGCAGAGCGGCCGGCTCGACCTGGTGCGCGACATGCTCGACGACTTCGCGTGGCTGATCCGCACCTGCGGGCACATCCCCAACGGCACCCGCACCTACTACCTGAGCCGCAGCCAGCCGCCCTTCTTCGCCGCGATGGTGGGGCTGTACGCCCGGGCGCGGGACACGGCCGCGGCCCTGCGCTACCTCGGCGCGCTCGAGGCCGAGCACGCCTTCTGGATGGACGGGGCGGACCGGCTCGCCCCCGGCACGGCGTGGCGGCGGGTGGTGCGCCTGCCGGACGGGGCGGTGCTCAACCGCTACTGGGACGACCTCGCCGACCCGCGGCCCGAGTCCTGGCGCGAGGACTACACGCTCGCGCGGAGCCTGCCGGCCGCGCGCCGGGCGGCGTTCTACCGGAACGTCCGCGCCACGGCGGAGAGCGGCTGGGACTTCTCGAGCCGCTGGCTGCGCGACCCGCGGGACCTGCGCACGCTGGAGACGACCGCGCTCGCGCCGGTGGACCTGAACAGCCTGCTGTACGACCAGGAGCGGCTGATCGCGGCGCTCGCCGCCCATCGCGGCGCGCCGGGCGACGCGGCCACGGCGCGGCGCTACCTCGCGCTCGCGGCGGCGCGGCGGCGCGCCCTGCTGGCGGCGGCGTACGATTCGGCCCGCGGGTACTTCTTCGACGTGCGCTGGCGCACCGGCGCGCGGCTGACGGACCGGCCCACGCTCGCCGCGGTGTATCCGCTCTACTTCGGGCTCGCCACGCCGGCCGAGGCGCGCGCGGTCGCGGGCGTGCTCGAGCGGCGGTTCCTCCAGCCCGGCGGATTCGTGACCACGCTCGTCCGGTCGGGCCAGCAGTGGGACGCGCCGAACGGCTGGCCGCCGCTCCAGTGGCTCGCCGTCGAGGGACTGCGCCGCTACGGCCTCACCGCCCTGGCGGACACGGCCCGCGCCCGCTGGCTCGCGCTGGTGGATCATACCTGGCGGGCCACGGGACGGATGGAGGAGAAGTACGACGTGATGGACCTCGGCGCGCCGGCGGGGGGCGGCGAGTACCCCACGCAGGACGGCTTCGGCTGGACCAACGGGGTCGTGCTGGCGCTCGATGCGGACACGGGCGCCGTCGCCGCCGCGCCGTGACGCCCGGCGCTGGCGGGTTCGCCGGCGATCCGCGCGCCCCCGGCGCTTGACGCCGGCCCGGGGCGCGGCGCCAATTCACGCGTGACCAGGATCCTGCTGTTCGCCGGCCTCACGGCCGTCCTCGGCTACCTGTCCCGCAGGCCCCTCCGGGCGGCGCGGTCGCACGGATTCCCGCGCTTCTTCGCGTGGGAGTGCATGCTCGCGCTGCTGCTCCTCAACTGGGTGAGCGTCGGGCGGTGGTTCGCGGACCCGTGGTCGCTCCGCCAGCTCGCGTCGTGGGCGCTCCTGTGCGCCTCGCTCGCCCTGGCCGTGCCGGGGGGCCTGCTGCTGCTCCGCCGGGGCCGGCCGAGCGCGGAGCGCGCGCACGACCCGGCGCTGTTCGCCTTCGAGCGGACCACCCGGCTGGTGACGACCGGCGCGTACCGCTACGTCCGCCACCCGCTCTATGGCTCGCTCCTCTTCCTGACCTGGGGCATCTTCTTCAAGCGCCTGTCGTGGTGGGGCCTCGGGCTCGCGGCTGCCGCGTCGGTCCTGCTGACCCTGACGGCGAAGCGGGAAGAGGGGGAGAACCTCGCCTACTTCGGGGAGGCGTACCGGGCCTACCAGCGCGTCTCGAGGATGTTCATCCCGCGGCTGTTCTGAGCCTCAGGGGCCGGGTGCCGCGGCGGGTTCCACGGTGCAGGATGGCGGGCTCATTCCTCCCGCCGGGAGCGTGACCGATGGGGATCTCCGACACGCTGGCCTTGATCGCGCTGGGAGCGGTGCTGGGCGCCGCGGGGCAGGGCGTGCGCGCGGTCGTGGGCGTCAAGAAGGCGTTGGAGGCGGCGCAGGGCTCGAGCCGCGCCGGCTGGTTCGACGGCCGGCGCCTGGGCTACAGCCTCCTGCTGGGCGCGGTCGCGGGCGTCGTCGCCGCGGTGGCGCAGTACCAGCCCGGCATCGTCGTCACCCGCTCGCTGCTGCTGGGCTTCGCGGCGGCGGGCTACGCCGGCGCCGACTTCGTCTCCGGCGCCTTTGGGCGCTGGCTGCCCAAGGCCTAGCAGGCGCCACCTCGTCGCCGGACCGTGGGGGCCGGCCGACGATCGCAGCCGCGGCGCGCCAGGGTGGCGGAGCCGCGCGGCGGCGGCGTCAATTGATTGGGGCCCAACGCGTTGACGGCGGCGCCGGCGGCGTCGAACGATCTCCGTGTGACGCCGCGCTGACGCTACCCCGCTACCGTGGGGGCGTGCCGGATTTCCTCGCCCGCATCGAGCGCGACCAGGCGCCCCCCCTCGTCGAGGTGAGGGTGTCGCTCCACGAGTCCGCGTACGGCGCGTGGCGCGGCTACTTCTTCTGCGGCGCCAGGGAGCGCCTCAACGTCGGCGAGATCATTCGGGTGAGCCTGCTCGGAGGCGGAACCCGGACCGCCGTCGTGTACGGGGTCGAGGGAATGCCCGGACACCAGATGTGGGTGGTGGACATCGTGGGCGCGGATCCGCCCGCGAAGTCCGAGGCGCCGGAGGCGGCGTCCCGCCGACCGCCCGCGACCACGGGCGAGCCCGCCGTCTAGGGTTCCGCCCGGACGGCGCAGAAGTAGCCCTCCGCGCGCCTGGGCGGATAGGTGGGGCCCGCGCTGCTCGCCCAGCCGCCGGCGAATCCCCTCCCGGTGATGCGCTTCACGTACAGCGCCGTGTACCCCGCGTCGAACGGCTGCGGCCCCCGGGCGTTGGAGGCCGAGCCCACGCGGATGATCACCGTGGGCGCGCCGGGGGCGCCCGCCGCCGGGCGCTGCTCGTACACGCCGACACCGGGGGAGTCCGCCGCGCTGTCCGCGAGATCGCCCATGCGCACCGCTCCCACCGCCTCCAGCGCGATCGCGGCGGTGCCTCGCAGGGGCTGGGTCGCGCCCGCCACGGCCACGAGCGCGCTGTCCTGTGGCTCGAGCGACAGCGTGCCGCGCGCGGTCTGGCCGGCGTGCGCGCCGCCGGTCGCGGTCATGGTCAGCACGAAGTTGCCGCGCATGTCGCGGGTGGACGCCGAGGCCGGGAGTTGCCCGGTGACGGGCCGGCAGGCATCGCCGCCGCCGCGCTGGGCGTGGGCGCACGCCACGAGGAACGCCGTCCCGAGGAGGAAAGGCCGAGTCGTCATCTGAGCCGCTCCACGCGCACGACCCGTCCGGCGGCATCGAGCACGACCAGTGGCGCCCGGCGGACGTCGTCGCCCAGGGAGAGCGGCGCCGTCCCGCCTCCGGACGGGGCGCGTGCGTAGAAGGTGTGGCTGTACGGGTCCGCCGCGGCGTAGTTGACGCCGTAGCCCAGGTCGCCCAGCGACGCGATCGTGACGACGCTGAGCGGATTGGCGCCGCTGTTCACGTAGCCGGTCATCAGCTCGTTGCCGAACACCGGCTCGCGCCAGTGCGAGTTGGCCGTGCCGGCGCCGCAGTTCGAGGGCGTGTTCGCGCCGCAGTTCTCCACCGGCACCTTGTGGCCGCCGGGCGGCACCAGATTCGAGCCCGTGTACGAGGCGCCGCCGATGGAGTCGAACTCCGCGCCCGCCTGGCTCGTGCCGCCGAGGCACGAGAAATAGGTGTCCTGGATGAGGCCGGGTGGGTCGGAGGCCAGTTGCAGGCAGGCGTGGCCCGTCTGATTCCACAGGGTCCCGAAGCCGATCACGTGGGCCATCTCGTGCAGCACGACCGCGCCCAGCGTGCCGCCGCGGGCCATGCCCGCGACGTCGGCCGTGTCGAACTCCATGAGGCCGGCGACCGTGAGCCCGTTGGAGGTGCGCGCGTAGCACGGCGCCGCCTGGGCCAGGACGTTCCCGGGGCCGTCAATGGAGTCGAACTGCACCAGGATCAACAGGCCGGCGACCGTCTGGTTGATGGCCGGGGCGGAGGAGAGCCCGCACGCCTGGCCCGCCGGCACGTTCAGCGTGTAGGCGCCCGGGCTCTGATACACGACCCGCTCCCACTTGGCGACGGCGGAATCCAGCGCGGCCTGCGACGCCGCGGAGAGCGGCGGGCCGATGTTCAACAGCTGGATGGGATACGCCTCCGCCTGCGCGGTCGCGGTGAACGCCACGGGGCTGCCGGATACCCCGGCCGCCGCGGCGCTCAGCGTGTTCGTGCCCGGCGAGCCGCCGACGATCCAGGCGCCGACCTGGGCCACGCCCGCGCCGTTGGTGGCCACCGCGCCCGCGGTCACGGTGCCGCCGCCGGCGGTGACGGTGAACGTGACCGGGACGCCGGCGAGGGGCTGGCCGCCCGCGTCCACGATCCGCACGGCGGGGCGGGCGTTCAGCGCGTACCCCTCGAGGCCGATCTGGTGGTCGCCGGCCCAGACCGCCATGGACGAAGCCGGACTCGGCGCCGTCGCGCGGCCGCAGGCGGACACCGCCAGGGGCGGGGCGAGCCCCAGGAGGAGCGGGCCGCAGCGGCGCAGCAGCCGGCGCGCCGCCACCTCAGCGCTGGACCCCGAAGACGTACACCGTGCGGCCCTGGTACGTCTCGCCCGGCCGCAGGATGCTCGAGGGGAACGCGGGCTGGTTGGGCGAGTCGGGGAAGTGCTGCGTCTCCAGGCAGAACGCGGACCGGTGCCCGTACACCCGCCCGCCCTTCCCGGTGATGGTGCCGTCGAGGAAGTTGCCGGTGTAGAACTGCAGCCCGGGCTGCGTGGTGTACACGTCCAGCGTGCGGCCCGTCGCGGGGTCCACGACCCGCGCCGCGTGCACCAGGCCGGTGTCGCTGCGGTCGAGCACGAAGTTGACGTCGTAGCCGCGCATCCGCTGGAGCTGCACGTTGTTCTCGCCGATCCGCGCGCCGATCGCCGTGGGCGTCCGGAAGTCGAACGGCGTCCCGGCCACGCCCGCCAGCTCGCCCGTCGGGATCAGCGTGGAGTCCACCGGCGTGTAGCGGTCGGCGTTGATCCACGCGATCTCGTCCAGGATGCTGCCGGACCCCGCGCCCGCCAGGTTGAAGTAGCTGTGGTTCGTGAGGTTCACCGGCGTCGGCTTGTCGGTGGTGGCGTGGTAGTCAATCACCAGCTCGTTGCTGTCGGCGGGGAGCGTGTACGTCACGCGCACGTGGAGCGTGCCCGGGAAGCCCTGGTCGCCGTCGGGGCTGGTGTGGGTGAACACGACCCCCACGCCGCTGTCGGTCCAGAACGGCTCGGCGTCCCACACCACCTTGTCGAAGCCGACCAGGCCCCCGTGCAGCGTGTTGGGACCGTCGTTCGCCGGCAGGTGATAGGTGACGCCGTCCAGCGTGAACCGGGCGCGGCCGATGCGGTTCGCGTACCGGCCCACGATGGCGCCGAAGTACGGCGACTGCTTGATGTAGCCGGGCAGGCTGTCGAAGCCGAGCACCACGTCGCCGGGGTGCCCCTGGCGGTCCGGCACCTTGAGCGAGACGATGACGCCGCCGTAGGTCATCGCCTGCACCTCCATGCCGCGCGCGTTGGTGAGCGTGTAGAGGTCCACGGCCTCGCCGGAGGGCGTGGTGCCGAAGGATGTCCGCGTCACGCGTGCTCCTGTCCGGGGCCCGAGGGTGGCCGGCGCGGCGTAGACGCGCGTGATCTCGCGCGCGGCGTCCGCCGGCAGCTTCACCTCCGCCCGGTCGTAGGTGATCAGCCCGTTGACCTCGGTCTCCACGTCGGTGGTCTGGGTGTACACGGCGGCCGACAGGCCGTCCGCGATCAGCGGGCGCAACCGGGCGAGCAGCGCGCGGAACGCGGTCCACAGCGAGTCGCGGGTGCCGAAGCGGCGGTACCCCCAGTTGCCCTCCGGGAGCCAGGTGTGGCCGGGGATGGGCAGACCGAGGCCGCCGAACTCGCCCAGCACCGCGGCGCGGTGCGTCTCCAGCGCGGGCATGCCCGGGCCGGGGTAGTCGTGCATGTCCATCACGTCGCCCACGCCCCGGTCGGTCCAGCCGCTGGCGTCGTCCACCAGGCGCGAGGGGTCGTGCGCCTTCAGCCAGGCGACGATGTCGCGCGTGTCGTGCTGGCCCCAGCCTTCGTTGAACGGCACCCACATGATGATCGAGGGGTGGTCGCGCAGCGCGTCCACCACGTGCGCCAGCTCCTCGCGGAACTCCGCGCGGCCCGCCGCGGTGTCGTTGTTGCCGCTGGGCATGTCCTGCCACACCAGCAGGCCGAGCGAGTCGCAGTCGTAGTACCAGCGCTCCGGCTCGACCTTGACGTGCTTGCGGATGAGGTTGAAGCCGAGGCGCTTGAGGGTCGCGAGATCGAAGCGGCGCGCGGCCTCGGTCGGGGCGGTGTACAGCCCGTCGGGCCACCAGCCCTGGTCGAGCGTGCCGAACTCGAACAGCGGCTTGCCGTTGAGGAACAGGCGGTTGACGCCGGCGCTGTCGGGCGCGACCGCGATGGAGCGCATGCCGAAGTAGCTGGCCACCGCGTCGCCGCCGGCGAGGCGCACCCTGAGCCCGTAGAGGAACGGCGTGGCGGGAGACCACAGCCGCGGGTGGGGAATCGCGAGGGTGGCGGTGCTGTCGGCGTCCCCCGACCACGTGGCCACCGGCCTCCGGCCGGCCAGCGCCGTGATGGTGACCCGCGCCCCCGGCGCGCCGCCGGCCGTCTCGACCCGGACCTTCACGGCGCCGGCGCTCACGGCGGGCGTGATCACCAGGCCGGTGATGTAGCTCCGCGGCACGGGCTCGAGCCACACCGTCTGCCAGATGCCCGTCACGGCCGTGTACCAGATGCCGTGCGGGCGGAGCACCTGCTTGCCGCGGGGCTGCGGGCCGGAGTCGGTCGGATCCCGCACGCCGACCACCAGCTCCTGGCTCGCCCCGGGCCGGAGGGCGTCGGTGATGTCGAAGGTGAACGGGTCGTATCCGCCGCGGTGCACCCCCACCTCGCGGCCGTTGACCCAGACCGTCGTCTCCCAGTCCACCGCGCCGAAGTGCAGCAGCAGGCGGCCGCCCCCGGGCAGCGCCGGCGCGCGGAAGGTGCGCCGGTACCACAGCCGCTGGCTCGGCTCGACCGCGCGGCGCACGCCGCTGAGCTGCGACTCGATGGGGAAGGGCACCAGGATGCGGCCGTCCCAGGCCGCGGGGCGCGGCGCGTCCCCCGCGGTGAGCGCGTAGCTCCACCATCCGTTGAGATTCCGCCAGCCGGGCCGGCGGAGCTGCGGGCGCGGATACTCCGGCAGCACGTGGTCCGGCCGGACGTCGCGCGCCCACCGGGTCTCGAGGGTGGACGGCGCGGGCGCGGGGGCCGGCCCGGCCTGCGCCGCGAGCGGCGCCGGAGCGAGGGCGGCGAGCAGCGCCGCGGCCAGCAGCCGGGGCGCGCGCGGGGACGGGAGCGGGATGTTCGTCATGGCAGAGTGTCCCAGACCATCGGTTCGGTCATGCCGGTGAAATATGGGTTGGAAATTGACGGGCGACGGGGTCTGGCGCGCCAGGGGGCGGGGTCACAGGCCCCCCCCGGGAGGCCGAGACGCCGCGGGGCGCCGGGGGATTGACAAGCGGGGGGGAGGTGCCCATTTTCTGCGCCCAGTACGGCGTACGCGATTGCAGCCGCTGGTCCAGACAGCACCGCTGCCGGGCGTTCCCCGAGCGGTGCTTTTGTTATAACGGGCTTTTGCACCGGCCACGGTGGTCGGTGTGTACCGGGCAGCGATGCCCAACTTTTCAGGAGTAGTCTCGTATGGCGCAGGGAACGGTGAAGTGGTTCAACGACGCGAAGGGTTTCGGCTTCATCTCGCAGGACGGGAGCCAGGACGTCTTCGTGCATCACACGGCCATCATCGCGGAGGGTTTCCGCTCGCTCGCCGAAGGCGACCGGGTGGAGTTCGACGTGAAGCAGGGCCCGAAGGGCCTGCAGGCCGCGAACGTGCGGAAGATTACCGCCTGACCATCGCGTCAGGCCGCTTCACCGGCGCCGGCTCCGCGAGGAGCCGGCGCTCTCGTTTGGATCCTGCCGTCTAGATCCTACCGATCACCTCGGTCTTCCCCGGGGGCTTTCCCGGGCCCGCTTCTTGCGCGTCCTGATCTCACCATGTTCACGAACTTCGATCAGGCTGCGGCGTTCCTCCGCGACCGGCGGGTCGCGATGGTGGACCTCAAGTACTGCGACCTGTGGGGCCGCTGGCACCACGTGACGCTGCCCACCCCGCGCTTCGTGCCCGCGCTGCTGGAGCGGGGTGTCGGCTTCGACGGATCGAGCGTGGGGTTCAAGCCGGTGGGCGCGGGCGATCTGGTGCTCATGCCCGACCTCGCGACCGGGTTCCCGGACCCGTTCTGCGAAGCGACCACGCTGTCGTTCCTCTGCTCGGTGCTCGAGGCGGACACCCGCCGGCCGTTCCCGGACGATCCGCGCACCCTGCTCGGCCGCGCGGAGGCGTACCTCGGCGCGACCGGGATCGCCGATCGCAGCCTGTGGGGGCCGGAGTTCGAGTTCTACCTGTTCGACGGCGTGGCGTACGAGAACGGGATGCACGTGGCCAGCTACCGGGTCGCCTCGGCGGAGGGCGACTGGACCAGCCGCGAGCTGGGCAGCGGCTACACGGTGCCGCGGCACGGCGGCTACCACGCCATTCCGCCGCAGGACCGCCTGCACACGGCGCGCACGCGGATCGCGCTGCATCTGGCCGAGGTGGGGGTGGAAGTGAAGTACCACCATCACGAGGTCGGCGGGCCGGGACAGTGCGAGATCGAGACCCCGCTGCTGCCCGCGCTGGCGGCCGCCGACACCGTGATGCTGGTGAAGTACGTGGCCCGCATGACCGCGGCGGCCATGGGGCTCACGGCGACGTTCATGCCCAAGCCGCTGCACGGCGAGGCGGGCTCCGGGATGCACTTCCACCAGCAACTCTGGCAGGGCGAGCGGAACGTGTGCTACGACGCCGCGGGGTACGGCAGCGCGAGCGACGCGGCGCGGCACTACATCGCGGGCCTGCTGCAGCACGGCGGGGCCGTGATGGCGTTCACCAACCCGTCCACCAACTCGTACCGGCGGCTGGTGCCGGGCTTCGAGGCCCCGGTGAGCGCCGTGTTCTCCCTGGGCAACCGCAGCGCGGCGGTCCGGATCCCGACGTACGCCAACCGGCCCGAGAGCGCGCGCTTCGAGTTCCGGCCGCCCGACGCCACGGCCAACCCCTACCTGGCGGTGGCGGCGCAGCTGCTGGCGGGCGTGGACGGCATGCAGCGGCGTGCCGATCCGACGGCCCTGGGCTTCGGGCCCGTGGACGGCGACGTGGCCGCGCTCCCCGCCGAGCAGCGCGCGCGGATCCGGGCGCTCCCGGCGTCGCTGGGCGCGGCGCTCGACGCGCTGGAGGGCGACCACGAGTTCCTGCTGGCGGGCGGGGTGTTCGCCCCGGACCTGATCGCGCGGTGGGTGAGCCGCAAGCGGCAGGAGGAACGGGAGCTGGCGGGCCGGCCGCACCCCTACGAGATCGAGATGTACTACGATCTCTGACGGGGAGGCCGTCAGAGCAATTCGCCCTTCCAGACGGTGACGGCCTGCCCCCCCAGCAGCACGCGGTCCCCGCGGACGCCGACTCTGACCACGCCTCCGCGCGCCGACGCCTGGTAGGCCAGCAGGTCGCCCTTCCCCAGCGCCGCGCTCCAGTACGGCCCCAGGACGCAGTGCGCGGAGCCGGTGACGGGGTCCTCGGCGACGCCGACCCTTGGCGCGAAGAACCGCGACACGAAGTCGAAGCCGGGCGACGACGCCCGCGCGGTGACGATCAGGCCGCGGAACGGCAGGGAGGCCAGGGCCCCGATGTCGGGCCGGAGCGCCCGGACCTGGTCCTCCGTCGCCACGACGGCCAGCGCGTCGAACTCGCTGAGGCCGAAGACGGTCGGCGCCGCGCCGAGCGCGCGCGCGAGCTCCGCGGGCGGCTCCGCGGGCGCGGCGACCTTGGCGGGGAAGTCGAGCGCGATCCAGCCGCCGTTCCGCAGCGCGAGCAGCGTGCCGCTCTTGGTCGCGAAGCGGATCGCCTCGCCGGCCGGCGCGGCGCCGCTCTCCCAGAGCCAGTGGGCACTCGCCAGGGTCGCGTGCCCGCACAACGCCACCTCGGCGGCCGGCGTGAACCAGCGCAGGCCGAAGCCGTCGGCGGTGCGCACCAGGAAGGCGGTCTCGCTGAGGTTCAGCTCCCGCGCCACCGCCTGCATCCAGGCCGCGTCGGCGGTCCGGGAGGAGGAGGGGGGCAGCACGCAGACGGCGGCGGGGTTGCCCGCGAAGGGGCGGTCGGTGAACGCGTCCACGACCACGATGGGCTGGGCCATGGAATCCAATATTGCCGGGGGCGGGGGGCCCGGCCAGCTTTCCTCAGTATGGAGCGGGACGGCAGGGCGGCGGATGCCCCCGGCACGCGGGCGCGGGCCGGCGCGCTGGGCGAACGGCTGCGCGCCCACCTCGAGCGCACCGGGCTGTTCCGCGAGCGCGGCCTGGCCGTGCTGGCGGTGTCGGGCGGCGGCGACTCGCTGGCGCTCCTGGACCTCCTGGCGGGGCTGGCGCCGGCGCTGGGGCTCACGCTGCTCGTGGCCCATGCCGACCACGGCATCGCGGCCGACAGCGGGGCGGTGGCCGAGTCGGTGCGGCGCCAGGCGCGGACGCGCTACGGCCTGGAGACGGCGATCGGCGAGCTGCGGCTGGGGGAGACCGCGGGGGAGACGCGGGCGCGCGAGGCCCGGTACGCCTTCCTGCGCGCCGTGCAGGAGGAGCGCGGCGCGCGCTATCTCGTGACCGCACACCACGCGGACGACCAGGCGGAGACGGTGCTGCTGCGGGTGCTCAAGGGCACGGCGCCGCCGGGCCTCAAGGGCATCGTGGCGCGCGGGCCGCGCGGGCTCCGGCGGCCGCTGCTGCCGTTCCGCCACGCCGAGCTGCTGGCGCACGCCACCGCCCGGGGCCTGGCGGTCGTGGAGGACCCGGCCAACGCGGATCCCCGCCATCTGCGCAGCTGGGTGCGGACCACGCTGCTGCCGGCGGTGGCGGCCCGGCTGGGTCCGGACGCGCCGGCGAGCCTGCTGGCGCTGGCGCGTCACGCGGCCCGCGAGGCGCGGGCCTGGGACGCGGTGCTGGAGCGCCTGCCGGGCCTGGACCTCCGCGCGGCGGACGGGCGCTTCGAAGTTGCCCGGCCGGCGCTGCGCGGCTATGATAACGTGTTGGCCGCACGCATCTTGCGCGCGGCCGCGGAGCGGGCCGGGGTACGTCTGGGCCCGGCGGCCGCGCGGCGACTGGCGCGCTTCGCCGCCGACGCGGCCAGCGGGCGCCGCGCCGCGCTGGGATCCGGGCTCGTGGCGGAGGCGGCGTTCGACCGCCTGCTGGTGAGCCGGCGCGAGGCCGCCCCGGCGGCGGTGGCGCCGGGAGACGCCGCGGGCGAGGCCGGCTTCGGCGCGTTCCACCTGACCTGGCGCCGCGAGCCGAGTCCCGGGACGCTGCCGCGGGCGGGCTGGACGACCTGGGTGACGCCCGGGGCGTGGGGGGTGCGGGCCGCGAGGACCGGCGACCGGCTGGCGCCGCTGGGCGGGGTGGGACGGCGCAAGGTCACGCGGCTCCTGATGGAGGCGCGGGTGCCGCGGCTGGCGCGCGCGGCCTACCCGCTGGTGGTGGATGCGGCCGATGTGGTGTGGATTCCGGGCGTATGTCGTGCGGCGGCGCGCGTGCCGCGCCGCGGGCAGGAGGCGGTGAGGATTGATGTCCGACCTGGCTAGCGTGGCGAAGGTGATGGGCGGGCGCGCCGTGCGCCGCATCGCGTTCGATGCCGAGACCATCCAGCGGCGCGTCGCGCAGATGGGCGCGGAGATCACGGCCGCCTACCCGGAGGGGGACCTGCTGGTGCTGGGCCTGCTCAAGGGGAGCTTCATCTTCCTCGGCGACCTGGTGCGGCACATCGGCCGGCCGCTGCAGGTGGACTTCCTCGTGGCCAGCTCGTACGGCAACGGGACCGTCTCCAGCGGCGAGGTGCGGCTGGTGTACGATCCGGAAACCCGGCTCGACGGCCGGCACATCCTGCTGGTGGAGGACATCATTGACTCGGGGCGGACGCTGAACCGCATGGCCGAGCTGCTGGGGGCGCGCCACCCGCGGAGCCTGGCGCTGTGCGCGCTGCTGCACAAGCACCTGGCGCCGGGCCTGAAGCTGGAGCCGCGGTTCCTCGGGTTCGACGCGCCGCGGGAGTTCCTGGTCGGCTACGGGCTGGACCACGCCGAGAACTTCCGGCACCTGCCGTTCATCGCCAGCCTGGTCGAGTGAGCCCCGATGCCTGACCGCCTGCCGCCTCCGCCGCGCTTCAGCTGGAGCAAGCTGTCGAAGACGGCCGCCTTCTGGCTGGTGATCCTGCTGATCCCGGTGGTGGTCGTCGAGCTCACCAGCGACCGGGGCAACCAGGCGCCGGAGATCCAGTACAGCGACTTCAAGGAGCAGCTGGCGCACGGCAACGTCGGCGACGTGCAGATCGTCCAGCAGCAGGACGCGGCGGAGGTTCACGGCGCCTTCAAGCAGCCGGTGCGCGTGGCGGGCCGCGACGTGATGCGGTTCACGATGTACCTGCCGTTCGCGACCACCCAGGCGTTCGCGGACACGCTGGTCGCGCAGAACGTGCCGATCAGCGCCCAGCCGCCGCATCAGGGCATTCTCAACCTGTTCGTGGGCGTGCTGCCGTGGCTGGTGCTGATCGGGTTCTGGGTGTTCCTGTTCCGCCAGATGCAGGGCGGGGGCGCGCGCGGCGCGTTCGCCTTCGGCAAGTCCAAGGCCAAGCTGCTGACGGGCGACACGCCCAAGATCACCTTCGCCGACGTGGCGGGGGCCGACGAGGCGAAGGTCGAGCTGCAGGAGATCATCGAGTTCCTCAAGGACCCGCAGAAGTTCACCCGGCTGGGCGGCCGGCTGCCCAAGGGGGCGCTGTTGATCGGGCCGCCGGGCACGGGCAAGACGCTGCTGGCCAAGGCGGTCGCGGGCGAGGCGGGGCGGCCGTTCTTCTCCATGTCGGGCTCGGACTTCGTCGAGATGTTCGTGGGGGTGGGCGCCAGCCGGGTGCGCGACCTGTTCGAGCAGGGCAAGGCGCACGCGCCGTGCATCATCTTCATTGACGAGATTGACGCCGTGGGCCGGCACCGCGGCGCCGGGCTGGGCGGCGGCCACGACGAGCGGGAGCAGACGCTGAACCAGCTGCTGGTGGAGATGGACGGCTTCGAGTCGAACGACGGCGTGATCCTGCTCGCCGCCACCAACCGGCCCGACGTGCTCGACCCCGCGCTGCTGCGGCCGGGGCGGTTCGACCGCCAGATCGTGGTGGACGCGCCGGACGTGAAGGGGCGTGAGGGCATCCTGCGGGTGCACGTGCGCAAGATCCCGCTGGGGCCGGACGTGCGGCTGGAGACGCTGGCCAAGGGCACGCCGGGCCTGTCGGGCGCGGACCTGGCCAACCTGGTGAACGAGGCGGCGCTGCTCGCGGCGCGGCGCAACAAGCCGCGGGTGGACATGCTGGACTTCGAGGACGCCAAGGACAAGGTGATGCTGGGGGTGGAGCGCCGCAGCCTGGTGCTGTCGGACGACGAGCGGCGGCTCACGGCCTACCACGAGGCGGGCCACGCCATCGTGTCGCTGAACATTCCCGGGCTGGATCCGCTGCACAAGGTGACGATCGTGCCGCGCGGCCGGGCGCTGGGGATCACCAGCTCGCTGCCCGAGGAGGACCGCCACAACTACACCAAGGACTGGCTCGAGGGGAGCCTGGCGATGTTCTTCGGCGGGCGGGTGGCCGAGGAGCTGGTGTTCGGGGCGGAGAAGGTGACCACGGGGGCGTCGAACGACATCGAGCGGGCGACCGAGCTGGCGCGCCGCATGGTGACGCAGTTCGGGATGAGCGACAAGGTGGGGACGATCGCCGTGGGCGACCGCGAGCAGGAGATCTTCCTGGGGCGCGAGATCGCCCAGCGGCGCGAGATCAGCGAGCGCACCAGCGAGCTGGTGGACGAGGAAGTGAAGCGGATCATTGACGGCGCGTACCGCCGGGCCCGCGAGATCCTGGCGGCCAAGCGCGTCACGCTGGACGCCCTGGCGGCGGCGCTGCTGGAGCGCGAGACGCTGGAGCGCGAGGACATCCTGGCCGTCGCGGCCGGCAAGCCGCTGCCGCCGCGGCGGGAGCCGCCGGCGCTGGGTGCGCCCGCGGCGCCGGCCCCGGCGGCCGGCAAGAGCCCGGCGCCGGTGCCGCTGGTCCCCCCGAAGGAAGCCCCGAGCCCCGCGTGAAGGCGACGGTGCTCGCCGGTGAGGCGGCGCCTCCCCGGT
>JAJYLI010000221.1 GCA_021787855.1 bacterium | reverse complement strand
GCGGCCGCGCCGGCCCGGCTCGGCGCCCGGGCCGCGCCCCCCGGCGCGGCGGGCGGCGATCCCGCCGGCGCGCCGGAGGCGATCAGCCGGTCAATCTGCGCCAGCTCCTTGTCCCAGTCGCGGGACCGCTGCTCTGCGCTCACGATTCCCTCGTCAGTCGGTAGCGCTCGATCTTCTTGTAGAGATTGGAGCGCGGCATGCCGAGCCGCCGCGCGGTCTCGCTCACGTTCCAGTCGTACTCCTGCAGCTTGGCGAGCAGGAAGGACCGCTCGGCGCTCTGCTTGAACTGCTCGAAGGTGCCGGCCTGCAGCAGCACGTCGCCCAGCCCGCTGTCCTCCGCCGGCCCGACGCCGAGCATGCGCGCCACGTCGCTCTCGGAGATGAGCTCGCCGCCGACCAGGATCATCAGCCGTTCCACGGTGTTCCGCAGCTCCCGCACGTTGCCGGGCCAGGCGTAGGCCTTGAGCCGCTCCGCCGCGCCCGCCGTCACCGTCTTGGGGGTGAGGCCCTGCTGCTGCGCCAGCTGCCCGACGAAGTGCTCCACCAGCTGGGGCACGTCCTCGCGCCGCGCCCGCAGCGGCGGCACGTCAATCGGGACGACGTTGAGCCGGTACAGCAGGTCCTCCCGGAACCGGCCCACCGCGATCTCGTCCTCGAGCTTCTTGTTGGTGGCGGCGATCACGCGCACGTCCACCTTGGTGGCGCGGGCCGAGCCGATGGGGGTGATGATCCCCTCCTGCAGCACCCGCAGCACCTTGGCCTGCGCCGCCGGGCTCATGTCGCCCACCTCGTCGAGGAACAGCGTGCCCCCGTCCGCCAGCTCGAACTTGCCCACCCGGTCCGCGAACGCGCCGGTGAACGAACCCTTCACGTGCCCGAACAGCTCGGACTCGATCAGCTCCGCCGGAATGGCCGCGCAGTTCACCTCCACGAACGCGTGGTTCGCGCGCGGCGACAGGCGGTGCACCGCCCGCGCCACCAGCTCCTTGCCGGTGCCGTTCTCGCCGGTGATGAGCAGCCGCGCGGGCGTGGGCGCCACCTTCTCGATGCGCTCGATCACCTGGCGGATGGCCGGCGAGGAGCCCACGATCTCGTAGCGCTGCTCCACCGCGGCCTTGAGCGCCCACACCTCGCGCTCCAGCACCACGTGCTCGAGCGCGTTCTTGATGGTGAGCAGGACGCGATGCGTGTCGAGGGGCTTCTCCAGGAAGTCGAAGGCGCCGAGCTGGGTGGCCTCCACCGCGGTGGCGATGGTGCCGTGACCGGAGATCATCACGACCAGCGCCTGCCGGTCGGTGTCGCGGAGCCGCGCGAGCACCTGCAGCCCGTCCATCCCCGCCATCTTCACGTCCAGCAGCACCAGGTGGGGCTTGAAGTCCGCGTACGCGCCCAGCGCCTCGGGGCCCGATCCCGCCAACCCGACCACGTAGCCCTCGTATTCGAGCAGCTGGCGCAGGGCCTCGCGCACCCCCTGCTCGTCGTCCACCACCAGGATGCGGTGGCTCACCGGGGCGCCGCCCGGTACAGGCGGACCCAGGGCGGATGGACGCGCACGTCACCCGCGCCCCGCGGCAGCGGAATCGGCAGCGCCGTACCCTCCAGTCCGGGCAGATGCATGGCATGCAGAATCGCGGGGAGGGCCGCGTGGGGGAAGGGCAGCTCGCCGATCTTCAGCGCGTCAATGGTCCAGCGCAGGGTGCCGCCGGGCGCCACCGCCAGCGTCCCGCCGGCCACCATGCGCTCCCGCCCGCCCAGCCCGGGGGCCAGGGGACCGAGCAGCCGGCGCGGCAGCGCGGCGACGTTGAGCGAGCCCCGCACCTCGACCCGGCCCTCGCCCAGGACCACCGCCACCGAGTCGAACAGCTGCGGCCCGCCCGGCTCACGCGCCACCGCCGCGGCGATCAGGCCGGCCAGCTCACCCGCGGTGAGGTCCACGTAGGCCGGTCCGCCGCGGCGGGCCAGCGGCGCCAGCGTGCTCTCCGCCCGCGCGGCCGCGCCCGGCGGCGCGGCGACCCAGACCGGCGGCGGGGGCTGCGGGCGGCCTCGCACCCGGTAGTAGAGGGCGGCGAGGCGGTCCCGGTACACGACGGCGAGCGCGACCGCCGCGACCACGAACACCAGGCAGCCCAGACCCGTGAACAGCTTCCGCAGGCATCCCATGAGCTAGTGCGCCTCCCCCTCTTGCTGCGCCGCCGCGGCCGGGCCCCGGCCCAGCGCCGCCTTGGACAGCACGGTGTAGCTCGCGCCCTGCGCCCCGAGCGTGCTCTGCATCAGGTCCACGCTCGTCACGGGAGCCAGTGCCTGATGAGTGACGGCACCCGCGAGGCGGGCCAGATCCTTGAGCGCCGCGGGCCGGGCACCGCGCCGCGCCCGCCCCAGCGTCAGGTGCGGCGCGAACGGCTTCAGCGCCGGCTCGAAACCGAGGCCCATGAGCGCCAGCTCCACGTCGTTGGCGAGCAGCTCGAGGGCGGGATGCCGTTCCACGCCGAGCCAGATCACCCGCGGCTTGGCCAGGCCGGGAAACGCGCCCACCCCGCCCACGCCGACCCCGAAGGGCTGGAGCGCGCCCACCGCGCCCGCCAGGGCCTCCGCGATGGCCGGCGCGCGCTCGCTCTCGACCTCGCCCAGAAAGCGCAGCGTGACGTGCAGCTCGCTCTCGCCCACCCAGCGCACCGGAAGGTGCGAGGCTCTCAGCGGCGCGGTCGCCTGCCAGATCGCGCGGCGCTCCTCCGCGGGGAGGTTCACGGCGATGAAGAGCCGCACGCTAGCGCCGTTCACTCACGGTGTCTAAGGTAATCTGCGAGCGGGCCACCCTGAAGGGAGCAAGCCGGCATGACATCCACGACGCGCCGCCGCCTGACGATGCTGACGCTGAGCCTGGCCGTCTCCGGCTGCGCCCGGCGTTCGGGATGGCCGCTCGAGGACCTCGGCCCGCGGACCGGGTGGCGCCCGGGCGGTGCGGCGGCCGTTCGCGCCGACGGAAGGATCTCGCTCCTCAGCGACGGCCGCGGGGAGGTGACCAAGCAGGTCACCCTCGACGTCACGGCCTATCCGATCCTGCTGGTGCGGACGGCGCAGACGCTCCCGCGGGCCACCTGGTCCGTGTGGGTGCGCGCCACCGGGGGGAGCGACACGACGCCGATCGTCCTGCTCCGCAAGCACGCGGAGGAGGGTGCCTGGAT
>JAJYLI010000058.1 GCA_021787855.1 bacterium | reverse complement strand
CCGATCTTGGGGGTCGGGCTGGGCGCGGTGCCGCTCGGGCCGCGCACGGTGCTGGCGGCCCTGGCGGGCCGCGGCGGCGCGACGGCGGACGCGATCGTGTGGTCGCTGCGGCTGCCGCGGGTCGCGCTGGGGTTCGTGGTGGGGGGCGTGCTCGCGATGTCGGGCGCGGCTCTGCAGGCGCTGGTGCGGAATCCGCTGGCCGATCCCTACCTGCTGGGCGTCTCCGGCGGCGCGGCGCTGGGCGCCGTGGGGGCGCTGGCGCTGGGTGTCGTCTCGGCGTGGGCGCTCCCGGCCGCGGCGTTCGCGGGCGCCCTGGTGGCCGTGGTCGTGGTGTACCGGCTCGGCCTCGTCGCGGGCGGCGCGCTGGACAGCCGCATCCTGCTGCTGGCCGGCGTGGTGGTCGGCGCGTTCGCGGGCGCGCTGGTGGCGGGCGTGCTCGCGGTGAGCCCGGCGTCGCAGGTCAAGACGGCGACGCTGTGGCTCATGGGCAGTCTGGGAGGCGTGGGCTGGCGGGGCGTGGCGGCGCTGGTGATCTACGCGCTGCCGGGGGCGGTGGTGCTGCTGGCGGAGGCGCGGACGCTGAACCTCCTGGCGCTGGGCGAGGAGCCGGCCCTGCACCTCGGCGCCGACGTGGCGCGCGCCAAGCGGCGGGTGTACGTCGCGGCGTCGCTGCTCGCGGCGGCCTCGGTGGCGGCGGCGGGAATGATCGGCTTCGTCGGCTTGATCGTGCCGCACGCGATCCGGCTGCTGCGCGGGCACGACCACCGGATGCTGCTGCCGGCGGCGTTCGTGGTCGGCGGGGCCTTCCTGGTGCTGGCCGACGCGGTGGCGCGGACGGCCTTCGCGCCGCTGGAGCTGCCGGTGGGCGTCGTGACGGCGGTGGTGGGCGTTCCTCTCTTCGCGGTGCTGCTGAGGCGATGGACGCGCCCCTCCTCGAGCTGAGCGGCGCCACGGTGCGCTACCCCGGAGGGGGAGCGGGCGGCCGGGGCGCGGCGCCGGCGCTGGCCGGCGTTTCTCTGGCGGTGCGCCGCGGCGAGCTGGTGGCCGTGGTGGGGCCCAACGGGGCGGGGAAGACCACGCTGCTGCGCGCGCTGCTGGGCCTGGTGCCGTGCACGGGCGGCGGCGCCGGTGCGGCGCCGGGGCGGGCGCTGGCGCTGGGGCGGGACGCGCGGAGCTGGCGGCGCGACGCGCTGGCGCGCGTGGTGGGCGTGGTGGCGCAGCGCGAGGAGCCGGCGTTCCCCCTCACGGTGCGCGAGGCGGTGGAGATGGGCCGCTACCCGCACCTGGGCGCCTGGCGGGCGCCGGGTCCCGCGGACCGCGAGGCCGTCGAACGGGCGATGCGGCGCACCGACGTGGCCGCCCTGGCGGACCGGTGGGTGGCGACCTTGTCGGGCGGCGAGTGGCAGCGGGTGCGCATCGCGCGGGCGCTGGCCCAGGAGCCCCGGGCGCTGGTCCTGGACGAGCCCACCGCGTCGCTGGACTTCAAGCACGAGATGGCGGTGTTCGAGCTGGTGGCGGGCCTGGTGAAGCGCGACGGGCTCGCCGCCCTGGTGATTTCCCATCACATCAACGTGGCGGCACGGTTCGCGGATCGGCTGGTGCTGCTGGCGGAGGGTCGCGTGGTCGCGGACGACGCACCCGCGCGGGTGCTGGAGCCCGCGCGACTCGAGCGGGTGTTCGGCTGGCCGGTGGAGGTGCACCGCCTGCCCGACGGCACGGTGCAGATCTATCCCGAGCGGCGGCCGGAAGAGTGGCGCGCGCGCGGTGGCGCCGGCACGGCCGCGGCGCCGGAGGAGGTGGCATGACGCGCCCGACGGGCGGACGGAAACTCGACGGCCTGCGGGGCGGCGCCCGGCTCGCCGCGGTCGCGGCGGTGGTGGCGGCGTTCGCGCGGCCGGCGCTGGCGCAGGCGCCGCGCGACACCGCGCAGCTCAAGGAGATCGTGGTGACGGCCGACCGGGTGCCGACGCCGCTCGCGGCCACGACCTCGGCCGTGAGCGTCCTCACCGGCGCCGAGCTGCGCTCGCGGGGCATCACCACGGTGGCGGAGGCCCTGCGGAGCGTGCCCGGGGCCGACGTCGTGGCTACGGGGCCGTACGGCGGCGAGACCTCGCTGTTCCTGCGGGGCGGCGAGAGCGACTACGTGCGCGTGCTCGTGGACGGCGTGCCGCTCAACGCGCCGGGTGGGGCGATGGACCTGGCGACCCTCACCACGGCCGACGTGGAGCGCATCGAGATCGTTCGCGGGCCCGCCAGCGTGCTGTACGGCTCCGACGCCGTGACGGGCGTGGTGCAGGTGTTCACCCGGAGAGGCCGGGGGCCGGCGCGCTGGGCCGCGGAGGCGGGGGGCGGCACGTACGGCGCGCGGAGCTACGCCGCGCGCGTCGCGGGCGGCCTGGGCGCGGGTCAGGGCTACAGCCTGTCGTGGTCGCGGTTCGCCGACGCGGGCGTCTATGCGTTCAACAACGCGTACCGCAACGACGTGGTGGACGGCTCGCTGAGCCTGGCGCCGGACGCGCGCTCCACCGCGCGGCTGTCGGTGCGCTACACCGACGCGCTGTACCACTACCCCACGGACGGGCTGGGGAACCTGGTCTACCAGCACCAGTACCAGCTCGGCCGCTCGGTGGCCGCCAGCCTCGACGCGGGGCGGTACCTGACCTCGCGGCTCGAGGCCAGGGTGCTGCTGGGGCTCACCGAGGGCACGACGGACGTGGACCAGGAGCCCAACGGTCCCGCGGACACGCTGGGCTACTACGCGTTCACCAGCGGGGACCGGCTGGGCCGCCGCAGCGCCGACGCGCGGCTGGTCTATCACCTGGGGGCCGGGACGGTCGTCACGGCCGGCGCCGCGTTCGAGACCGAGGCGGAGCGCAGCCACAGCCTGTCGGTGAGCCGGCAGTACCCGTCGGACACCGGGCTGCTGGTGGTGAGCCGCTGGAACCGCGCGTACTACCTGGAGGCGGTGGCGGCGCCGGCGCGGCGCCTGTCGCTGGACGCCGGGTTGCGGCGGGAGCGGAACGAGGCGTTCGGCGGCTTCACCACGGCGCGCGGGGGGGCGGCATACTGGCTCGGCGGCACCAAGCTGCGGGCCAGCGTGGGCACCGCGTTCAAGGAGCCGAGCTTCTTCGAGAACTACGCGACCGGGTACGTGACCGGAAACCCGGCGCTGCTGCCCGAGCGGTCGGTGGGCTGGGACGCGGGGCTGGAGCACGCGTGGCTGGGCGGGCGGCTGGCGCTCTCGGCCACCTGGTACGCGGAGCGGTTCCGGAACCTGATCCAGTACACCTTCGCCCCGCCCACCCCGACGTCGCCGAACTACGACAACATCGCGGCGGCGAACGCGGCGGGGCTGGAGCTGCAGGCGCGGGTGCGGCCGGCGGCGGCGGTGAGCGTCGTGGCGCAGTACACCTGGACGCACACGGTGGCGGAGGACTCGGGCTTCGACGGCGCCGCGTACGCGCAGGGCCAGCCGCTGCTGCGCCGCCCGGCGAACGCCGGCAGCCTCACGGCCACCGCGGGCTTCGGGCCCCAAGGCCGCCGCGGCAGCGCCAGCCTCACCGCCTACTGGGCCGGGCGCCGGCTGGACGAGGACTTTTCGACCTACCCGGCGACGCGGGTGACGTTGCCGGCGTACGTGCGGCTGGACCTCGCGAGCGAGGTGCCCCTGGTGCAGGGGGACGGAGACGGGGCGGCGGACGGTGCCCGGCCGGCAGTCGCGCTGACCGTGAGGGTGGAGAACCTGCTCGACCACCGGTACCAGCAGGTCTTGAACTTTCCGGCGCGGCGCCGGGCCTTCTTCGTCGGGCTGAGGGTGAGCGGCGGGTTCTGATTGCCGGGCGGCTCCGCCGGCGCGGGCGGGGGGACGCCAGGCTTCTGGCGCGGCGCGGCGAGAGTATCTTCCCGGCATGCCGCTGGTCACGACGCCCGCCGTGATTCTGCACGTGATGCCGTACGGCGACACGTCGAAGATCGTGCGCCTGCTGACGCGGGACCTGGGCCTGGCGAGCGGCATCGCGCGGGGCGCGCGGCGGGCGAAGAGCGCCACGGGGCCGCGGCTCGACCTGTTCGCGCTGGGCAGCGCGACGCTGCGGGTCCGGGAGGCGCGGGAGCTGAGCCCGCTCACGGGGTTCGAGATCGCCCGCGGGCACGCCGCCCTCGGCCATGACGTGGGGCGGTTCGCGGCCGCCTCGGCGCTGGCGGAGCTGGCGCTGAAGTGCGCGCCGGCCGAGCCGCACGCGGAGGTGTTCGGCGCGGTGGCGGGCGGGCTCGCGGCCCTCGAGTCCGCGGCCGCCGGGGACGTCGAGGTCACGGCGCTGGCCGCGTGCTGGCGCGTGGTGGTCGCGCTGGGCTTCTCGCCGTCGCTGGATCGCTGCGTCACGTGCGGGAGCCCGGTCGCGGGTACGGCGCACTTCTCCGCGGCGCAGGGCGGGGCGCTGTGCGCCCGCCACGCCGCCGCGCGGGAGGAGGGCGGCGGCTTCGACGACGTCACCCGGCTGGTGCCCTCCGACCGCGCGACCCTCGCGGCGCTGGTGGCCGGGCTGCTGCCCGAGGCGCCGCTCGACGCGCGGCACGCCGTCGCGCATCGCCGCCTGCTGCGCTCGTTCATCCGCCATCATCTCGCCGAGGACCGGCCGCTGCCGGCCCTGGCCTTCTGGGACCGGAGCGCGTGGACCGCCACGTCGTCGTAGGCACCGCCGGGCACATTGACCACGGCAAGACCGCGCTGGTCAAGGCGCTGACCGGCGTGGACACCGACCGCCTGGAGGAGGAGAAGCGGCGCGGTATCACGATTGACCTGGGGTTCGCGCCGCTGGCGCTGGAGGAGGTCGATGCCAGCGTGGTGGACGTGCCGGGGCACGAGGGGTTCGTCCGCAACATGGTCGCGGGCGCGACCGGCGTGGACCTGGCGCTGCTGGTGGTGGCGGCCGACGAGGGCGTGATGCCCCAGACCACCGAGCACCTCGCCATCCTCCGGCTGCTGGGCGTCGCGCGCGGCGTCGTGGCGCTCACCAAGTGCGACCTGGCGCCGGACGCCGAGTGGCGCGCGCTGGTGGCGGCGGAGATCGGGGAGCTGATCCGGGCCGGCTTCGCTCGCGCGTGGCCGGTCGTCGAGGTGTCGGCCGTGACGGGACAGGGGCTGGACGCGCTGCGCGCCGCGCTGGCTTCGGAAGCCCGCGCGCTGGCGCCGCGCGCCGCCGCCGACCGGTTCCGGCTGCCGGTGGACCGCGCGTTCGCGGTGGCGGGCGCGGGGGCCGTCGTCACCGGCACGGTGTGGAGCGGCGGCGTCGCCGAGGGCGACCGGGTCACGGTCCTCCCGGCGGGCCTGGCGGCCCGGGTGCGCGGCATCGAGGTGCACGGGCGCGCCGCGGAGCGCGCCGTGCCCGGCCGCCGCACCGCGCTGGCCCTCGTCGGGCCGTCGCACGAGCAACTGGGCCGCGGCATGACGGTGGTCACCGGCGAGGGGTGGCGCGCCAGCCGCGCGCTGGACGTGGCCCTGACCATGCTGCCCGAGCATGCCGCGCGCCTCAGGCCGAGACTCCGCGTGCGCGTGGATCACGCCACGGCGGAGGTCCTCGCGCGGGTGGTGACGGCGGACTCGGCCGGGGAGGAGCGGGCGCCGGCGTCCGCCGCCGCGCCCGGCTCGGCGATCCCGGCGCGCCTGCTCCTCGAAGCCCCGCTGGTGGCGCGCGCCGGCGACCGGTTCGTGGTGCGCTCCTACTCGCCGGTGACGACCATCGGCGGTGGGGTGGTGGTGGATCCCTGGGCCGACGAGCCCGCGGTGGCGCGGCAGAAGGGCCGGCGCGCGGCCGCGGCCTTCCCGCAGGACGCGCCCGGCCTGGTCACGTTCCTGGTGCGACGCCGGGGCCCGCAGGGCATGGCCCGGCACGACCTGGAAGTCGCCTCCGGCCTGGACGCGCCACGGCTCGCCGCCGTCGAGGCGGCGGTCGCCGCCGAGCTGGTCGCGAGCGGCGAGTGGCTGGTCGGGGCGGGCGAGGTCTCCGCGCTCGCCGAACGCCTGGCCGCGGCGCTGGCACGCTATCACGCCGAGCATCCCCTCGAGCCGGGGATGCCGGCGCAGTCCTGGCGCGCGGCCGCCGGAGCCGTGCCCGCCGCGCTGGTGGACCTGGTCGAGCGGCGGCTCGTCGCGGAGGGCCGCATGGAGCGCGCGGGCTCCCTCGTGAGGCGGGCCGCCTGGGCCCCCAGCCTCGGCGCCGCCGCCACCGAGCTCCGGGAGCAGTTGCTGGTCGCCCTGCGCACGGCCGGCGCCGAGCCGCCATCAGTGGCCGAGCTGGCCGCCCGCCATCCGGGCGCGGACGTGCCCGGGCTGCTGCGCCTGATGGCCCGCGAAGGGGTCGTCATCCCGGTCGCCAAGGACCGCTTCTACGAGGCGGGCGCGCTGGCGCAGGAGCGCGAACGGCTGGTCCGGCTCCTGGCCGAAATGGGCTCCGCGACCCCCGCCGCGCTGCGCGACCGGCTGGGCCGCTCCCGCAAGTGGCTGATCCCGTTTCTGGAATGGTGTGATACGCAAGGAATTACAGTCCGGCGAGGCGACGCGAGGGTATTGGCGAGTGCGCCGCCCGCTTGACGAATGCCTTGTCATTCCATAGCTTAGCCCGCAAGAAGGCGAAGTCTGTTCACCCTCAGCAGGAGTCGAAACCAAGGACCCTTCTTCGTTAGAAATGGGGTGTCAGGGATGCGTCGCTGCGCGTATGCGTGGCTCGTGATCGGACTGGCCCTGGTCACTCCGTCGCTGGCACAAGCTCAGCTGGATACCACGCGGCGAGGCGACCGGGTCGAGTTGCTTCAGAATTACCCGAACCCGTTCAACCCGACGACCACGATCCCGTTTCGTTTGAACGCGGATCTGTTCGCCAACGGGCATCGTCCGGTCGCCACTCTCCGCATCTACAACATCCTCGCCCAGCTGGTCGCGATCCCGGTGCTGCAGGGCACGGGGGAGCCGCTCAACGGCGTGAGGCTGGACTGCGTGGATCAGAGCGGGGGGTACTGCAACTTCTCGGCGTACTGGGACGGGACCTACCTGAACACGGGCCGGGAGGCGGCGTCGGGGATCTACGTCTATCAACTCATCGTGGACGGGGTCAGCCAGTCCAAGAAGATGGTCGTCACCAAGTAGCCGACGGAGCGGTCGCGAGATCGCAGGGGATCGGAACGGAGAGTAGTTGCGAGACGCCGGGTTGCGAGTGCCCGCGAGCTGCCAGATGTGAGTGACACAGCAGGCCCCGGTCGGCTCGTAGCCGCCCGGGGCCTGTTCTCGTACCGGCCGGCTGCGTACTGGTAACCATCGGCAACTCGCCGTCCGGCGACTGTTCCGGGTTCCGCCGTTCTATCCACCCGGATCCTTGCCTTTCAATGCCGTTCCGGCAGATTCCCGGCCAGCGAGGCACCCGCCGGCGGGCACGTGGCTTGCCACTTCGAGGGGCACCATGCCCAACTACGAGAAGCTGACGATCAAGAGCGCCGAGGCGCTCCAGGCGGCCCGTTCGCTGGCGGCCGAGCGGGGCAATCCGGTCGTCAACGACGCGCACCTGCTGCACGCGCTGCTGGAGCAGGACGAGGGCGTCGTCGCGCCGCTGATCAACAAGGTCGGCGTGAACGTGGCGCAGCTCAAGGACGAGGTGCGGCGCGAGCTGGAGCGCTTCCCCCGGCAGAGCGGGGGCGGCGGCGGCGCGGAGCCGCAGTTCTCGCGCGAGGTCACGCAGGCGCTGGACCGCGCGGAGGCGGAGGCGAAGGAGCTCGGCGACGACTACGTCTCCACCGAGCATCTGCTGGTGGCGCTGTTCGAGACCAGGGGGACGACCGCGCGCCAGGTGCTCACGGCGGCCGGCGTGTCGGCGGAGGATCTGCGGGGGGCCCTGGCGGCCATCCGCGGCGCGCACCGCGTGACCGACCAGACGCCGGAGGAGCAGTACCAGGCGCTGGAGCGGTTCACCCGTGATCTCACGGAGCAGGCGCGCGCGGGCAAGCTGGATCCGGTGATCGGCCGGGACGAGGAAATCCGCCGGGTGATCCAGGTGCTGTCGCGGCGGACCAAGAACAACCCGGTGCTGATCGGCGAGCCGGGCGTGGGCAAGACGGCCATCGTCGAGGGGCTGGCGCAGCGGATCGTCAACGGCGACGTGCCGGAGTCGCTGCGGCACAAGCGGCTGATCTCGCTCGACGTGGGGCAGCTCGTGGCGGGCACCAAGTACCGCGGCGAGTTCGAGGAGCGCCTGAAGGCGGTGCTCAAGGAGATCGTCGCGGGCGAGGGGCAGTTCGTCGTCTTCATTGACGAGCTGCACACCATCGTGGGCGCGGGCGCGGCCGAGGGCGCGGTGGACGCCGCCAACATGCTCAAGCCCATGCTGGCCCGGGGCGAGCTGCACGTGGTGGGCGCCACCACGCTGGACGAGTACCGCAAGCACGTGGAGAAGGACGCGGCGCTGGAGCGGCGCTTCCAGCCGGTGCTGGTGGGCGAGCCGTCGGTGGCCGACACCATCGCGATCCTGCGCGGCCTCAAGGAGCGCTACGAGGTGCACCACGGCGTGCGGATCACCGATCCCGCGATCGTGGCGGCCGCGACGCTGTCGGACCGGTACATCGGCGACCGGTTCCTCCCCGACAAGGCCATTGACCTCATGGACGAGGCCGCCTCGCACCTCAGGATCGAGATCGACTCGCTCCCCCAGGAGATTGACGAGGTGGAGCGGCGGGTCGTGCAGCTCGAGATCGAGAAGGCGGCGCTGTCCAAGGAGAAGGACAAGGCGAGCCGCGAGCGCTTGAAGGCGCTGGAGCGGGAGCTGGCGGAATCGCGCGAGCGGTCGAGCGCGATGAAGGTGCGGTGGCAGGCCGAGAAGGACGCGATCCAGAAGCTCCGCGGCCTCAAGGCGAAGGTCGAGGGCCTGCGCGCCGAGGCGGAGCAGGCCACCCGCCGGGGTGACCTGGCGAAGGCCGCGGAAATCAGCTACGGCACCGCGCCCGCCGTCGAGCGGGAGCTGAAGGCGGCGGAGGCCGGGCTGGCGGAGCTGCAGAAGGCCGGGGCGTACCTCAAGGAGGAAGTGGACGCGGACGACGTGGCGACCGTGGTGGCGCGGTGGACCGGCATCCCGGTGACGCGGATGCTGGAGTCGGAGAAGGAGCGGCTGGCGCGGCTCGAGTCGCACCTCGCGGCCCGGGTCGTGGGGCAGCCGGACGCGGTGGCGGCGGTGGCCAACGCGGTGCGGCGCTCCCGCGCCGGGCTCGCGGATCCCAACCGGCCCACCGGCTCGTTCATCTTCCTCGGGCCCACCGGCGTGGGGAAGACGGAGACCGCGCGGGCGCTGGCGGAGTTCCTGTTCGACGACGAGCGGGCGCTGGTGCGGCTGGACATGTCCGAGTACATGGAGAAGCACGCGGTGGCGCGGATGATCGGCGCGCCGCCGGGGTACGTGGGCTACGAGGAGGGCGGCCAGCTCACCGAGGCGGTGCGCCGGCGGCCCTACAGCGTGCTCCTGTTCGACGAGATCGAGAAGGCGCACGCCGACGTCTTCAACGTGCTGCTCCAGATCCTGGACGACGGCCGGCTCACCGACTCGCAGGGCCGCACGGTGGACTTCCGCAACACGGTGATCATCATGACCAGCAACCTGGGCGGCCAGGTGCTGCTGGAGCTGGGCGGCGGGCGGGGGAGCTGGGAGGAAGCCGAGACGCGGGTGCAGGAGGCGCTGCGGCAGCACTTCCGGCCGGAGTTCCTGAATCGGGTGGACGACGTGATCATCTTCCGGCCGCTGGGCCGCGAGGAGCTGGAGAAGATCGTGGACCTGCAGCTGGCGCGGGCGCAGAAGCTGCTGGCCGAGAAGAAGCTGGCGCTGGAGGTGACGCCCGAGGCGAAGCGGCTGCTGGCCGCGGAGGGCTACGACCCGGTGTACGGCGCGCGGCCCCTCAAGCGGGCCATCCAGCGGCTGCTGCAGAACCCGCTGGCGCTGGCGGTGCTGGAGGGCCGGTACGCGGAGGGCGAGGTGATCCGGGTGGACCGCGCGCCGTCGGGCGCCGCGCTGACGTTCGAGAAGGTGGCGGCGCCGGCCCGTGGCTAGCCGGCGGGAGGAGGACGAGGCCGGCATCCGCCTCGCGCTCGCGGAGGCGCGGGCGGCGGGTGAGGCGGGCGAGGTGCCGGTCGGCGCGGTGCTGGCGCGGGAGGGGGGTCGGGCCGTGCTCGCGTCGGGCCGGAACCGGATGCGGGAGCGCGCCGACCCGCGGCGGCACGCCGAGATGGACTGCTTCGACGCGGCGATCTCGGCGGGCGTCACCGCGGCGGGGCCGGACGCCTTCGCCGGCTGCACGCTCTACGTGACGCTGGAGCCGTGCGCGCAGTGCGCGGGCGCGATCGTGCTGGCGCGCGTGCCCAGGGTCGTGTTCGGCGCCTGGGACCCCAAGGCCGGGATGGCGGGCTCGCTGCACGATCTGCTGCGGCACCCGCGGCTGAATCACCGGGTCGAGGTCGTCGGCGGCGTGCTCGAGGCGGAGTGCGGGGCGCTGCTGTCGGCCTTCTTTGCGGAGCGGCGCTTGCCCTGACTACCTTTCGTGCGCCTGGACAGGTGGCCGAGTGGCTGAAGGCGCCGGTCTCGAAAACCGGTGGGCCCGTAAGGGTCTCGTGAGTTCGAATCTCACCCTGTCCGCTACGACACAGACGGATCCCGGAGGCGGTTGCCCGGAGCTCGGCGTCTCGCGGCATTCCTGGCATCGGATGGGTGGCCGAGTGGCTTAAGGCGCACGCCTGGAGAGCGTGTGGGCTCCAAAAGGGTCTCGTGGGTTCGAATCCCACCCCATCCGCTACGACAAAGACCGGTGGCGAGACGGTGAGTTCCGAGCGACGGCCCCGCGGAGCGGTCCTGGTCGTCCTGGTGGAGCCCCAGGAGCTGGTCAACATCGCCCAGGTGGTGCGGGCGATGATGAACTTCGGCGTCCCGGACCTGCGGCTCGTCTCCCCCGCCGACTACGACCCCCATCGCGTCGAGCGCATCGCGCACCGCAGCGGCGAGCTGCTCTCGCGCGTCGCGGTGTTCGACAGCCTCGACGCCGCGCTGGCCGACGCGGTCCACGTGGTGGGCTTCACCGCCCGGGAGCGCACGGCGAAGCGGAACGTGCGCCGGCCGCGGGAGGCCCTGGAGGAAGCGGTGGCGCTCGCCGCCGGCGGGCCCGCGGCCCTGCTGTTCGGCCGCGAGGACAAGGGCCTGCCGAACGCCGCGCTGGACCGCTGCCACCGCGTGGTCACCATCCCCGCCGAGCCGTCGTACCCCTCGCTCAACCTCGCGCACGCGGTGGTGATCGCGCTGTACGAGCTGTCGCTGGCGCGCGGCGCCGCCGGGCGGCCGTTCAAGCCGCCGCGGCGCAAGGCCGCGCCCGCCACGGCGGCGCAGCTCGAGGCGCTGTTCGCCGAGGCGGAGCGGGCGCTCGCGGCCGCGGGCTTCTTCAAGAGCCACGTGGAGGAGCCGGTGCTGCGGACGCTGCGCGAGATCGCCCACCGGGTGCCGCTGGACGAGCGGGAGGCGAAGCTGCTGCGGGCGATGGCGATCGAGATCGCGCGGGGGCGGGCGGCGCGTTGATAATGGCGCGCCGCCGCCTTACGTTTGTCGCTCAATATGCCGCGTGAAGAGCGCCAGCTCGTCCTGGACGCCGGTGCGGTGGCCCGCACGCTCCACCGCATGGCCCAGGACATCGTGCGGCAGACCCCCGATCCCGGATCGCTCGTGCTGATCGGCGTCCAGCGCCGCGGCGTCGAGCTGGCCGCGCGCCTGGCGGGCGAGGTGGCGGCCGCGGCGCAGGTGGACGTGCCGCGGGGCTCCCTGGACATCACGCTGTACCGCGACGATCTGGAGGTGGTGGGCCCGCGGCCGCTGGTGGGGCCGACGGTCCTGCCGGTGGCGCTCGACGGCCGGCACGCCTGGATCGTGGACGACGTGCTGTTCAGCGGCCGCACGGTGCGCGCGGCCCTGGACCAGCTCGCCGACTTCGGGCGGCCGGCCCGGATCGGCCTGGCGGTGCTGGTGGACCGCGGGGGCCGGGAGCTGCCGATCCAGGCCGACGTGGTCGGCCAGCGGGTGGACACGGCGCCGGGCGACCGGGTGGACGTGTTCGTCCGCGAGCTGGACGGGCGCGACGCGGTGGAGGTGCTGCGCGCGGCGCAGGGGGGACGGGGCGCATGAGCGGCGGCCGGCTGGGCAAGGACCTGCTCGGGCTCGAGCACCTCTCGGCCGACGACATCCGTCTGATCCTCGACACCGCGGAGCCGTTCAAGGAGATCAGCGAGCGCGCGATCAAGAAGGTCCCGGTGCTCCGCGGCAAGACCATCGTCAACCTGTTCTTCGAGCCCAGCACCCGCACCCGCATCTCCTTCGAGTTCGCGGAGAAGCGACTCTCCGCGGACACGGTGAACGTGGCGAGCGCGGGCTCCTCGGTGGTGAAGGGCGAGACGCTGGTGGACACGGCGCGCAACCTCGAGGCCATGCGGATTGACATGGTGGTGATGCGCCACGGCGCGAGCGGCGCGGCCAGGTTCCTCGGCGAGCGCATCGAGTCGAGCGTCATCAACGCCGGCGACGGCAAGCACGAGCACCCGACCCAGGGGCTGCTGGACCTGCTTACCATCCGCGACCACCGGCCCATCGCCGGCACGAAGGTGTGCATCGTGGGCGACGTGCTGCATTCGCGGGTGGCGCGGTCGAACATCTGGGGGCTGCTGAAGCTCGGGGCCGAGGTGGCGGTGTGCGGGCCGCAGACGCTGCTGCCGCTGGGGATCGGGGAGCTGGGGGTGCGGGTGTTCCGGCGGGTCGAGGAGGCGATCGAGTGGGCCGACGTGCTCAACGTGCTGCGGCTGCAACTGGAGCGGATGCAGGCCGGCTACGTGCCCTCGACGCGGGAGTACTATCGGGTCTTCGGGGTGACGCTGGAGCGCCTGGAGCGGGCGCCGCGCGACCTGATCATCATGCACCCGGGGCCGATGAACCGCGGGGTGGAGATTGACTCGCGCGTGGCGGACGGGCCGCACGCGGTGATCCTGGACCAGGTGACGAACGGCGTGGCGGTGCGGATGGCGGTGCTCTACCTGCTGGCGGGCGGCAGGCCCGAGCTGGCCGAGAGCGCGAAGGGGGCGCCGGAGCGGTGAGCGCGGGGGCGCGGGCCCGGAGGGGAGGGCGGGCGCGGTGAGGCCGATCCTGATCCGCGGCGGCCGGGTGATCGATCCCGCGAACGGGGTGGACGCCGCGGCCGACGTGCTGCTGCTGGAGGGCCGGGTCACGGCGGTGGGCCCGGGCCTGGCGCGCGAGGACGCGGAGGTGCTCGACGCGGCGGGGTGCGTGGTGGCGCCGGGCCTGGTGGACCTGCACGTGCACCTGCGGGAGCCGGGGCGCGAGGACGTGGAGACGATCGCCACCGGCGCGCGGGCGGCCGCGGCGGGCGGGTTCACGTCGGTGTGCGCGATGCCGAACACCGACCCGGTGACCGACAACCAGGCCGCGGTCGGGTTCATCGTCTCGCAGGCGCGCAAGGCGGGCGGCGCGCGCGTCTATCCCATCGGAGCGGTCTCGCTCGGCCAGAAGGGGGAGCAGCTCGCCGAGTTCGGCGAGCTGGTGGGCGCCGGCGCGGTGGCCGTCTCGGACGACGGCCGGCCGGTCGCGACGGCGCACCTGATGCGCACCGCGCTGGAGTACGCGCTCACCTTCGGCATCCCGGTCATTGACCACTGCGAGGACGTCTCCCTGTCGGCCGGCGGCGCGATGCACGAGGGCCTGGTCAGCACGCGGCTCGGGCTCAAGGGGATCCCGCGGGCGGCCGAGGACGTGATCGTGGCGCGCGACCTCGCGCTGGCGGCCTTGACCGGCGGGCACGTGCACCTGGCGCACGTTTCGACGGCGGGCGCGGTGGCCATGATCCGCGAGGCGAAGGCCCGCGGGGTGCGGGTGACGGCGGAGGCCACGCCCCACCACCTGGCGCTGACCGACGAGGCCTGCGCCGCCTACGACACCAACGCCAAGATGAACCCGCCGCTCCGGGAGAGCGGAGACGTGGCGGCGTTGCGCGCGGGGCTGGCCGACGGGACGATTGACTGCATCGCGACCGATCACGCGCCGCACCATTACGACGCGAAGGAGCAGGAGTTCGACCACGCGCCGTTCGGCGTGGCGGGCCTGGAGACGGCGCTGGGCATCGCGATCACCGAGCTGGTGGACGGCGGCGTGCTCGGCCTGCCGGCGCTGCTGCGCTGCCTGACGAGCCGGCCGGCGGAGGTCGCGCACCTGCCCGCGGGGACGCTCACGCCGGGGGCGCCGGCCGACGTGGTGGTGTTCGATCCCGCGGCCGAATGGACGGTGGACCCCGCGCGGTTCTTCTCCAAGAGCCGCAACACGCCGTTCGCGCGCCGGCGCCTGAAGGGCGTGGTGCGGTGGACGATCGTGGGCGGGGGCATCGTCCACCGGCAGGGCGACACGCCGGGCCCATGAGCCGGCTGGCGGTGGCGCGCGCCATCTGCGCGGCCGGGCGCCGGCTGGCGGAGCGCGGGCTGCTCGCCGGCACGGAAGGCAACATCGCCGCGCGGTGCGGCGAGGGGCGCGCGCTGGTGACGCCGGCGGCCAGCGAGAAGGGCGCTCTCGAGCCGGCGGACCTGGTGGAGGTGGACCTGGCGGGCCGCGTGGTCGGCCACGGCGGGGGCCGCCCGTCCACCGAGCTGGGGATGCACCTGGCGATCCTGGCGCGGCGGCCCGATGTTGGCGCGGTGGTGCACGCCCACCCGCCGGTGGCGACGGGGTTCGCGTGCGCGGGACTGGCGCTGGACGCGGGGGTGCTGCCGGAGCTGGAGGCCCAGCTGGGGGGCGCGCCGCTGGTGCCCTACGCGGCGCCCGGCGGCGCGGAGCTGGCGGACCGGGTGGCCGCGCGGGCGGCGGACCACGACGCGCTGCTGCTGGCCAACCACGGGGCGGTGACGCTGGGCCCCACGGTGGAGGCGGCGCGGCAGCGGATGGAGAGCCTGGAGCAGAGCGCGCGGATCCTGCTGGTGGCGCGCCTGCTGGGCGGCCCGCGGCCGCTGTCGCCCGCGGAGGTGGAACGACTCGTGGCGTCGCGGAGGCTGGGATGACGCGCAAGAGCAGCAAGGGGCAGTCGGCCGTCGAGCGGCTCCTGGAGCAGCAGCGCCAGTACCAGGAGTGGCTGGACAAGCTCGACCAGGAGGCCAAGGACGCGGCGCCGTCGCACGTGGCCGACCGGGTGCGGGGCGACTACGCCGCGCGGCTCGAGGAGGTGACCGCCGAGCTGCGGGAGCACGAGGACGGCATCCGCCAGGCGCTGGCCGACGCCACCACCCGCTCCGAGGGGCTGGCCAAGCAGCACGCCGACCGCACCGACGAGCTGGCGGAGGCGAAGCTGCGCCGCCAGGTGGGCGAGTTCGACGACGCGCACTTCGAGGAGGTCTCGGCCCGCTGCAAGAGCGCCCTGAGCGAGCTGGCCAAGGCGATGGCGCAGGTCGAGCGCGACGTCGAGCGCTACGAGGAGGTGCTGGGCCAGATCCGCGGCGAGGAGGCGGAGGAAGCGGAAGCGGACGGCGGGAAGGAGCGGGAGGCGGCGGGGGCGGAAGGGGAGACGCCGGCCGCGGCCTCGCCCGGGGGTCAGATGGGCCTGGACGAGCTGGCGTTCCTGCGCTCGCTGACCAAGGAGCCCAAGGCGGGCAAGGGGGGCGCGGTGCCGCCGCCCTCCCCGAAGCCCGCTCCGGCGGTCGCGGCCTCGGGCGAGCGGCCCGCGGTCCCGGAGCCGCCCGCGGCCGTTCCCCCGCCACCCCCGGAGCCCGTGGCCCCGCCGGCCAAGCCGGCTCCCGTCACGGCGTCGGGCGAGCGGCCCGCGGTGC
>JAJYLI010000220.1 GCA_021787855.1 bacterium | reverse complement strand
GCCGCCGTCACCGTGATCCCGGTCACCTCGATCGCCGTCTGGTGCAGCACCGGGCTCACTTCCATCGTCTGCCCGGCCAGCACCCGCACGTTGGTGACCTCGCTCGGCGCGTAGCCGATGTACTGCGCCCGCACCGTCACCACCCCGGCGGGCACGTTGTTCATGAAGTAGTAGCCCTTCGCATCGGTGGTGGCCTGGAAGGCCGACCCCACGATGAGCACCTGGGCTCCCGCGACCGGTGCGCCGGACTGATCCTTGACCGTGCCTTCGATCTTGCCCGCCGTGCCCTGGGCCAGGACGCTGCCGGCCCCGAGCACCACCGCGGTGACCACCATCACCGCCGCGGCGGCGAGACGAGAGAAGGCGCTGCGACTACGCTGAGTCATTGCAGACCTCCACACGCGTGAACCCCAAGAGAAAACGAAAGACGAACGTGGCACCGGCACGCCACCTCCTTTCGACAACCACCGAACCCGATCAACTGTGTTCTTTGACGCGCACGCCAATGGCCACGCGCCATCTCGCAGGAGTCAAGTCGCTACAAAATTGACTGTTGCCTTATCGCCTAGCCTTTACGCCGGCCAATATGGACCGCGCACGCCGAGGGTGTCAAGCAGCGTAAACAGGCCCTGTCCCATTTCGGTGACATCACCCGGAAGGGGTTGATTCCGGGCCGGCGCCGCTGACGAAGCGCTGTCCCAGCGTGGCCAGCGAGGCGCCGAAGTCGGCGACGTTCAGCTTGCGGCGTTCGAGCTCGGCGGTCTTCGCCTTCAGCTCGTCCACCCGCGCGCGGGTCTCCGCGAGGAGCGCGTCCACCCGCCGGGTGAGCTCCGCCATGACCTGGTCGAGAAGCTGCGTGACCTTCTCGGCGTGCGCCTGCTGCTTGCGGGAGAGTTCGTCGAGCTGCAGGGTGACCCGCTGGGCCAACTCGTCGAGCCGCTGGCCGACGCGGCGTTCGACGTCGGCGAGTTGCTCGAGCCCGGCGCGGCGCCCCTCGGCCAGCTCGCGCTCCAGCCGGGCGACTTCCGCGCCGAAGAGCAGCTTGCGGATGGTCTCCAGATCGGCCGGTCCAGGCTCCGCCGCTTGCGTCACCGCATCGTCCCTCAGGGAAAAGTGCCCTATGTTATCGCGCGGCCCACCCCGCCGCCAGTAGCGGGCCGGGGCGCGCTCAGGCGTCCGGCACGTCGAGAGCCACGATCTGCTGTTGCGGCCCGGCGGGGGTGACCTCGGGCCCGTTCCGGTCCAGATAGACGTTGATCTCGCTGCGTACGCCGAAGCGGCCGGGCAGGTAGATGCCGGGTTCCACGGAGAAGCCCACGCCGGCCAGCAGCCGGCGGTCGTCGTGGGTCTCGTAGTTGTCGAGGTGCGGGCCGGAGCCGTGCAGCTCGCGGTCAATGGAGTGGCCGGTGCGGTGCACGAAGTACTCGCCGAACCCCGCGGCGCCGATCACGCCGCGGGCCACGTCGTCCAGCGCGGCGCCGGTCACCGGCCGGCCCTCGCGCCACTGCCCGGCGAGCGCGGCCACGGTGCGGTCGCGGGCGTCGCGCACCACATCGAAGACGTGCGCGACTTCGGCGGGGGGCGTGGCCCCGACGAAGGCCATCCAGGTCTGGTCGGCGTACACCGTGTCCACCCGCACGCCCGCCCACAGGTCCAGCAGCAGGACCGCGCCCTTGGCGATGGGGGTGTCCTCGCCGAGCGCGGGATCGTGGTGCGGGTTCGCGGCGTGGGCGCCGGTGGCGACGATGGGCGGCTCGTCGGTGGCGAGGCCCGCGCGGGCGAAGGCGTCCATGACCCACTGCTGCAGGCCGCGCTCCGTGGGCGAGCGGCCCTCGGCGAACCAGCGGCGCACCTGCTCGAAGCCGGCGAGCGCGATGTCCTTGAGGAGGCCGGCGGCGCGGCGGTGGCCCGCGAGCTCCTCCGGGCTCCACCGCGAGGCGAGGGCCGTCACCAGCTCGGCGGACGAGACGATCTCGGCGCCGGAGGCGCGCAGCAGCTCCACGACGCCGGCCGGCAGCCGGTCGAGGTAGGGCACCGCGTCGCTGGCGCTGTACTCGACCGCGATCTTCTTGCCGCCGACCAGCCGGCCCAGCTCCCGCTCCAGCTCGCGCCAGGCGGCATAGGTCCGCACCTCACCGGGGAAGCCCGCGATGCGGTGCTGCTCGATCTTGTGCGCCACCGCGACCGGCGCGCCCGCGCCGGGCAGCAGCACGAACAGGCGGCGGGTGGCCAGCCCGCCGAGGCCGAGGACGCGGGTGGCCACGGGGTTCATGCCGTGGAAGTCGAACAGCAGCCAGCCGTCGAGCCGCAGCTCGGCCAGCATCCGGCGGACCCGGTCCAGGACGTCCGGGGTCAGGCTTTCCGCGACGCTCACCGCGATCCCCCCGCTGGGGTGGAGTGCCATTCGCAGCGCGCGTCGCCGCGCGCGCGACAACTGGCGTGCAGCATGCCGCCGTCGAAGTCCACGAGCTGGCGCAGCAGCTCGGCGAACGCGGCGGCGTAGAAGGCGCACGCGGCGCCGTCGGGCGTCGCGCGCACGGCCGCGGCGCTGCTGACGGTCAGCACCGCGGCGGGGCCCTTCCGGGCGAGCCGCGCGCCGAACACGTCGCCGGCGCAGCGCCGCGCGGCGCGGAAGCCGATGGCGCGGCGCACGAACCGCGGCAGGTGCGCCGTGGCCCAGCGCGTCGAGGCGCTCAGCCGGTCCACCGCCCGGCGGGCGGCGCGCCGGCCGCCGTCGGCGAACACCAGGCTGGCGTCGGGCCGGCGGCTCACCAGGCGGAGGATCTGCTCCAGCTCGCCGGGGTCCACCGCCTCGTCGCGGCGCACCGTGAGCTCGTAGCGCGCGATCTGCGCGGCGACGGTGCGGGAGAGGCCGAGCCGCTTCTTGAGCAGTTCATCCACGTACTCGGCCGCCGCTTCGTCCCGGGGAGAATCGAGGTGCCGCATCGCTTCGAGGACGGCGAGCGGCAGGATGCTGTG
This sequence comes from bacterium, assembly GCA_021787855.1. Classification (GTDB taxonomy): domain Bacteria; phylum Gemmatimonadota; class Gemmatimonadetes; order Gemmatimonadales; family JACORV01; genus Fen-1245. Next base: position 225 of record JAJYLI010000220.1, on the reverse strand, counting down.
GTCGCGAATCGCGGCGCGGTCGGTCACGGCGTCGAGCGCCAAGATACTCTGAGTGCGCCCGCGATTCCACAACGTCGTTGCGCGCCCCGCCGCCACCGGCTAGTGGACCGTCTCTGAAGTTGCGCTAGTGATGCGATCCGCGTATCTTGGGCCATGCCCGCCCCCACGGTCGCCCTGGAGGTCTCGGCTGCCGAGCGCACGGAGCTCGAGGCCATGACCCGCAGC
>JAJYLI010000057.1 GCA_021787855.1 bacterium | reverse complement strand
CTCCGGGCTAACCCGCGCTTATCAGAGTGATCAGCCGTCGCGCTCCGCGTCCCACCGCGCCCCAGGCGTACCGCTGTCTCTCTCCTCACGACCACGCCCCCTTGACCGGTCGCTTCATATCAGAGCACGTACCGGATTTCGTGCTCGCCGCTCGCCTCGAGTGAGACCGCGCAGCGCACCCCCTCGCCCCAGCCGACGGTCTCCGGGCGGACCGCCTGGCCGTCCACCTCGACCGCGGTGGGCAGCGAGTGGAAGCGCGGGGCGATGGTGAGGAACAGTCCGCGGCCCAGGGTGCGGCGCAGCGCGACCGAGAACACCCCCTCGCGGCGGCGGAGCCGGACGTCGTAGACGCTGTCGGCGCAGCGCACGCCCCGCACCTCCAGGCGCGTCCACGCCTCCGGGAACTGCGGGGCGAGGGTCAGACGTCCGGCCGGGGCGTCCGGCCGCGCGCCCAACAGCCCCTCGACCACCGGGAGCACCACCATCGCGGCGGCCGCCGCCGAGTCGGGGCTGCCGCCCAGGGACCGCTCCTCGAGCCCGTGCAGAGCCTCGTCGAACGCGCCGCGCTCGCGCCCGAACGCCAGGTCCACGTTGGCCTTGAGATGGCGCAGCCCGGCCTCCGGCAGCCCGGCGCGGTACTCCGCCAGCGCCGCCCACCCGGTGGCCAGCGGCGACACCGCGCCCCCGCCCTCGGCCTCCGGCGCGAAGGCGCGCTCGCCCACGGGCAGCGTGCGCACGCCCCAGGGCGCCGTGAAGGCTTCGCTCCCCAGGGCCTCCAGGAACCGCTTGGCGTGCACCGGATTGGTGGAGCCCAGGAGCAGCGGCACGGCCTGTGTGGCGCAGGGGGACCAGCGGCGGCGCCCCTCAGGGGGGGGGCCCTGCTCCACGGCGTAGCCGCCGCGTGCCGCGTCGTACAGGCGGCTCTCGATCTCCGCGGTCAGCCGGGCCGCCCGCGCGAAGCACTCCGCCGCCAGGCGCTCGCGCCCTCCCCCCAGGGTGCGGGCCGCGCCGGCCAGGCTCGCCACGGCCGCCTGCCAGAGCGATGCCAGATAGAGCGTGAAACGTCGCGCGCCGGGGCCGGCGGCGCCGGGAACGACCTGCGCCAGTCCCTCGTCGCCGCCCAAGGCCACCCCGCACGCGTAGGCCCGCTCGACGCGCGGCCAGAGGGACGCGACGAAGTCCCGGTCGCCGCTCCACTCCAGGTAGCGCGCCGCCAGCAGGAGATACAACGGCGTCGCGTCCAGGGCGTCGAAGTAGAACTGGCCGGAGGCGGTCGCCTCCTGGGGCACCTGCCCCGTGACGTCCTGGCGGTCGCCCAGGAACCGCAGCACCTGGCGCACCACGGAGTACTCGCCCGCCGCCAGCAGGGCGAAGCCGGCCCAGCAGGCGTCGGTGCCGAAGAACCAGGCGCGCCCCGGGCGCCCGTCCCGCCAGCCGGGCTGCGAGGCCGCGTAGCCCGCGGTGAGCGAGCGGCCGACGCCGGGCACGTCGGCGAGGAACGCATCGAGACGCCGCTTGGCCCACTCGAACGCCCGGTCGAGATACGCGTCGTCGCTCCCCAGGGCGACGCGCGCCTCCGCGACCGTGGCCGCGCGCTGCCGCCGCTGGCGCACCAGGCCGCCGATGCCCAGCCGCCGCACCGCGCGCAGGGTGCGATCGAAGTCCGCGCGGTCGGCGCCGGCCACGACGGCCAGCACGAGCGGGGCGCCCAGCGGCGCGCGGAGCCGGCAGCGCACCGCCGGCCCGGGAGCAAGGGACGCGGGAGGGGGAGGGAGCGAGGAGGGCGAGGCGGGCACGCCTTCCAGCTGGAGCGTCACGGGGCGGCTCGCGAAGACCGCGGCTGCGCCGTCGTCGCTCTCCGATTGGACCAGCGCCACGCGCCCGTCGAGCCGCGCCCGGAAGCCCAGATTGCCTCCCGAGCCCGCCGCGTACGGCCAGGTCCGGCGCAGATCGAGCGACAGCTCGACTTCGATCTCCGCCGGCCCGCGGCCCACCGACTCCCGGCCCCGGCGCACCGGGCGGTAGTCCACCAGCAGCACGGCGTGCTCCAGGGCGACGAACGCGGTTTCCTTGAGCCGCCGGTCCGGCGTTTCCAGCACCCGCGAGACCGCATCGGGCGAGACGGCGATGCGTGAGCCCACGGCGGGCACGCCGTCGGCGCGCACGGTCCACGAACCGATGGCGCGATGCGGGTGCACCCACAGCTCGCGCAGGCCCTGCTGCTCGAAACCCACCAGGAAGCCCCGGCGGCCCGCGAGATCGAACGGCGCGTCGGCCTGCACCGCGCCGCCCAGGACCAGCGGGTCGTCGCCCGGGGACGGCAGGGCGCCGTCGAACTCCAGGGGCTCCGGCAGCACCAGCGCTTCGGACGCCGACGCGCCGGTGCCCGGCGACGGCCACCAGCACCGGGGCCCCGGCGCCGGCTCCGCGGCGGCGGCCCGGAGGGCGTTCGCCGCCAGACGCTCCAGCCGGGGACGCAGCGACCCGTCCCGGGCCGCGAAGTGCAGGAACGCCCCCAGGCACAGCACCCGCCCGCGGCCGAAGCCGTACTCCCACGCCACCACGCGCTCGGGGTTCTGGATCCGGTGCGCCCGCTCGACGCCGATCACCCGCCCGTCGCCGGGCCACGCCCCGCCCGAGTAGCAGGCCCAGGCGTACGCCTCACCGTCGCTCGGCGCCCAGCAGCACACGCCGTTGTGCAGCCCGGAAACCAGCGGGTGCGGCCCGTAGGTCGCCAGCCCGCGCACCTGGGGCACCCCGCGCTCCTCCGCCCCCTCCTCCGTCCACCACTGGTCGTCGAGGTGGCGCCAGACGAGTTCGCGGCAGTCGTTGGGGGGCACGGACTCCAAGCCCAGTGGCCCGACCCACGCCGCCGCCTGCAGCGAGAGCACCAGCCCGCCGCCCTGCGCGACGAACGCCCGCACCGCCTCCGGCGGCGTCCGCTCCAGCTCCGCCGGCCCGTGGACCCACACCACGTCCGACTCGCGCAGCGCGGCCTCCAGCTCCGCGACTCCGCGCCGCCGGGCCTGGAACTCCGTGGCGGACTCGAGCCACGCGGCCGCGGACTCGCCCTCCGGCCCCGGACCGGCCACCAGCGCGACCTTGAGGCTCACAGCGCGATCTCGAGCGGCTCACCGACCCGGCCGCGCGCGGCCTCCCGCCCCTCGACCGACACCACCAGCCGCTCGCCGTCGCGCTCCACATCCACCCGCGCGCCCTGCATGGGCAGCCCCCGCGCTTCCAGGCCGTCGAGGGCGCACGGCATCGGATCCACCACGAACCGCCCCTCCCCCGCCGGACGCAGGCCCACCACGTACTGGACGATGAGGTCGTTCACCCACGAGTGCTGGTAGTCGTCCACCCCGCGGTACGCGCTCGGCTTGCCCGTCACCGGGTGGTAATGCTCGAAGCTGTTGGGCCGCGACGCGTCCCCGTCCCAGAACAGCATCCGCACGAACCGGGTGACGAACTCCGCCAGGTGCGCCCGCAAGGCGGGCACGTGGCCCAGGGCCACCGCGGCGATCGCCTCCGCCACGTGGCTGTTGGCCATCGGCCACACCCGCCCGTTCCACGGGCAGTTGTGCCGCTTGCCCTTCCAGGCGGCGTCGGCATCGTACCAGGGATCTTCCGCGCTGGAGGACGGGACCGGGAAGACGGTCCAGAAGCTCCGCGCGTCGAACAGGTGCTGGGCGAAGCCGGGGAGATGCTCGGGACCCACGACGTCCGTGGCGTAGGGGTAGAAGCACACGGCCGCCTTCACGCAGGTCCGCCGCCCCGCGACCGGGTCCACGTCGCTGAACATGCCCGAGCCGGGATCCCACATCCGCGAGCGGATGGCGCGCGCCACCGCCGCGGCCCGCCGGCCCCACGGAGCGGGGTCGAGCCCGCCGCGGGCCCCGAGCCGGGCGAGCGCGCGGAACAGGCCGTAGGCGTACACCGTGGCGTCCACGCCCTTCAGGCGGATCCGGCGCTCCCACCCGTAGCGGTCGGCCTCCGGGTCCACCGCGAGGTAGCGGGACATGTACTCCTGGCCGGTCTCGTACTGATCCACCACGTCGAACAGGTGGGTGTGATCCGCGTCGCGCGTCGCGATCAGCCACTCGGCGTAGCGGGCCAGCGCGGGCAGCACCTCACGCAGGAAGTCGTCGCCGGGATGCACCGCGTCCAGGGCCAGCAGGGCGCCGCCCCAGTCCGCGTGGTAGAAGTCCTCGCCCTCGGCGTGGTTCGCGTACACGCGGCCGGGAAGCGAGCCGTCGGGGCGCTGGTGCGCCAGGAAGGTGCGCAACACGCCCCGCGCGGGCTCCGGATCCCGCGACCACCGCAACTCCCGCATGTGGCACTGGGCGCTGTAGGCGATCGGCTGGTGGAAGTACCCGATCCCCTCGCACACGGTGGGCGCGGCGTAGTTCCCCCAGCCGCCCGCGATCCCGTTGAGCCGCAGCCCGAACCAGCGGTACGCCCAGTACCGCTCGAAGTAGGGATCGGAGCACCGCAGCGTGGGCAGCGCGGCCAGGTGGGCCTCCCACGAGGCCCGGCTGGCGGCCGCGAAGGAGGACGCCTTGCGCGACACGGGCGCCCCGCCCGCCGCCCGCCCGCCCCCGGGCGGACGCGGCAGGTCGGGCTCGAGGCGGAGCGCCACCGCCACCCGCGCCACCGCGCCGGGCGCGATCTCCAGCGCGCGGTGGACCCCCAGATACACCAGCCCCTCGTCGCCGAGCCCGCCCAGGTCGGCGCGGCACGCCAGCCCGCCGTGCCGCGGGTCCCAGCGGTCCCAGAACGGCGTCTGGAGGAAGCGCGGCAGGTCGGCCGTGGCCTCCGCGCGCACCGCGCCCCACGTGTCCGTGCCGCGCGCGAGGGCGAGCTTCAGCATCACCGCCAGCGTCTGGCCCTTGCGGTCCACCAGCCGCCGCGGCCACGACAGCTCCACGGACGACCACCCCACCCCACCCGCGGGCACCTCCGCCCCCGGCGCCGTGGTCCACGCCACCGCGTGGAGCGTCACCGGAACCTGCGTGGTGTTCCGCACCCCCCATTCGCTCCCCACGACGAAGCCCGGGAGGACCATCCGCGTCTCGACCGCCTCCAGGCCGGCCACCGGGCGGTAGGGCACTTCGAGCGCGGCGGGGGTCCAGCGGCGCGCCCCCGCTCCCCCCCCGGGCACCAGGGCCAGCTCGGCGCCTTCCTCGTCCAGCCAGCTCACGGTGAACAGCGGTCGCAGCGGATACTCGAACAGGTGGGCTTCGTCCCAGAACCCGGGCGTGTCGAGCCACAGCGGGAACGGAGGCGCGAATACCAGGCCCTCACCCGCCCCGAGCTGCCACTTGTCGGCGCGGGCGAGCCGGTCCAGCACCTCGCTCATCGGGGGATCGTGCCGGGCGCCGGGGAGGTGGCGCGGCGCGCCGGCCGGGGGCGGGACCGCCGGGGCGGCACCGCGGCCCTACAGCGTCGCGATCTGCGCCAGCAGCTCGTCGTCGTCACGCCGGTGCCCCAGCTCCGCCTCGAGGTGCGACCAGCGCAGGATCCCGTCCCGGTCCACCAGGAAGTACGCGCGCCGCGAGAAGAACTTGTCCTCCAGCAGCGTGCCGTAGGCGCGGCACACCTCGCGCCGGAAGTCCGACAGCAGATCCACCGTCAGGTGCTCCTTGGCCTTGAACTCCCGCAGCGTGGGAATGGAGTCCACGCTGATCGGGAGCACCCGCACCCCGGCCTGCTCGAACTTCCCGGAGTCTTCGGAGAAGGCGCACATCTCCTCGGTGCACACCGACGTGAAGGCCAGCGGGAAGAAGGCGATCAGCACCGCCGACTTCCCCCGGCACTGCTGGAGCGCGACGTCCGAGCCCGACGTCGAGGGCAGCGTGAACTCCGGGGCCATCTGACCCACAAGGGGCGGCATGCGGCAACCTCCGCGGCGGCTGTCGCTAGAGCTTACTGCGGCCCGTCGCCCGGTGGCAAGCGAGCGCCCGGCGGCGGGGGGGGGGGCGAACCGGCTTAGGGGAGCATCCGCGCCGCGCGGGCGGCGAGGTCGTACAGCGGCGTCGGGAACACGCCCAGCACCACGACGGCCCCCGAGAGCGCGTAGCACAGCGCCCGGTCCCCCAGGGTGAGGGGCAGCGGCCCGCGGTCGCGCTCGTCCGGCAGCAGGTAGGCGTACTTCACGGCGACCAGATAGTAGTACACGGACACCGTGCTGTTGAGCGCCGCCAGCAGCACCAGCAGCCACCAGCCCTGCCCCATCGCGGCGGTGAACAGGAACCACTTGCCCGTGAAGCCCGCCGTGGGCGGCACCCCCGCGAGCGCGAACAGCGCCAGCAGCAGCGTGGCGGCCAGGAGCGGCGAGCGCCGGTGCAGGCCCTTGAGGTCGTCCAGGGTGGGATTGGAGCCGTCGGCGCCGACCCGCGCGACGACCAGGAAGGCCGCGGCGTTCATCAGCAGGTACATCAGGGCGTAGAAGATCGCGGCGGTCATCCCCTCCCGGGTGAACGCCACCAGGCCCACGGCCACGTACCCGGCCTGGGCCACGGCCGAGTAGGCCAGCATCCGCTTCACGTCGCGCTGCACGATGGCCACCAGGTTGCCCAGCGTCATCGAGACGGCGGCCATCACCGCCAGCGCCAGCACCAGGTGGGCGCCGTTCAGCTCCGCGGCCGTGAGCAGCCGGGCCAGCACCGCGATGGCGCCGACCTTGGAGGCGGTGGCCACGAAGGCCGCCACCCCATGCGACGCCCCCTGGTACACGTCGGGCGCCCAGAAGTGGAACGGGAAGATCGCCAGCTTGAACAGCAGCCCCGCGAGGAACAGCGCGAACCCGAACACCGCGGCCGGCTGGGCGTTCAGGGCCGGCAGCTGGGCGGCGATGGCGTCCAGGCGGGTCGTGCCGGTGAAGCCCACCACCAGCGACAGGCCGAACAGGGTGACCGCCGAGGACGCGAGGCCCACGACCAGGAACTTGATCGCGGCCTCCCGCCCCAGGTCGAAGCCGTCCCGGAGCGGCACCAGCACGAACAGCGAGAACGACGCGATCTCGAGCGCCAGGTAGAGCGACAGCAGCTCCACCGCGCTGGCCAGCGCGATCAGGCCGCCGGTCGAGGTCAGCAGGAAGAAGAACACCTCGGCCCGGGAGTCCTCCCGCTGGCCCGCGCCGTCGCGGACGATGAACGCGGCGATCAGGAAGCCCAGGGCCACCGCGGTCTTCACCAGCTGCGAGAACGCGTCCACGCGGTACGTGGCCCAGAAGAACTCGGCGTTCCGCCCCAGGGTCGCGAGGCAGGCCGCCAGCAGGAGCGCGCCGCCCGCGAAGGCGGCCCGCCGCGCGCGGCGGGTCCGCCCGGGTCCCTCGCCCAGCAGGGCGGCGAAGATCAGCAGCCCCGTCAGGACCAGGGCGGCCTCCGGCGCGAGCGCGAGCCAGCGGCTCATGACAGCCCCCGCACCAGCAGGTGGGTCGCCGGCCGGATCACGTCGAGGATCAGGTGCGGCATGAAGCCGAACAGCAGCAGGAAGCCGACCAGGATCGCCCGCGGCAGCGCCAGGAACGGCGGGATGTCGGGCACCGCGGGGTGGGCCTCGCGCGGCTCGCCGAAGAAGGTCAGCACGATGACCCGGATCGAGTAGGCCAGCGTGATGGTGAGCGCGCCGATCACGATGATCGCCAGCACCGGGAAGGTCTTCAGGGCGCCCAGGAACACCAGCAGCTCGGCCCAGAACGAGGAGAAGCCCGGCACGCCGGCGCCGGTCAGGGCCGCGATGATGAAGAACGCGGAGGCCACCGGCATGGTGTGCGACAGCCCGCCGAGCTTGCCGATGTCGCGGGTGTGCAGCCGGTCGTACACGTAGCCCACCGCGGCGAAGAACAGGGCCGTCATCACGCCGTGGCTGAACATCTGGAACACCGCCCCGTTGATGCCGGCCTCCGACAGGGTCGAGAGGCCGAGCAGGACGATGCCCATGTGCGACACCGAGGAGTAGCCGATCACGTACTTGAGGTCGGTCTGCGACAGCGCCACGAACGCGCCGTACACGATGTTGACCGTCGCCAGCGTGGCGGTGACCGTCGCCCAGTAGTGCGCGCCCGCCGGCAGCAGGGGCATGGCGACGCGCAGGATGCCGTACGCCCCCAGCTTCATCAGCACGCCGGCGTGCAGCATCGAGACCGCGGTGGGCGCGGCCACGTGGCCGACCGGCGACCAGGTGTGCAGCGGCCACATGCCGGCGAGAATGCCGAAGCCCACGAACAGGAACGGATAGACCAGCTGCTGGAAGGGCCGCGGGTAGTGGGCGGTGGCGAGCCGGGTGAGGTCGAAGGTGCCCATCCCCGCGCCCCAGTACAGCGCCAGCGCCGCCGGCACCACCAGCGCCGTGCCCACCAGCAGGTACAGGGTGAGCTTCATGGCGCCGTACTCCTTCCGCGTGCTCCCCCAGATCGCGATCAGCAGGTACATCGGCAGCACCGCGACCTCGTAGTAGAACACGAAGAAGAACAGATCCAGCGTCATGAACACGCCGAACACGCCGATCACCAGCAGGGTCATGAAGGCGAAGTACTCCTTGACCCGTTCCTTCAGCTCCCACATCACCAGCACGCCGGTGAGATAGACGATCGCGGTCAGCGCGAGCAGCGGCAGGTTGATGCCGTCCACCCCGTTGTGCCACGAGATCCCGAACGCCGGAATCCACGGCACGTTCTCGACGAACTGGAAGCCGGGCGTGGCCGGGTCGAAGCTCTTCCACAGCACGGCGACCACCAGCGCGGCCGCGACCCCGGTGAACGCGGCGATCCGGCGGATGGCGCCGGGGTAGCGCGCCGGCGTGAGCAGCATGGCCGCGAGCCCCGTGACCGGGACCAGCAGCAGGATGGTGAGCAGGGGGAGGCCGGTCACCGGGCGACTCCGCTCAGCGCCAGGGCGCCCGCCAGCAGGGCGATCAGCGCGACCGTGACCGCGAGGTAGGCCTGCACGTAGCCGTTCTGGACCAGGGCCAGGACGCGCCCGCCGCCCACCGTGCCCGTCGCGACGCCGTCCGCGGCGCCGTTGACGATCGTGTCGTCGTTCCACCGGGCGGCCCTGGACAGCGCCGTGGCCCAGCGGATCACCGTCGCGCGGTACAGCCGGTCCAGGTACCAGTTGTCGCCGAGGAACCGCGCCACCGCCGGCACCCGCTCGGCGAACCCGACGCGCGGGGCGCCGCGCCGGCCGAACTCCAGCCAGGCCAGGCCGACCCCGGCCGCCACCAGCGCCAGGGCCAGCAGCGGCCCCGCGCCGAAGGCGAACGGCGGGTGGATGGCTTCGGCCAGCGGCTCGCCGGGCACGATGCGGGCGGCGAGCCACGGCCCGAGATACCCCAGCACCAGCGTGAGCGCGGCCAGCACGACCACGGTCGCCCCCATCGCCCGCTCGCCGCCGGTGGCGCGCGCCGGGTGTCCGGCCGCCGCCGCGGCCGCGCGCGGCTCCGCCGCCGCCGCCGCGGCCGTCCCGGGGCGCTCCGGCCACAGGGTCAGGAACACCATCCGGAAGGTGTAGTAGGCCGTGAGCGCGGCCCCCAGGTACGCCAGCGCCACGGCGATCCGCGCGGCGCCGCCCTCGGCGAGCGTCGCCAGGATCGCTTCCTTGCTGAAGTAGCCGGAGAACGGGATGATGCCCGCCAGCGCCGCCGAGCCCGCCACCAGGCCGATCACCCCGGCGCGCCGGGCGCGCGGAGCGTGGGCGCTGATCTCGCGCATGTCGTTGGTGTGCGCGTGGTGGATGAAGATGCCCGCCGAAAGGAACAGCAGCGCCTTGAAGCCGGCGTGGGTGACGAGGTGGAAGTAGCCCGCCGCCGCGCTCCCGCCCGCCAGCGCCATCAGCATGTAGGCCAGCTGCGAGATGCTGGAATAGGCGAGCACCCGCTTGATGTCGCTCGCCACCATCGCCATGGTCGCCGCGGCCAGCGCGGTCACCACCGCCAGCCACAGCAGGCCGTGCATCACCGCCGGCGCGGCCATGAAGAAGGGATGGAGCCGGGCCACCAGGTACACGCCGGCCGCGACCATCGTGGCCGAGTGCAGCAGGGCCGAGACCGGGGTGGGGCCCTCCATGGCGTCCGGCAGCCAGGTGAACAGCGGCCCCTGGGCGCTCTTGCCGATCACCCCCATCAGCAGCAGCACGGCGATCACCGTGACCGCGTGCGGCGACAGCGGGCCGCCGGCGCCGGCCGCGCCCGCCGCGGCGACCACGTCGGGGATGGTCGCCAGCCCCAGCGCGCGGATCAGCAGCAGCACGCCGAGCAGGAACCCGACGTCCCCCACGCGGGTCATGATGAACGCCTTGCGCGCCGCCGCCGCCGGCGCCGGGCGCTGGAACCAGAAGCCGATCAGCAGGAACGACGCCAGGCCCACCAGCTCCCAGAAGACCAGCATCTGGAGCAGGTTGGCCGCCAGCACCAGGCCCTCCATGGCCCACCCGAACAGCGCCAGGAAGCCGTAGTAGCGGCCGAAACCCGGGTCCCCCGCCATGTAGCCGGTCGAGTAGACCATCACCGCCAGGGTGATGCCGGAGACCACCAGCGCCATGCTGGTCGAGAGCGGATCCAGCAGCACCCCGAAGGAGAGGGAGCGCGCCTGGTCCACCGGCAGGAACACGGTCTGGGCGAGCAGCGTCCGGCCGGGCATGGCCACCGTCGCGACCAGCAACGCCGACGCCAGGAAGGACAGCGCCATGGCCGCGATCGCCAGCGCCGCCGCCGCGCGCGGGCGGCCCCGGAGGCCGAGCAGCACCACCGCGCAGGCGGCCAGGGGCGCGAACTGCGCCACCAGGGCCGCGAAGGTCGAGCCGGTCATCCCTTCAGCTCCGAGAGGTCTTCGACGTCAATGCTGTGCGCGCGACGCTGGATCGCCACGAACAGCGACAGCGCGATGGCCGCTTCCGCGGCCGCCACGCCGATCAGGATCAGCGCAACCACCTGGCCCACCGACGAGCTGGCGCCGCTCAGGCTGGTCAGGGCCACCACGTTGAGCGACGCCGCGCCCAGCATCAGCTCGAGGGAGATCAGCATGGCGATGAGCGAGCGGCGCAGCATCAGGCCGCACAGCCCGATCCCGAACAGCACCACCGCGACGAACAGGTACGCGTGCAGGGTCGTCATCGCGCCGCCTCCCCCGCCCCCACCCCGGGGTCCGCCGCCGGCGCGCCCGCCGCGGCCGGCGCGCTGCCGACCGTCCGGGCCCGGTGCCCGTGGAAGCTGCGCGCCACCATCACCGCGCCGATCATCGCGATCACCAGCAGCACGGAGATCAGCTCGAAGGCCAGCACGTAGTCCGACACCAGGCGGTGGCCCGTGACCCCCGCCAGCACCTCGAGCGGCCCGCTGGGCGGCGGGAACGCCGCGCCCCGCACCAGCAGCCACAGCGCCGCGGCCACCACCAGCGCCAGGACCGCCGCCCCGGCGGTCTTGAGGCGGCTGCGGGGCACGGGCGCCACGTCCATGGGGTGCGACAGCATCACGGCGTACACCATCGCGATCGCCACGGCGCCCACGTAGACCAGGATCAGCACGACGGCGAGGAAGTCGCTGCCCAGCGTGAGGAACAGTCCCGCGAGCCCGACCTGCGACAGGGCGAAGCCGAGAATGTTGTGCAGGATGTTCCGCAGCCCCACCGCCAGCAGGGCGCCGACGATCGCCAGCGCCGCCGCCAGCCCCAGGACCAGGCCCGTGGCGTTCACGCCAGCTTCCCGGTGAAGTAGGGATCCTCGGGGAACGGCGCGAGCAGGTCGTTGACCGTGAGGCTCCGGCGGTAGGCCACGTCCTCGTAGCGCCGCGAGTACTGCAGCGTGTCCGTCGGGCACACGTCCACGCACAGCCCGCACAGGCTGCAGGTCGAGAAATCAATCAGGAACTTCGTCGCGCGCATCTTCTTCGCCCCCTCCGGCCGCTTGCCCTCGATCGCGAAGCAGTCCGAGGGGCAGATGCGGGCGCAGGCGTTGCAGGCGATGCAGTCGTGGGTCCCGGTCTCGGGGAACGTCACCAGCTCGATCGGCCCGCCCCAGTGGGAGGCGTCCGGCCGCTGGTGCGGGTACTGGAGCGTGACCACCGGCCGCACCAGGTGCCGGCCGGTGACGCCCAGGCCCACCAGCAGGCTCTTGATCCCCCGGGCCACGCGCGCGGTGAAGTTCATGCGAGCACCCCCAGCACCACCGCGGTGGCCACCAGGTTCGCGAGCGCCAGCGGGATCAGCAGCTTCCACGCGAAGCTCATCAGCTGGTCGAACCGCAGCCGCGGGAAGGTCCAGCGCGCCCACATCATCACGAACACGACCAGGTACGTCTTGAGCAGCAGGTACACGGGGCCCAGGAGCGGCACGGCGCCCTGGAAGGGGCCCCGGAACCCGCCCAGGAACAGGGTGGCGCCGAGGGCCCCGAGCACCAGCATGTTGGTGTATTCCGCGAAGAAGAACATCGCGAAGCGCATGCCCGAGTACTCGGTGTGGAACCCGCCCACCAGCTCGGACTCGGCCTCGGGGATGTCGAACGGCGCGCGGTTGGTCTCCGCCGTGATGCCGATGAAGAAGATCACCGCGGCCAGCGGCTCGACCACCCCGTAGGGCACCGGGACCCCCAGCAGCCGGGGCCACGGATTGGTCACCAGCTGGTGCAGGTTGGTCGTGCCGGCGACCAGGACCACCGACAGCACCGCCAGCAGCACCGGGATCTCGTAGGCCACCACCTGGGCCACCGAGCGCATGCCGCCCAGGACCGCGTACTTGTTGTTGGAGGCCCAGCCGGCCATGAAGATCGCGAGCACCGTCAGGCCGGACAGCGTCACGATGATGATCAGCCCGTAGGGCATGTCGGCGAACGCCTGGGCCCGGCCCAGCGGGATGAGCGAGGCGACGCACATGGTCGGCAGGAACACCAGCAGCGGCGCCAGCAGGTACACGAACCGGTCCGTGGCCACCGGCGTGAGGAGCTGCTTGCCGAGCAGCTTCAGCATGTCCGCCACGGTCTGCAGCACGCCGTGCGGCCCGACCTCCATGGGTCCGAGGCGCCGCTGGATGTGGCCGGCCACCTTGCGCTCGAGCCAGATCAGGAACAGCACGTTGAAGGTCAGATAGCCCATGATGCCCACCACGCCCACGAGCAGCGTGGCGCCGAAGCCGCCCAGCGGGCCGGCCAGCAGCGCGTGCAGGGCGCTCACCGGTCCACCTCCGGCATCACCAGGTCCGTGCTGCCCAGGATGGCCACCGCGTCGGCGACCAGCGTGCCCGGCATCGCCTCGGTGAGCACCGCCAGGTTGGGGTAGGAGGGCGTGCGGAACTTGGCCCGGTACGGCTCGGCGCCGCCCTCGGAGACCAGCAGGATCCCGTAATGGCCGCGGGCGCTCTCGACGGCGTAGTACTGGGTGCCGACCGGCAGCTTGAGCCGCTTCTTGACCCCGATCGAGCCGGGCTCCAGGAACGGCCCGCCCGGGAGCTGGTCCAGGGCCTGCTCGATGATGCGCACGCTCTGGCGCATCTCCTGGACGCGGACCCAGTAGCGGGCGAACACGTCCCCCTCGGGCCGGGTGGGGATATCGAACTCGAAGCGCGGGTACGCGCCGTACGGCTCCGCCTTGCGGACGTCGTAGGGCACGCCCGAGCCGCGCAGCGTCGGGCCGGTCACCCCGTAGGACCGGCACTGGTCGCGGGTCAGCACGCCCACGCCGATGGCCCGGTTGCGGAAGATGACGTTGTCCTCGATCAGCCGGTCGTACTCCGGCCAGCGCGCCCTGAGCTTGGCGATCACCTCCCGGGCGCGCCGCGGGAAGTCGGCGTCCAGGTCCCGGGCGAGGCCGCCGAAGCGGCCAGAGGCGTAGGTGAGCCGCGAGCCGGTCACCGACTCCAGCAGGAACAGGATGGCCTCGCGGTCGTCCCAGCAGTACAGGAACGGGGTCGGGGCCCCGAGGTCGAGGAGGAAGGCGCCGATCCACAGCAGGTGGGAGGCGATCCGGTTGAACTCCGCCAGGATCACGCGGGCCACCAGGGCGCGCTCCGGGACCGGGATCCCGGCCATCTTCTCGACCGCCTCGACCCACGCGAAGTTGTAGATCATCCCCGACAGGTAGTCCTGCCGCGAGGTGTTGGGCAGGAACTGCGCGTAGGTCCGGTTCTCCGCCATCTTCTCGTGAGCCCGGTGGGAGTAGCCGATCACCGGCTCCGCGGTGACGATCTCCTCCCCGCGCAGCGTCAGCAGCAACCGCAGCACGCCGTGCGTGGACGGGTGCTGGGGCCCCATGTTCAGGGTGTAGGTGTCGAGCGGGTCAGTGGTGGGCGGGTGGGTGCGCATCGTCCGGGGGTGGAGGCGCCGTCAGCGAGTCGTCGTACGAGGACGCCGGCGGCGCGGTGAAGCTCTTGAGGAGCGGGTGGAACTCGGTCCCCTCCGGCAGCAGCAGCCAGGTCAGGTTGGGATGGCCCGAGAAGGCGAGGCCGTAGAACTCCCACGCCTCGCGCTCGTTCCAGTTGGCCGCGCCGAACACGCCGCTGATGCTCGGCACCGGCTCGGTCGCGGGCGCCCAGACGCGGAACGCCACGCGGCTCGCGGCCTCCCAGCGGTTGAAGGTGTAGATCAGCTCGAACACGCCGTGGGCCGCGATCCGGTCCACGCAGGTCATGGACTCGAAGAAGTAGCCGGCCTCGCGCAGCACCCGGCTGGCCTCGACCAGCCGGCCGGGCGCGACCCAGCGCGCCTCGGCGGCGCCGCTGAACGGGTGCTCGGTCGGCGCGCTCACGCTCGCGCCGAGGGCGTCCACGGCGCGCAGCACCTCAGCCGGCGCGGCCAAACCGCCGTCCCCGCTTGATCTTCTCTTCGAGCTTGAGCAGCCCCGCGATCAGCGCCTCGGGCCGCGGCGGGCACCCGGGCACGTGCACGTCAATCGGCATGAACTTCTCGGCCCCCTCGCTGATCGCGTACTCGCCCGGGTACTTGAACGGGCCGCCCGAGATGGTGCATCCGCCCATCGAGATCGCCCACTTGGGCGCGGGCATCTGGTCCCACAGCGTCCGGATCACCGGCGCCATCTTGCGCGAGATGGTGCCCGCCAGGATCATCAGGTCCGCCTGGCGCGGCGAGGGACGGAACACGCCCGCCCCGAAGCGGTCCAGGTCGTAGCGGGACGCCCCCGCCGCCATCATCTCGATGGCGCAGCAGGCCAGGCCGAAGGTCAGCGGCCACAGCGAATTCGCGCGGGCGAGGTTCAGCACGTCCTCGACCATCGCGAGCCGCGCGAACGGCGCCGCCTCGGCGGCCAGCGCGTCCAGCTCCCGATCCGCCGGCGTCACTACTCCCACCGGAACACTCCGGTGCGCCAGGCATACACCACCGCGAGGGCCAGCACCGCCACGAAGGCCAGGATCTCGACCAGCACCTGCCAGGAGTAGATGGTCCGGAAGGCCAGCGCCACCGGGAACAGATAGATCACGTCAATGGCGACCGCGAGGTAGAGCAGGGCGTGCAGATAGTACAGCAGCGAGAACTGGCGCCACGCCCCGCGCTCCGGGATGATGCCGCTCTCGTACGTCCGCAGCGCATCCCGCCCGCGCCCCCGCGGGGCGAGCAGGTAGGGCACGACCAGCGCGAGGATGCCGAACACGAGACCGAGGCCCAGAAAGGCCAGGACGAACCGGTAGTCGTGGATGGTCGAAGCGTCCATGTCTCCCGAAAGCGTAGGGGGACAGACGGCCGGCGAGACGGGTTGCCGAGGTCATGGAGCGGAAGGGATTCGAACCCTCGACCCCCTGGTTGCAAACCAGGTGCTCTCCCAACTGAGCTACCGCCCCGCCGTTAGCCGTCCCAATGTAGCCAAGCCGAGCGGTTCACTCAAGCAATTCGCGTGCCGCGCGCCCAACCCGGCGCGCCGCCGCGCCCGCTAGGGGTGGTACACCGAGAGGGCCACCCCCGCCGTGTCGCCCACCGTGTAGTCGGATCGGGCGACATCGGTGACGGTGACGGAGTACCGGCTCACCTGGCTGGCGTCCGGCGCGCCGAA
>JAJYLI010000056.1 GCA_021787855.1 bacterium | reverse complement strand
CGCGGCGACGCGCTCGGCTTCCGCGGGCCGGCCGAGATGCCGCAGGGCCGCGGCCTCGAGGCCCCGCGCCAGCTCGCCGCCGGCCTGCGCGGCGAGCGCCCGGCGGGACGCGGCCAGCGCGCTGTCCCAGCTCGCGGCGGCCAGCGCCAGCTCGGCGAGCTGGATCTCCGCGGCGGCGCGGTACCGCGGGTCCCAGGCCGCCCGCTGGAACGCGTCCCGCGCCGAGTCCGGCCGGCCCTCGCCCGCCAGCGCGATCCCGAGCTGATAGAACGCCTCGCCCGAGGCCGGGATCGTGTAGCCCGGGCCCAGGCGCTCGAGCGCGCGGCGCAGGTGCTGCGCGGCGTCGAGGTACCGCCAGCGGCGGTTCAGCTCCTCCCCCAGCCGCAGGTTGGCGCGCGCGTCGCCCGAGTCCCGCTTCAGGATCTCGTCGTAGTACGCGCCGGGATCCACCACGGCGCTGTTGATCTGCTCGTAGCGCTGCCCGATGGCGTACAACAGGTCGTTGCTGGAGATATCCGGAGGCGGGGGCGGCGGCCGGACCGGCTCGGGGAGCCGAGGCGGCGCGCAGGGCTGCGGCGGCGTGTAGCCCACCAGCACCGTGCCGTCCGAGGCCCGCAGCTCGGCGCCGACGTCGGCGGCCGGCGTGCCCGCCGGAACGGGCACCGTGGCCACGAAGGGCCGCGCGGGCCCGATCGTGACGGTCGAATCGAGCACCACGCGCCCGCCGACCAGGAGCACCGCGTGCGCGCCGCGCCGTACGGACGTGGCGTTGAACCCGACGCGCGCCGCGCCGCCCGCGACCACCAGGTTCACCGCCGCGTCCAGGGTCGCGTTGGTGAACCCGCCGATGTCGCGCACCGGGTACCAGTACTCGGTGAACCCCCGCACGTCGTACGGCTGGAACCACGTGTAGTCCGGCTGGTTGTTGGAGTAGGCGCCCGCCATCAGCTCCGCGTACGGACCGTCGGAATCGGTGAGGATCCGGCTGTCCCAGAGGTGCCCCGCGGGCCCCGGGCCCCACTCCCACACCTTGGCGCCGATCATGACGTGGTGGTCGGCCACGTGCACCACGCCGGCGCGCCGCCCGTGATCGTAACCGCCGAAGAAGTCCTGGTCGAGGTTCCAGGCGAAGAACGACGTGGGACTCGGCTGGCTCTTCCACCACGACTGGTCCACGCCGCGCTCGTCCACGCCGCCGGCGTAGGTCCCGGAGCCGACGGGCCACGTGGTGAACACCACCTTGCCGTGGAACGCCGCGACCCGCACGCCGGGCGGGAAGAAGAACTGGTACTGGGAATCCACCGGTACCGCGGCGTTGGACCAGTACAGCATGGTGTGCGGCCAGGGCGTGGCGTTCACGAGCCGCACCTGCGCCTCGAGGTACGAGCGGCCGGGGCGCAGGGTGAGCCCCACCAGCCAGCGCATCCGCTGGCGCCGCTCGCGCTCGCCCACCCAGATGGTCTTGCTGCCGTCGGGGTTCGAGGCGGTGGCCCAGTCCACGGGCATGAAGGCCGTCGCGCGGTGGTGCTGGAACACGTCCCACTCGATGCCGCCCGAGGTCCAGGCGCCCAGCATCCCGATCAGCGCCGGCTTGATCACGTGCTGGTGGTAGATGAAGTCGTAGCCGTCGGTCTTGTCGAGGGCCTCGAACACCTTGCCCCCGAGCTGCGGCAGGACCGTGATCCTGAGGAACTCGTTCTCCAGGTGAAGCGCGAGGTAGCGGCGCGGCTCCAGGCTGTCGGTGAGCGCGTCCTGCGCGGCGTAGGGGTAGATGTGCCGCCGGGCGCCCTGATAGACCTCGCCCGTGTAGAAGATCGGGTCGGGGTCCGCCGGGCCGACCGGGTAGGTGGGGATCGTGACGCTGTCCGTCCACACGCGAACCGCCGCCGCGGCCGCGCCGCGCGGCCCCGCGGCCCGGGACGCCTGCCGGCCCCGGGGCGCCGGCTGCGCCCGCGCGGCGGCGGCGCCCGCCGCGATCAGGCTGGCGACGACGAATGCCCGCATGTTCCCTCCTCGGCGGCCGGATCGCGATGACGCCAGGCAGTACGGATGGCCGGGGAAATCTGTTGTGGCGCGGCGTTCCAGGCCAGCGCGCGGCGGCGGCCCAGCCCCGGCGCTGCCGGTCCCGGCGCTAGGGTGCCCCGATGGTGCGGTCGAAGAACGCCGCGGTGGCCGAGTCGGCGGTGATCCAGGAGCGGAACCGCAGGAACTCGTGAATCTCGTCGGGGATCACCAGGACCTGGTGCGGGACGCCGGCCAGGGCGAGCCGCCGCGCGAGGTCCACCGTCTGGTGGAAGTGCACGTTGCGGTCGTCGTCGCCCTGGATCAGGAGCACCGGCGACTTCCAGGTCGCGATGTGGGCGTCGGGCGACGACTCCCACGCCACCACGCGCGCCGAGTCCAGGTCCGCCTGCTCCGGACGCCAGGCCGGCGAGTAGCGCAGGTAGGTCCAGTCGTGCACGCCGTGCATGTCGGAGCCGGCGGCGAACACGTCCGAGTTCAAGGCCAGGGCCAGCGCGGTCAAGTACCCGCCGTACGAGCCGCCCCAGATCCCGACGCGGCGCGGGTCCACCTCGGGGAGCGCGGCGAGCCAGCGGCCGCCCGCCAGGACGTCCTGGTACTCCGCCGCGCCGGCGGGCCCGGCGTGCGGCGGATGGTTGAAGCGCTGGCCGTAGCCCACGCCCAGGCGGTAGTTCACCGACAGCACCACGTAGCCCCGGCCGGCCAGGTACTGGTTCACCGCGTACGCGTTGGCGTAGTACGCCATCGGATTCCAGCCCAGCAGCATCTGGCGCTGCGGCCCGCCGTGGACGAACACGACGCCGGGGTGCCTGCCCGTGAGGCCCGGCCGCTCGAACAGCTGCCCGTGGATGGGCGTGCCGTCCGGCGCGTCGAAGACCACCCGCCGCGGCACGACCAGCGCGGCCGTGGGGAAGTCCGCCAGGCTCGCCTCGTCCAGCAGCCGGGGCGAGCCGCCGGCCAACGGCATCACGGCCACCAGCGGCGGCCGCCGCGCGCCCGCCGCCATGAACGCGATCCAGGCGCCGTCGCCCGTCACCACCGGCGCCCACTCCAGGCCGTCGCCCGACGTGAGGGGCTCGGGACCCGGTCCGGCCACGCCGACCTTGAAGATGTGCCGGCGGTCGTCATCCCCCGGGTTGGCGCCGTTGCCACTGTAGACGATCCACCGGCGATCCGGCGTGGCGCCGATGACCTCGACCATGGACGCGCCCGGCGTGAGCGGCGTCGGCGTCCCGCCGCTGGCGCCCACCGCGTAGAGGTGCGGCCAGTTGTCGAGGTCCGCGAGGAAGAGCAGCCGGTCGCCGGCCACCCAGGTGAGATTCGCCTCGCCGTGCGTGGTGGGGAACGAGCCCAGGAGCGTGGTGGGGCTGCGCCAGACTTCGTGCCCCCGCCCCGTCGCGGCGTCCGCCACCCAGATGGCCCAGGGGTGGGGCTCGAGCGTCAGGAACGGTTGCGGCGGCCCGCCGTCGCCCGGCCGGCGGACGAACGCGATGCGCGTGCCGTCGGGCGACCAGCGCGGGGACTCGTCCCGCGAGACCGAGGGCGCCAGGTAGAGGATGGGCTGCGAGTCCGAGGTGAACACGCCGATGAACGCGTGGTCCCCGCGGTCGGTGACGAAGGCCAGGCGCGAGCCGTCCGGCGACCAGCGCAGGGAGCCGATGGTGCCGCGGTCGAAGAACAGCGGCGCCGCGGGCCGCGAGCCGTCGAGGGGGACGGCCCAGACCTGGCCCTTGCGCACGAAGGCCACCCGGCCTCCCCGCGGCGCAAGCGCCGGCTGGTCGCCTTCGGCCAGCGCCCGCGGCGCGCTCCCATCACTCACGGCCCAGATCGCGACCCTGGGCTCGATGGGGCTGGAGCCGGGGTCGGGCGCGAGGTTGCCCGGCGCCTCCCAGTTGGCGCCGTCGTCGCCCCCGCGCACATAGACCACCGTGTCGCCGTCCGCCGTCATCTCGAGCTGCGAGAGCTGCTGGCCGTCGTCGGCCGTGTAGCGGGTGAGCTGCCGCGGCGTCCACGCCGGTCCGCGGGCCGCCCAGATGTTCCGCACGCCGCGCTGGTTCACGACCCACGCGATCGCCTCGCCCGACGCCGCCGCCACCAGGTCCTGGGGGAACGGGTAGCCGCGCACCTGCTCCAGGGTGAACTGCTGCGCGCCGGCGGGAGCGGGGGCCGCGGCGAGCGCGGCGGCCCCGAGGGTGAGCGCGACGGCGGACATCAGGCGGCCCATGGACGGCTCCGGACGAAGGTTCGATGTAGAATACCCCGGTGCGCGAGCGAACCGCTCACCGGCTCTTCCAGCTCGGCGTCATCGCCAAGGGCGTGGACGGCGTCCTGGAGCTGCTGGGCGGGGTGACCTTCCTGCTGATGGATCCGCGCGCCCTCGGCGGGCTGGTGCGGTTCCTCACGGCGCACGAGCTGTCCGAAGACCCCTCGGACCTCGTCGCGAACGCCCTGCGCCGCGCCGTGCTGCACGTCTCGCTCGACACCCAGCTGTTCGCGAGCCTCTACCTGCTCGCCCACGGCGTCCTCAAGCTGGCGCTCGTCTCGGGGCTGTGGCACGGCCGGCGGTGGGCGTATCCCGCGGCCCTCTGGTTCCTGGGCGCCTTCGTGGCCTACGAGCTGTATCGGTCGGTACTCGGTCCCTCGCCCGCCCTGGCGGCGCTCACGGCGCTGGACGTCATCGTCATGGCGCTGATCTGGCGCGAGTGGCGCTCGCGCCGCGTCTGACCTGGAGCGCGACCGCGGACCGGGGTGCGCCGTGGCCGGCGCGGTGATCCGGATCGGCGCGGCCCGCGGCCCTCAGGCTCCCGACGCCCCCGGCGGCAGGCGGCGCCGGGGCGGGACCTGCTCGACGATGCGGTCGTCGGTCACGAGGAAGCGGACCGTCGAGCTGCCGGAGGGGCAGCAGTCCGGGTCGTCCGGCCGGTAGTTCTCGAAATCCACGACGACGTACCGGCCGTCACTGGACACGTTCGTCGGGTACCGCGCGCCGTAGTCGCCGCCGATGTTGTCTATCTCGAGCAGGAGCGGCCGGCGCCCCCGGCGGCTCGAGAGGAAGACCATCAGGTAGGCCTCGTCGTCGGCGCTGGTGTCGGCGGGTTCCAGCTCGAACGTGACGGCGAAGTCCTCGAGCGAGTCGCCGTCCATGTCGTCCACCGCGTAGTGACGGTCCTCGCAGTACTCGTCCGCGTTCCGCGCCCTGGCGACCGCGGCGATGGCCGCTTCGACCCCGGTGTCGGCCAGCTCGCACCAGTCTCCCGAGGAGCGGTACCCCGAACCCGGGGCGATCGCGCGCGCGGAATCGGGCGCTCCGGCGCCGGCGGCGGCGCGCGGGGGCGCCGCGCGTGGCGTTCCGCACGCGGCCGCGATCCCCAGCACCAGCAACCGCGCGGACTTGCGAAGGGTCATTCGGCTCCCGGCCGCGCCGCGGCCGCCGCGGCGACCAGGTCCCGCAGCGCCGGCACGACCATGAGCCGCAGGTTGGCCACGGGCCGCGCCGCGCGCGCCAGAAGCGAATCCCCCTGCGCGACCCACGACGCCGGCGCGGCCGTGCCCGCCCGCAGATACGCCAGAGCTTCCTGCCCCGCCGCTCCCAGGTCGGCCAGCCCGCGCGCCAACGGCAGTCCGGCTTCCACCATGGGCGAGGCCGCGGCCTGGGCCTCGATCACCGGCTCGGCGTCCCGCCACGAGCGGAACGTAGCCGCCAGCTCTCCGCGATCCACGGCGAAGCGCGGCGCGTCGGCCAGCAGCGCGCGCACCTCGTCCCCGACGGTGCGCGCCCCCGCCGGGTCCGGGACCGCCGCCTCCGACAGCGTGGTGAGCGGAATGAACCGCATCGCGGTCTGGCTCGCCCAGTACCGCGCGCCCAGGCTCACGGGTGAGGCGGCGCCCAGGAGCGTCAGCAGCGGCGCGATGTCCGCACCGGGCACGAGCCGCCGCAGCATGATCGCGGGGTGGTCGTCGGTGATCACGCCCAGCTCCTCGAGCCGCGCGTCAACCAGCCGAAGCCGGCGGTACATGCCGGCCACGTCCGTCACGGTCTTCGGCGACCAGAACCGCTCGGCCATCGCGGCCGTCCGCGGCCAGATGCGCGAGTCAATCGTCTCCGGCGTGATCACCTCGCCCCACATGCACGCCTCGCCGCCGAGCACGTGCGCGGCCTGCGCGGAGTCGAGCCCCAGGCTGTCGGGCAGCGGATCCACGCGGTAGTAGTCCGCCGCCGTGCCCATGGCGTCGAGGTAGTAGCCGCTGGAGAGGATGCCGTCGTAGCCCTGCCGCGCCGCCGCGGCGAGCGACGCCGCGCCGCGCCACGACTGGATCACGATCGTCCGCGGCAGATCCGGATGCAGGATCTCGTCCCAGCCCACCATGCGCTTGTGGTACCTGGTCAGGATCTCCAGCAGCCGGCGGTTGAAGTACGCCTGGAGCCCGGCGTCGTCTCCGAGGTGTTGCCGCTGGATGAACGCCTGGATCGCCGGGTTGGCGTTCCACTGCTTGCCGTTGTTCTCGTCTCCGCCCACGTGCCAGTAGGCGTCGGGGAACAGCTTGACCATCTCCCCCACGAAGCCGTCGAGGAAGCGGTAGGTCGCCTCCTTCGCCGGGTCGAACACCGCGTCGTGCACGCCGAAGCGCTCGGCGATGTGGTAGGGGCCGGGCGCGCTGGCGTACCGGGGGTAGCCGACGAACCAGCTCTGCGCGTGCCCCGGCATGTCGAATTCGGGCACCACGCGGATGCCGCGGTCGCGCGCGTACGCCACGATCGCGCGCACCTGGTCCTGGGTGTAGTAGTCGCCGTCGGAGCCCAGTTCCTGGAGCTTCGGATACCGCCGGCTCTCGACCCGGAAGCCCTGGTCGTCGGAGAGGTGCCAGTGCAGCACGTTGAGCTTCACGGCCGCCATGGCGTCCAGGGTGCGCTCGATCACCGCCGGCGGCTCCCAGTGCCGCGCCACGTCCACCAGCAGGCCGCGCCACGGGAACCGCGGCCGGTCGGCGATCCGGACCAGAGGCAGGGACCAACCCGAGCCGTCGCCCCGCACCAGCTGGAGGAACGTCTCCAGCCCGCGGATGATCCCGACCACGGTGGGCGCGGCGAGCACGGCGCCGCCGGAGGCCACGTCGAGCGTGTACGACTCGTCCTCCCCGACGCCCTGCACCGCCATGCCGGGCCCTGCCGCGCGCACCACCAGCGTCGCGGCGCCGCTGCGGGTCGGCGTCCGGGGGAGGATCATGCCGGTGCGCCCTTCCAGGCGGCGCAGGGCGCGATCCACCGCGCGCACCAGCCGCCCGTCGGAATAGCCGGAGACCGTCCACGTGAACGTCGAGTCGAGCGCCAGCCGCCCCGCGCGGCGCGAGATCGAGGCCGGCCACGGCAGCAGGTCCAGGCCGGCCACCGAGGTGTCGGCGGCGCCGGCCGGGGGGGTGTAGCGCGCGGTCGGCTCCGGCCACCCACCCTGCGCCCGCGCCGCCACGGGCGCCGCGGCCAGCAGCGCCAGGGCCGAGCCCGCCAGCGCCACCCGGACGCGCCGGTGCGCGGGACGGCGGGTGCCGCGCCGGTCTACGCGGAGACCACCAGCGACTGCCCCGCGCCGAGCGTGACGGGAGATGAGAACTCCAGCACGCGGTAGCCGTTCTCCTCCGAAACCGTGCACGCCACCCTCCTGCCGTCGAGGCGGGCGCCGAGGGCTGGGCCCGCCAGGTTCACCTTGAGCCGCCGGATGCTTTGCGCGCCCGTCCGGCAGGTCAGCTCCAGGCGCCGCGCCGTCTGCGCCAGCTCGCCCCACGCCGTGGCCGAGACCCACGGCGCCCGCGCCTCGGGGACGCGGATCACCGGCGCCACCGTCAGCTCGCCCCGCGGCGAGTCCACCTTGAAGCCCGTCGCGGCCAGCAGCGTCGTCCAGCTGCACATCGCGCGGTAGTAGTGGTCGCCGCACTCCACGTGGTTCCAGATGCGGCCCGCCCGCGCGTAGCGATCGCCCACGGCGCGCACCACGGCCACACCTTCCTCCACCAGGCCGAACTCCATCAGCATCGAGGCGAAGGCGTACTCGATCCCGGTCCAGTTCCCCGCGGCCTGCGGGTTGTCGAAGGTGGGGAACCGCGGCCGCGCGCCCGCCGGGTAGGAGGCGTTGATCAACCCCTGCTCGGGCGTGAAGTTCTGCCGCACGATCTCGCGCAGCGCGGCCACCACCCGCTCCCGCGGCAGGCTCTGCCCCAGCCCCATGAGCTGCGTGTACCACTCGCCGCTGAGCTGGTCGCTCATGCAGCACTCGTCCCGCTTCGGCCCGTCCACCCACAGGCTGTAGTACGCGCCGTTCCACAGCATCCGGTCGAACGACGCCGCGCCCTTCCTGAGCAGCGCGCGCCACTCGGCCGCCTGGGCGGCGTCCCCCATGTCGTCGGCGAGGCGGGCACCCGCCTTGAGACTGGCCAGCCACAGGCTGGCGATGTAGGCCGGCGTGCCGAAGAAGTCCCAGTTGTCGTACGTGTTGCGCCGGGTGTCCTGGTCCGGCAGCCCGTCGCCGTTGCCATCCAGCAGCGCGCTGTTGGCGATGGCGCGCGCGACGTGCGGCCACATCGCCGTCAGGTAGTCCTTGTCGCCGCGCCACAGCCAGTCGCGGCAGACCATCAGCACGAACTGCGGGTTCATGTCCACCCGCTCGAACTGGTCGTCCACCTGCGAGAGGTCGGGCGTGAAGAAGTGCGGCACCCGTCCGTCGGCGCGCTGGAACGCGGCGCTCATCTCGAGCTGCCGCTCCTGAAGCTCGGGGAACAGCGCGATGATGCTGCCCGACCCCTGGTAGGACACGTCCATGGTCTGGAAGCCGCAGCAGCCCAGGCCCTCCCACACGGCGAACTCGCCGTTGCGGTTCCACCAGGTGTCCTTGACCAGCGTGGTGAGCTGGGCCGACCACGCCTCCGCGAGCTCCGGGCCCAGCGTGGCGCCGGCCAGGGCGCGCGCGAAGCCCTGCGTCGCGTCGCGGTGGGCCGCGTAGTTCGTCACCAGGAAGCGGCTCACGTCTTCCGCGTCCTTGAACCACGCCTCGTACATGTGGCCGAGGTCGGGGCCCTTGGGGCTCAGGTGGTGCGGAAAGTACCAGCCCACGGTGAAGCGGATCTCCCGGGTTTCGCCCGGCGCGAGGTCCACGGTCGAGCACAGCGCCGCATCGCCCCAGCCCGCCCGCTTGCGGTCCCGGCCCAAGAGGCCGTCGAGCCAGCGCCGCGCCTGGGTGAGGTACCGGCCCAGCGCCGCGTCGCTCTCGACTGCGGCGCCCTCGACCTGCCGGTAGCGGTCGTACAGCGCCGCGAACGAGGCGTAGCCGCGGAGCTGCCGCGCCGCCGCCTGCTTGTCGGCCAGCGGCAGCGCGGTGATCTGCTCGTCGGTGAGCCGGAGCAGCGCCGCGGGCGTCGGCTGCGGCGCCAGGCTCGGCAGCCGGCCGGCCGTGCGGAAGTCGTTCAGGAAGGTGGCGTAGATGCCGCCCCAGAAGCCGTTCGCGACGTACTGGTTCAAGTCGCCGGCGATCCAGCTCGCCTCGCCGCCGGTCACCGACAGGCCCAGGCTCCCCACCGTCGAGGGCTGCGCCAGCGCGGCATCCGTCCGCATGGTCAGGTACGTGGTCGCCCGGTCCTGCGTGACGGCGAGCTTCAGCGCCCGGTCCGCCGCGCCCCAGGCCAGCGGGTTGGCGAGCCGCGCCGCCAGCGCCACGCGCACGCGCTTCGTGCCCGTGTTCTTCAGCGTGAAGGCGGCGTTGAACCCCGGCGTCCCGCTGGCACGGGTGTCGTGCGGCGTGAACGGCGAGAACATGGTCGCGGACGCCGCGACCGGCAGCGTGTCGTCGAGATAGCGCAGCTCCACCGAGGGGAACGCGGGATCGTACTCGATCGCCTCGACGTTCTTGGCCCAGGAGAGCGAGTACAGGTCCTCCTGGTCGCCGCGGGTGCCGAGCCGCCGCACCAGCGGCGCGCCGCCCTCGCTTTGCGTCCACAGGAAGAACGCCAGCGCGCCCGGGCCCATGGGGGGCGGCGCGCCGAGCTGCACGGCACCGCTGGCCGCCCACGGGCCGAGGTTGAAGACCATCCACTCGTGGAAGTAGCCGTCGGAGCGGATCTCGACCGAGCCGGTGCCGACACCGCCCAGCGGGATGCCGCTGATCTCCGTGGCCGGATGCACCTTCGGCCGCGGCGGCAGGGGCGCCACGGCGACGGGCCGGGGCGCCTGGGAGGCCGTGTCCACGGGCTGGCCGGCATCGGTACGGGCCTCGCCTGCCCCCGGCATCCGGACGCCCGCACCGCCCAGCACCACGGCGGCAGAGCCGAGCGCCATATCCTGCACGAACTTCCGGCGGCTGGTCCGCGGATCGTCGGACGGCTTCGTCTCACGCTTGCTCATCGTCGTTCCTCAGATCGCGTCACACTCGAGAGTGAGCACTTGGAAGGGCCGCAGCTCGAAGGCGTGGGGCACTCCCGCCTCGAGCCGCACCGCCGCCTGCCCGCGGTCGGAGGCCCAGGGACTCTTCGCCGCATAGCTCCGCGGCGCGCCCTCCGGCAGCTCGAACGCGGCGCCGACGTCCAGCGCCAGCGTCCGCGGCGTGTCCGCCGGGTTGCGGAGCACCAGGATGCCAGCGGGGCGATCCTCGACCCCGCGTCCGGTCCCCCCCGCCGCGGCCGCCGGCGCCCACGCCGCGTGGCCGTAGGGCTCCAGCGCCAGCGGATCGCCGCCGACCCAGTGCGTGTCCACCAGCACCGCGGCGCTCCGCCGCGCCCACTTCGCGGCCTCGGCGAGGTCGTCCCAGTTCTGCGCCGTCAGGAGGGACGGGGTGAGATACAGCTCCTGGAGCTGTGTGCCGGTGCCGAAGAACGCGCGGACCTCGTCCCGGAAGTCGTTCCCGGGATCGGTGTTGAGGCCGTCCGCGTACCGGCCGTAGATGATCCCGTGCAGCATCAGCGAGTTGAGCGGGTACAGCGGGCCGCGCGCCGCCACACTCCTCCAGGTCTCGCCGTCGCGGTAGGTGATCCACTGCTGGCGCTGGCTGCCCACGCCGGCGAAGGCGTTGTCGTCGCCGCCGCGCCAGATCGAGTCCGCGTGGCGGAGCCAGAACGGCGAGGGGAACGTGCCGGTCGTGAGGTTGACGAACAGGTCCGGCTTCACGCCGCGCAGCGTGCCGATCAGGTGGATCATGGCGTCGAAGTCGCTGTCGAACCGGCTGCCGGGGATGGCGCTGGTGACGTTGCCGGTGCCGTCGAACTTGAACTGGTTGACGCCGTAGCGGCGCATCATGTCGAGGCACACGTCGCGGAAGCGCTCGTAGTACTTGGGGCCCGACAGCGCGAACCCGCCCCGATTGGTCTCGAAGCCCTGCGCGCGCCCGTATTGCAGCCGCTCCTCGCGCGCCTGGCCGTAGCCGCCCCAGGGACTCATCCACACGCCGGGCGCGGCGCCGTAGCGCTCCGCGGCCTGCTCGACCCTGGTGAAGCCGTCCGGGAAGCCGGCGTTGAACGCCCACAGCGTCTTCGGGTCGTCCCAGCCGTCGTCGAACAGGAACGAATCCAGCGTGACGCCGCGCTGCCGGAACAGCGCGTCGCCCAGCGCGGTGATGGCGCCCAGGGCCTCCGTCTCGTCGTACGGCTTGCCGAAGCCGAGGTCGTACCAGGAGTTGTAGTGCAGGAACGCCCGGTACGGGTGAGCGCGCTCGCGCTCGAGGTAGGCCAGGAAGTCGCGCCGGAGCTGGCCGGGCCGCGTGACGCCGATAACCGAGGAGTAGGTGAGCGGGGCGCCGGGCCTCACGGGCAGCTCGCGCGGCAGGGCCGAGCGCGCGCGGGTCCCGCCCACCTGGCTCACGGACAGCGGGTGCTCGAAGCCGAGGAACAGGCTGCCGGCGACGATGGGCGAGCCGCGCACCGTGCCGTCGGCCCGCGCCCCCGGCAGGTCGAGGTCCACCAGCGCCACCTCCGCCAGCGGGACCGGGCTCGTCGTCGCGTCGAGCTGCACCTCCTGGCGCACGTAGGCGGAGCCGTCGCGCAGGACGCCGCGCCAGGCGACCTGCAGGCCGGTGGCGGCGTGCCGCAGCGTGACCGCGACCTGCCGCCCGCCGAGGCGCTCGACCGCGCGCGACGCCCGGGGATCGGGCGTCAGGCCCTCGGCGCGCGGCGCGCCCACGACCGTCATCTCGGAGGCGCGGATCACGCCGCCGCCTCCCCCTCCCGCGCCGGATTGAAGCGTCAGGATGAAGGCGTCGGGCGGCAGGGCCAGCGCGGCGCGGTTGGCCTTGTCCTCGAAGCCCGCGACCCGGAAGCTCCCATTGGCGACGGACCACGTGGCGGCGACGGCGTCGTTGGCCAGGGTGAGGTCGTTGCCCCGGGCGGTGACGCGCGCGGCGCCGGCGTCGAAGCCCGCGCGGGACGGCTCGGGACCGGGACGGATCAGGCGGGGGAAAGCGGCGGCGCCGGCGGAGAGCAGTGCGGCGCGCTCGACGAATTCGCGGCGTGTGATCACGGCCGGTAGGATGGCGCCGGGAGCGCGGGAAGGGCAAGCCGGGGGGCCCGGACCCACTCCCCCGAGCACGATGCTCGGCTCACCGACGTCGCTCCCCGTCACCTATTGACATCCGATAGGATGCCGGCCCAGTATGCCTGGTATAGAGTCACTATAGGAGGGACGGTGGCGGCGAAGCAGACGACCCTGCTGCAGGGGACCCTGGACCTGCTCATCCTGAAGTCGCTGAGCCTGGGACGGCTCCACGGTCTCGGCGTCGCGCAGCGCATCGAGCAGATCACGCGCGGCACGTTCGTGGTCAAGCCCGGTTCGCTGTTCCCCGCCCTGCACCGCCTGGAGGAGTCCGGCTCGCTGCGATCGGTCTGGGGCGAATCGGCTTCCAAACGGCGGGCCAAGTACTACGAGCTGACCAAGGCGGGCCAAGCTCGGCTGGCGGCGGAAATGGGCGACTGGCGACGGGTATCGCGAGCCATCCAGCTCGTCCTGCAGGCGACCTGAGAGCGGCGTCATGGCGCTGCCGAGTCGTGTCGCCAGCTTATGGCGCAACCTCACCCGGCGGAGCCGCGTGGAGCGCGATCTGGACGATGAGCTCCGGGCGCACCTCGATCTCCTGACCGACGAGAAGATCCGCGCCGGGCTCGGGCCTGCGGAGGCCCGGCGGGCAGCCGCCATCGAAGCCGGAGGGGTGGAGCAGGTCAAGGAGGAGGTGCGAGACAGCAGGGCTGGCGCACTGGTGGACTCTTTGCTTCGCGATCTGCGCTACGCCGCGCGGACGCTCGCCCGGAGTCCCGGCTTCACGGTCGTCACGGTGCTCACGCTCGCGCTGGGGATCGGCGCCGGCACGGCCGTCTTCAGCGTGGTGGAGAGCGCGCTGCTTCGCTCGCTCCCCTTCCCGGACGCCGGGCGCCTGGTGCTGATCTCGTCTGGCGCCGACTTCCGCGGCGCCCCCCTGACGTTGCAGGCCGCCTCCGCGGTGGATGCCTACCGGCAATGGCGTGCGGTCGCTCCTGTGTTCGACGGCGCGGCCATGTACCTGGTGGAGAGTCCGATCCTGCGCGGTGGCGGGCCGGCGGAGCGGATCGTGTCAGCCAGCGTCCCGGCGAGCTTCTTTCCGCTGCTGGGGGGCCGACCGGTGGTGGGGCGGAACTTCGTCGCCGAAGAGGACCGGTCCGGCAGCGCGCCGGTGATGGTGCTGAGCCACCGCTTCTGGGTGGATCGCTTCGGCGCCGACCCGCACGTCGTTGGCAGGGCCCTGACGCTGGACACCACCGCCTACACCATCGTCGGGGTCATGCCCGCGACGTTCCGCTATGCCTACCCCGGCAGCCCGGCGGTATGGACCAACCTGGGCGCGCGGCTGGCCAGCCTGCCGTCGAGCATCCACTGGTACTGGTTCTGGGCCATCGGCCGGCTCAAGCCGGGCGTCACGCCCAGCGAAGCGCAGCGCCGGCTCCGGAGTGTGGTCGCGCAAACGTGGACGGCCACCCCGACGCTGCGCCGCTGGCCACCGGACGTGACTCCGCTGCAGGACGTGCTGACCGGCGCCGTCCGGCCGCGGCTGCTGCTGGTGCTCGGCGCCGTGTCCCTGGTGCTGTTGATCGCGTGCGCGAATGCGGCGGGCCTCGTGCTGTCGCGCTCCCTGGCGCGGCAGCGGCTGCTGGCCATGCGCGCCGCGCTCGGCGCGGGCCGCGCCCGCCTCGTGCAGGGTCAGCTGGTCGAGACGGCCCTGCTGGGGGTCGCGGGCGGCGCGTTGGGCCTGGCGGGTGCGGTGGTCGTCTTGCCCGCCCTGGTGCGACTCGCTGGCGGCGCCGTGCCGCACGTCACGACCATCTCCGTGGACGGGCGTGTCGTGGCGGCCTCTCTGGCCGCGAGCTTGCTGTCGGGGCTGCTGGCGGGCGTGCTGCCCGCCTGGCGCGCATCACGACTGCCTCCGGCCGACGTCTTGCGGGCGGGTGGCTCCGGCACGGGGCCGATAGCGAGCCGGACGCTCGGAGGCGGCCTGATCGTCGGCCAGCTCGCACTGACGACCATCCTGCTCGCCGGCGCCGCGCTGCTGCTCCGCAGCTTCGCCAAGCTCAACGAGCTGCATCCCGGCTTCGAGCCCGGGCACGTGATCGTCGCGGACGTTGCCGCGCCCGGCACCCCCGCCCCCGGCGCCCAGGCGCGGCAACTGGCGTACGTGCGCCAAGTGCTGGCGCGCGTCGCGGCAGTGCCGGGAGTGGTCTCGTCCGCCGTGGGCAGCGGCATCCCGCTCCAGGGTAGCGCCTTCAGCGTCGCGCGCATTCAGGGCCGCTCCGACTCCATCGTCACGGCTGCGGCCGCTGTCACTCCGCATTACTTCAGGGCGCTTGGCATTCCGCTGCTGCGAGGGCGCACGCTGGGGTGGAGCGATCCGAATGCCATCGTGATTGACAGCGCTTTCGCAGCGGCCTTCTTCCCCGGCAAGGACCCCATCGGGAGGTCGTGGAGCTCCGGCCCCGCTTCGGGCACCATCGTCGGACTGGTCGGCAACGTTCGCCAGCAACTGGTTCAGTCTCCCGCGCCGCACCTGTACATGTCGTACGGCAACGATCCCAGCAGCTCCTTCGTGCTGCTGGCCGTCACGCGCGGTGACCCCGCGGGGAGCGTGGTCGCGGTGCGCCGCGCCATCGAGCAGGTGGACCTCGACGTGCCGGTCATGAAGGCCGAGACGATGACGGCGTTGATGGCGGGCAGCCTCGCGCTGCGGCGTTTCTACTCCGATCTTGTCTTGGCTTTCGCGGCGATGGCGCTGCTGCTCGCCGCCGTCGGCGTGTACGGGCTCGCGTCGTACACCGTCAGCCAGCGCACGCGCGAGTTCGGAGTCCGGATGGCGCTGGGCGCCCGGCGCGGGACAGTGTGGTGGCTCGTCGTCAGACGCACCGTCACCCTGGCGGGGCTCGGCGCGCTCCTGGGTCTTGCCGGCGCCCTGGCGGTGACCAGAACGCTCAGGGCCTTGCTCTTCGGGGTGGCGCCCAACGACCCCACGGCCCTGGTCGGCGCGGCCGCGGGTCTTTGCGCCGTGGCAGTGATCGCCGCGTACCTTCCCGCCCGGAGAGCCACGCGGGTTGACCCGGCAACCACACTGCGGGCGGAGTGACGTCCGCCAAGGACGACGACCCCGCGGGGTGCCCGGCGCGTGAGTCAACAACAGTCGTCGAACCACCCGCGTCGGAGGCCAAGAAACGAATGTCAAGCCTCCAGAGAGCCGGTGCGTCGGCCCCGGGCCGCTACGGCTGCCGGTAGATCACCCCGCCCTTCATCACGAAGCGGACGTTCCGAAGGGCGCGGACGTCGGTGGCGGGATCGCCCGCCACCGCGATCAGGTCCGCCAGCAGCCCGGGCTTGATGCTGCCACGGTCGGGCAGCTTCAGGATGGCGGCGTTGCCGCTGGTGGCGGCGATCAGCGCCTGGAGCGTGGGCATGCCGTACTCGACCATCGTCTCCAGCTCGCGCACGTTGTCACCGTGCGGGAAGACGCCCA
>JAJYLI010000055.1:13786-16014 GCA_021787855.1 bacterium | reverse complement strand
GGTCCAGGTCGTGGGTGTCACGGGCGACGTGCGCGGCAATCCGCTCATGGGCTACGACACGCGCCTGGTGGTCTATCTGCCGGAGCGCCAGCGGCCCGCGCGGGTCACCTCGCTGGTGCTGCGAGCCTCCGGCGACCCGACGCGGCTGACGCCGCTGGTGCAGCGGGAGATCGGCGCGCTCGACTCGCGGCTCGCGGCGGGGAACGTGCTCACGATGCGGCGCGTCGTGGCCTCGGCGCTCTCGCCGCAGAACGCGACGGCGCAGACCCTGGTGATCGCCGCCGTCATCGCGCTGCTGATGGCGTGCGTCGGCCTCTACGGGGTGATGAGCTACAGCGTCGCGCAGCGCACCCAGGAGATCGGCGTCCGCGTCGCCCTGGGCGCGAGCGCCGGCGGCGTCGTGGGGCTGGTGCTGCGGCAGGCGCTGGTGCTCACGGGCGTCGGCGTGGTGATCGGCGTCGCCGGCGCGCTGGCCCTGAGCCACGGCCTCCAGGCCATCCTGGTGGGCTCGAACGCGGGCGATCCGGTCACGCTGGTGGCCGTGGCGCTCGTGTTGGCCGCGGTGGCCGCGGGCGCGAGCACGGTGCCCGCCCTGCGCGCGGCGAAGGTGGACCCGATGGAGGCGTTGAGAGCAGAATAGGAGGCTCGATGCCATGGACACAGTGATCGCCGACCTGCGGTACGCCGTCCGGACGCTCGCCCGGAGCCCGGGCTTTACGATCGTCGCGATCCTCACCCTCGCCCTC
Organism: bacterium; assembly: GCA_021787855.1. GTDB lineage: Bacteria > Gemmatimonadota > Gemmatimonadetes > Gemmatimonadales > JACORV01 > Fen-1245. The sequence continues at coordinate 15,268 of JAJYLI010000055.1, read as the reverse complement.
GGCATCGGCGCCAACACGGCGATCTTCAGCGTCCTCTACGCCGTGCTGCTGCGCCCGCTGCCCTATCCGCAGGCCGACCAACTGGTCGGTTTCACCCAGGCGTACCGCGGCGCCCGCTACGAGCGCGGCGTGGACTACCGCCAGTACCGCTTCCTCGCGGAGCACAGCCGGGTCTTCTCGTCCATGGCGGTCTCGACCAGCGTCGGCTTCAACGTCGTCGCGAAGGGGCAGGCCGACCGCGCGCGCGGGCTGCGCGTGTCCAGCGACTTCTTCCACGTCCTCGACGTTTCGCCGCTCATGGGCCGCGACTTTTCGGCCGACGAGGACGTGCTCGGGGGCCCGAACGTCGCCATCCTGAGCTACGGCTACTGGCAAAGTCGCTTCGGGGCCGACCCGGCGATCGTGGGCAAGGCCGCCACCCTGGACGGGGCGCCGTACACCGTGGTGGGCGTGATGCCGCCCGGGTTCGTCACGCAGCCGCCGGCTGACGTGTATTCGACCGTCGGGCAGGTGTCGCAGACCATCGGCAGCGGGATCAACCTGCGGCTGATCGGCCGGCTGAGGGCAGGCCTTTCTCTCGAGCGCGCGCAGGCGGGGTTCGCTCCCACGCTCGCAGCCTTTCGCGCGGCCTTCACCACGAACATGCCCAGGGAAGGCAGCTTCGAGCTGTACCCGTGGCGCCAGCTCGTGGTCCAAGACCTTCGCACCCCGATCCGGGTGCTGTTCGGCGCCATCGGCTTCGTGCTCCTGATCGCGTGTGCTAACGTCGCGGCGCTGCTCCTCGGCCGCGCGTCGGAGCGTGGGCGGGAGCTCGCGGTCCGCGCCGCGCTCGGTGCCTCGCTCGCCCGCGTGCTCCGGCAGCTCCTCACCGAGAGCATGGTGCTGGCGCTCGCGGGCGGGCTCGTGGGGCTCGCGCTGGCTCAATGGGGACTGGACCTGTTGCGCGGCTTCATCCCGCTCGACCTCGGCGCGGGCGCGGTGACACTGAACGGGTGGGCCGTCGCGTTCACGGTCGGCGTCTCTCTCGTGACCGGCATCGCGTTCGGCCTCCTTCCGGCCCGCCAGACGGTCGGGTCCGACCTGCAGGACGTCCTGCGCGAAGGCTCCCGCCGCACGACCGCAGGCGCGGCGAGCGGTCGGCTGCGCAACGCACTCGTCGTCGCCGAGGTGGCGCTCTCCGTGGTCCTGCTGATCGGCGCGGGGCTCCTGATCCGCACCGTCTCCGATCTCCTCCATACCGATCCGGGCTTCGATCCGCGGCACGTGCTCTCGGCGGAGATCTGGATCAACGGCGCGGGATACGACTCGACCGCCCGGATCGCGGGTTACTACCAGCGCCTGACCGACCGGCTCGCGCTCGTGCCCGGCGTCGCGTCCGCGGCGGTCGTCGAGGCGGGGCTACCCTTCGAGCAGGGAGGCAACCAGTACGTGGCGATCCAGGGCCGGTCCGAGGGCGCGTCGGTGGACTACCGCACCGTGACC
>JAJYLI010000055.1:0-13686 GCA_021787855.1 bacterium | reverse complement strand
CGAATGAGAGGCTCGATGCCGTGGACACGCTGATCGCCGACCTGCGGTATGCCTTCCGGACCCTCGCCCGGAGCCCCGGCTTCGCCCTGGCCGCCGTGCTGTGCTTCGCCCTCGGCATCGGCGCCAACGCTACGATGTTCGGGGTGGTGGACACGCTGATGTTCCGGCCGCCGGCCCAGGTGAAGGATCCGGGCAGGTTGGTCCGGCTCTACTTCACCCAGAACGCCATGGTGTTCGGCCGGTTCACGCAGGCCAGCACGTCCTACCCGAACTTCCAGGACATCCGCGGCGGCGTGCCCGATTTCGAGAGCGTGGCGGCGTGGTGGACCACAGACGTGGCCGTGGGCCGCGGCACCCGCGCCAGCCAGGTGCACGCCGCCATGGCTTCCGCGTCGTACTTCCCGCTCTTGGGCGTGCGACCTCTGCTCGGCCGCTTCTTTGGTGCGGACGAAGACCGGGCTGGCGCTGCGCCGACCGCGGTCCTGAGCTACGAGTACTGGAAGCGCCAATTCGCCTGCGATTCCGCGGTGGTCGGGCGGACGCTCGAGATCGGCAAGCTGCTCTACACCGTGGTCGGCGTGACACCCGAGGGCTTTACCGGAGCGGATCTCCAGCCGGTGGATTTGTGGCTCCCGGCCGCCGTGGCTGGCCCCGTGCTGATGGAGAGCGGCGCGCTCACCAACCGCGGCGATTCCTGGATCACACTGCTGGCGCGACTCAAGCCCGGTGTCGCCGCGGCGCAGGCCGCCGCGCAGGCGACCCTGGTGTATCGCCGTGGCGACGCCGCCCAGGTCTGGAAGGATGCGACGGCGACGGTCGAGCTGGGGCCGATCCAGGCCGCGCGGGGACCGGAAGCCTCGTCCGATGCGAAGGTCTCCCTGTGGCTGGCGGTCGTCTCGGCGCTGGTGCTGCTCATCGCTTGCGCGAACGTCGCCAATCTCCTGCTCGCACGCGCCATGCGCCGGCGCCGCGAGGTGGCGGTGCGTCTGGCGATGGGCGCCGGCCGCTGGCGTCTCGCGCGCCAGCTCGTGACGGAGAGCCTGGTGCTCTCGCTCGTCGGAGGCGCGGCGGCTCTGCTGGTCGCGCTCTGGGCCGGGCCGCTCCTCAGGGCCTACGTGCTGCCGCGGTCATTCGCCGGCGGCGCCCTCGACGTTCGCGTGCTCCTCTTCACGGCGCTGGTCGCCGTGGTGACCGGAACGCTCAGCGGCCTGGTGCCGGCGCTCCAGGCCAGCCGGCCCGATCTGGCCGTCGCGCTGAAGTCCGGGGAGCGGGAGGGCACGTACCAGAGGTCGCGCACCCGCGTGGGCCTGCTCGTTGCGCAGACCAGCCTCACCCTGGTGTTGCTCGCGGGGGCCGGCCTGTTCGTGAGGAGCCTCAAGAACGTGGTGGGGCTGGACATCGGGCTCGACGCCCCGCGGGTGATGGTGGCCGACGTCAACGTGTTCGACCTCGGCTGGTCGCGCCCGCAGATAGACGGGTTGTTCCAGCGGCTGCTGGAGCGGGCGAGGAGCGTGCCCGGCGTGGTGGGTGCTGCGCTCTCGGAGGGCGGGCCGTTCGGCTGGCAGTTCGGGCACTCCTTCCGGGTGCCTGGCTTGGACTCGGTGCGGCTGCCGCCGAGCGGGGGCCCCTACATCAACGCCGTGACGCCCGGCTTCTTCGCGACGCTGGGGACCAGGATCCTCAAGGGCCGGGGCTTCACGGCGGCCGACAGCGCCAGCGGGGCGCGGGTGACGGTGGTGGGAGAGGGGCTGGCCCGCCTCGTCTGGCCGCACGCGGACGCGCTGGGCAAGTGCATGATCCTGGGTGGCGACAGCGCCTGCACGGAGGTGGTCGGTGTCGCCGCCGATCAGGTGCGGTACGACCCGACCGAGGACGCGAAGATGCAGTACTATGTGCCCCTCGGAGGCAGGCAGGATCTCGCTCACGACAACGGACACCGGACGCTGTGGCTGCGCACCAGCGGGGATCCGCGGCTCGTGGCGCCGGCGGTGCAGCGCGCCTTGGCGAGCGTGGCGCCGGACCTGCCGTACGTGAGCGTGCGTCCGCTCGAGGACCTGGTCGAGCCGCGGTACCGGCCGTGGCGGCTGGGGGCCACCGTCTTCGGGCTGTTCGGCGGGCTGTCCCTCGTGCTGGCGGCGCTCGGCCTCTACGGCGTGCTGGCGTACACGGTGGCGCAGCGCACCCAGGAGCTGGGCGTCCGGATCGCCCTCGGGGCCCTGCCGCGGGACGTGTTCGGCCTGGTGGTCCGGCAGGGGCTAGCAGTCGCAGCCATCGGCATCGCGGTGGGCGCGGTGCTCGCGCTCGCGGCGGGCAAGCTGCTCGCCTCGCTGCTCTACGGCGTGTCGCCGTACGATCCGGTGGTGCTGGCGGCGTCGGCCGTGGTGCTGCTGGCCGCCGCGGCCGTCGCGAGCTGGGTTCCCGCCCGCCGGGCGACGAAGGTGGATCCGGTGGTGGCGTTGCGAAGCGAATGAGCGGCCCGTTGCCGTGGACACGCTGATCCAGGACCTGCGGTACGCCGTCCGGACGCTCGCCCGGAGCCCGGGCTTTACGATCGTCGCGATCCTCACCCTCGCCCTCGGCATCGGCGCCAACACGGCCATCTTCAGCGTGATCGAGGGCGTCCTGCTCCGTCCGTTGCCATACCCGCACGCCGACCGCCTGGTGACCGTCTTTCAGGTGCGGGCGGCCGACCGGCGCCAAGGGGTCATCGGCAACACGTCGCCGCTGGCCGCCTTCGAGCGGTGGCGCACAGCGCGCCGGTCGTTCGGGGAGGTCACGGCCTACACCGGCGACGCGCCGGTGCTGGCGAGGCCCGGGGCCGCGGAGCGGGTAAATGCATATGCCGTCTCGGCGAACTTCTTTTCGATGCTCGGGACGCGCCCGGTACTCGGCCGAGCCTTCGCGGCTGCGGAGGATCGCCCGGGCGCCGGCCCGGTCGCGATCCTGAGCCATCGCCTGTGGCAGTCGCGGTTCGACGCGAATCCAGCGATCGTCGGCCGCTCCATCACGCTCGACACGACCGTGTACACCATCGTCGGCGTCATGCCGGCCGATTTCCGCTACCCGCCGGAAGCCCAGGTGTGGGAGAACCTGGGTGCGGCGCTCTCCGGGCCGGCTGGGGCAGCGAGGGCCCGGATGTTCTCGTTCTGGGTTCTCGGCCGGCTGAGGGCCGGCGTCACACCCGCGGAAGCTCAGAGCGAGCTTGACGTCGTTCAGCGGCGCTCCTGGTCGAGCGACCCGGCCGCGGCCGGCTGGCTGCCGTCGGTGCTTCCGCTGCGCGACCTCCTGGTCGGCTCGGTGCGCACGCCGCTGCTGATCATGCTGGGGGCGGTGGGGCTGGTGCTGCTCGTCGCGTGCGCCAACGTGGCGAGCCTGCTGCTCGCTCGGGCGGCCGGTGCGTGGCGCGAGATGGCCATCCGCGTGACCCTCGGCGCCAGCCGAAGCCGCGTCCTGCGCGAGACGCTCGTCGGAGGAGTGGCGCTCGGGATCGTGGGCGGGGCGGTCGGGTTGGTCCTGGCGCTGTGGGGCGTCCCCGCCATCGTGACGCTGGCTGGCTCAGAGCTGCCGCGCTTCGCTCGAGTCGCGGTGGACATACACGTCCTGGTGGCGTGCTTCAGCGCCGGTGCGCTCGCGGGACTGCTCGCGGGGCTGGGGCCGGCGCTTCGGGCCGCGCGCAGCGCCCCCGCCGACGTACTCAAGGCGGCCGGCGTAGATCCGAAGCGACCGGGGGAGGGTCGCTCGCTCGACGCGCTGGTCGTGGCGCAAGTCGCGTTGACGATGGTCCTCCTCGCGGGCGCCGGCTTGCTGGCGCGCAGCTTCGTCAGCCTCACGCGCGTCGCGCCGGGATTCGAGCCGGCCCACGTCGTCGTGGCGCAGCTGGAGCTCCCGGCCACGTACGGCTCGGCAGCGCATCGGGTCTCGTATGTCCAGCAGGTCCTGATGCGGGTACGAGCGATCCCCGGGGCGAGCGCCGCCGCGGTGGCGACGGGAATCCCGTTCGCGGCAGGAGCCATCGGAAGCGTCTCTCTGCCCGGTGAGCCGGACCGGAACCCGCAGGCCTGGGCCTATATCGCCGGCGTCACGCCCGACTACTTCCGCACGCTGGAGATCCCGCTCGAGCGCGGGCGCGGGCTCGCCGCCTCGGATCCAGGCGTGGTCGTGATAGACGAGACGGCCGCGCAGGCATACTTCCCGGGCGAAGACCCCTTGGAGAAGCTGATCTCGTTCTATGGCGGGCGGCAGCGGCGCATCGTCGGCGTCGTGGGGAACACCCGCCAGGACGCACTGGGTGCCCCTCCTCCCCCGCACATCTATGAGGCGTACACGAGCGACCCCGGGTCGTGGCTCAAGGTCATCGTGCGCGTGGCGGGCCCGCCTGAGCCGGTGATCGGGCCCTTGCGCCGCGCGCTGGCGAGCGTGGAGCCCGGTGTCCCCCTTGAGCACGTAACACCGATGACCAGCCTGCTCACCGACTCCCTCGCGCAGCAGCGGCTCTACACCTCGCTGTTGTTGGCGTTCGCGGCGATGGCCCTGGCTCTGGCGCTGGCGGGGATGTTTGGCATCGTCTCCTACGGCGTCAGCCGGCGCACGCGGGAGATCGGGATCCGCATGGCCATGGGCGCCGGGCGAGGCGACGTGCTGATCATGATCGTGAGCCGCGGGCTCGTGCGCACCGGGGCTGGACTGGCGATCGGCGCTGGTGGCGCGCTCGCGACGACTCGGCTGCTACGGGCCTTCCTGTTTGACGTGGCGCCCACGGACCCCGTGACGCTCGGTTGCGCGGCACTGACCCTGGTCGCGGCCACCGTCGCCGCGAGCTGGGTTCCCGCCCGCCGGGCGGCGAAGGTGGATCCGATGGTGGCGCTGCGAAGCGAATGACGTGGACGCGCTGATCCAAGACCTGCGCTACGCCGCCCGGTCGCTCGCCAAGAGCCCCGGCTTCACGGCGGCCGCTGTCGCCTGTCTGGCTCTGGGCATCGGTGCCAACAGCGCCATGTTCGGCGTCGTGGACACGCTGCTGTTCCGCCCGCCGGCCGGGGTGAGCGATGCCGGTCACCTGAGGCGGCTGTTCTTCACGGTGCGCCTGCGGAGCGGCGAGGCGGGCTGGAACGCGACCTCGTACCCGCTCTACGAGGACCTGCGCCGCGACGTGCCGGGTCTGTCCGGCCTCACCGCCTACTTCCCGGACTCGGTCACGGTCGGTCGCGGATCGGAGACGGGTGTCGTCCCGGCCGCGATGGTCGCGGGCAGCTACTTCGAGACCCTTGGCGTGTCTCCCGCCTACGGTCGGCTTTTCGGGCCGAGGGACGACGTACCGGGCGGCGCGCCCGTAGCGGTCGTCTCCTACGCCTACTGGCGCGACCGCCTGGGAGGGGAGCCCGGCGCAGTCGGGCGCATCCTGACGGTCGGGGGGCTGCCCTGCACGATCGTGGGCGTCGCGCCCCGGGGCTTCATCGGCCCCGACCTGACGCGCGTGGACCTGTGGCTACCCCTGGCCGCAGCGTCGCCCCGGCTGTTCGGCTCCGATGCCCTGACCAACCGGGACGACGTCTGGCTCCAGGTCATCGGGCGGCTCGCCTCCGGCGCCGACCAGGCGCAGGTCGCCGCGCAGGCCACGGTCACGTACCAGCGCAACATGGTCCCGCACGGGATAGATCCGGCGGGCGCCCGCGTCGGCCTGTGGCCGATTCAGGTTGACCGCGGCCCGAAGGCGTCCCGCGCGTCGAGCGTCAGCGTCTGGCTGGCGGTCGTGGCGGGCCTGGTGCTGCTGATCGCCTGCGCCAACGTGGCGACCCTGCTCCTCGTGCGCGGCACGCGCCGCCGTCGTGAGATCGCCGTGCGCCTGGCGCTCGGCGCGGGGCGGGCCAGGCTCGCCGCCCAGTTCCTGGCCGAGAGCGCGCTGCTGGCGGCGCTCGGGGCCGGCGCGGGCCTGCTCCTCGCGGCGTGGGGGGCGCCCCTCATCCGGCGCTTCACCCTGCCGCCGGACGCCGCGGCCGGCTCGGTGCTCGACCCGCGGGTCCTGGTGTTCACGGCTGCGGTCGCGGTCGTCACGGCCCTGATCTCGGGGCTGACGCCGGCGTGGCGGGCCAGTCGCCCGGACCTGGCGGGGGCCCTCAAGGCGGGAGAGCGGGAGGGATCGTACCAGCGTTCGAGGCTGCGGTCGGGCCTCTTGGTGGCGCAGGTGGCCCTCACCCTCGTGCTCGTGGTCGGCACCGGCCTGTTCGTCCGCAGCCTGCGCAACGTGCTGCACATCAACCTCGGAGTGGACACGCGTCGAGTCCTGGCCGTGAGCCTCGACTTTCGCGGCAGTGACTACTCGCAGCGGCAGATCAACAGTCTGGAGTGGGCGACGCTCGATCGGGCGCGCGCCTATCCCGGTGTCGAGAGCGCCGCGGCGGCGATGGGCGGTTCGTTCGGCTCCTGGAGCTTCGGCGCGCGAGTCGTGGTGCCGGGCCGCGATACGATCCTGCCGCTCCTCAAGACGACCCCGTACCTGAACGCCGTGACGCCGGAGTACTTCGCCACGACCGGTACCCGCATCGTGCGGGGGCGCGGCCTCACCGCGGCCGACGCGACGCCGGGCTTCCCGGTGGCGGTCATTGATGAGGCGATGGCCGACCTCCTGTGGCCGGGAAAGAATCCCATCGGGAAGTGCTTCAAGTTCGAGGCGCGCGGCGGCTGCACGCCCGTCGTCGGGATCGCCGCCGATGTGCATCGCTGGGAGGTGGTGGAAGATCCACCGCCGCAGTTCTACGTGCCCTTGGCGCGAGGGGATGCGAAGGCAACGCCGACGGTGTTGTATCTGCGCACGAAGAATGCCTCGGCCGCCCTCGCGGCGGAGGTGCGCCGCAGCTTGCAGCAGGCCGCCGGAGACGGGATCTCGGTGAGCGTGACGCCCATCGAGAGCCTGGTCGAGACCCAGCTCCAGTCCTGGAAGCTCGCCGCCACCGCGTGCACAGCGTTCGGCGCTCTGGCGCTGCTGCTGGCCGCGTTTGGCCTGTACGCGGTGCTGGCCTCCGCGGTCGCCCAGCGCCGCCAGGAAATGGGCGTGCGGCTGGCTCTGGGCGCGCGCGGCAGCGACATCGCCGGGCTGGTCGTGGGGCAGGGGATGCGCACGGCCGCGCTGGGAATCCTCATCGGCATCGGGGTGACGCTGGCCGCTGGCAGGCTCGTCGCCAGCCTGCTCTACGGCATCACGCCCAGCGATCCGCTGACGCTCGCGCTCGGCTCGCTGTCAGTCCTGGCCGTCACCGTCGCCGCGAGCTGGCTCCCCGCCCGCCGGGCGACCAGGGTGGACCCGGTCGAGGCGTTGAGAGCGGAGTAGGAGGCGGACGTCGGGCCGCAACGGAACGACACCCGCCGCCGCGCTTGGGTGACTCGGCCGGCCGAGCGTATACTTACGCTGTCACCGTCCGACGCCCGGAGGGCGCATGCCGGTGACGGCCAAGCTGTCGCGCAAGTTCTACGAGAAGCTCGGCGACGACATCGCGACCGAGCTGGTGGAGTGGTTCAATCAGGTGGACGCGAGCTACCGGTCCGATCTGCGGGACTTCAACGACGCCAACTTCGCGCGGTTCGACGCGAAGCTGGAGCAGCGGCTCGCGGAGACCAAGGCCGACCTGCGCCACGAGATCGGCATCGCCCGCGCCGACCTCCTCAAGTGGATGTTCCGGTACTGGCTGGGAAGCGTCGCCGCGAACGTGGCGCTCATCATCACCGTGGTCGCGCTGCTGCGGCGGTGAGGTCTCACCCTCCCCGTCGCACCAGCACCCGGTATTTGCTCAAGCTCCGCAGGGCCGCCGCCTTCTTGCCCGCCGCCTCGTAAGCCCGAGACAGGTTGAACCAGGCGTCGGCCAGCGCCGGCTCCGCCAGGGTCGCCGACTCGTAGGCCTTGATCGCGTCCGACCGCCGCTTGAGGTCCTCGAGCGCGATGCCGAGGTTGTACCACGCCAGGGCGTGCCTGGGGTTCGTTTGGAGCGCCAGCGTGTAGTGCGACACCGCCTGCTTCGCGTCGCCGCCCTCCTGCATCAGCCGGCCCAGGTTGACGTGCGCGTCGGCGTGGTGCGGGTCCAGCTCCAGCGCGCGCCGGTACGCGTCCCGCGCCTCCGCCACGTCCACCGCCTCGAGATCGAAGCCGAGATCGTACCACTCGTCGGCCGTGAGCGCCGCGTCCGAAGAGCCCTCCGCCTCGCGCGCCGCCTGCGCCGCCCGCCGCGCCAGCGGCGCCGCCCGGCTCGCCAGCTCGGAGACGGTGAAGTCCAGCAGGAGCTGCCCCGACTCCGGGTTCCACGACGTCGCGCCGTCCTGCACGACGATCCGGTCCCCCACGGCCTTGATGCGCACGGCCGAGAGCGGACGCCCCGCCGGAAGCTGCTGCCTGAGCCGCCGCAGCGCGCTGGTGATGCGGCCGGGCGGGATGCGCGCCTCCGCCAGCCCCTTGGCCGCCCTGAGCAGCACCAGGTCGGGGAAGGAGAACCGCAGCTCGCCCCGCGCGCCGCGGGCGGGTTGGAGAACCCCGCCGCGGGCGAACGCCAGCACTTGTGAGGGATTGAGTCCGAGGAGCCTGGCGACGTCCTGCGCCGCGTAGCCCTTCAAGGGATCAGCCCGACGAGACCTTCCGCTTGCGCCTGGGCGCCTCGTCCGCCCGCTCGAGCTTCAGGCGCGGCGCCCGCCTGGCCGGCTTGCGCTCGTCCGACTGGGACGCGCCCTCGCCCTCGGCGCCGCCCTGGCCGCCCTTCGCCAGGCTGGCCTTCAGCGCCTCCATGAGATCAATGATCTGCGTCTCGGGCGCCGCCGCCGGCTCGGCCGTGATTTCGTGGCCCTCGACCTTCTGCTGGATGCTCTCGAGCATCCGCTTCTTGACGTTGTCCTCGTAGGCCTGCGGGCGGAACGCCTCGGAGGCGCCCTGCTCGATGAGCTGCACCGCGAGCTGCAGCTCGCCCTTCTTCACCTCGCCCTCGGGGATCTCGACGTCCTTGATCGAGCGAATCTCGTCGGCGTAGTGGAGCTGCTCCATCACCAGCCCGTCCGCCATCGGCCGCACCATCACCAGGTACTGCTTCCCCCGCGCCGCGTACTGGCCGATCGCCGCGCGCCTGGTCTCCTTGAGCGCCGCCGCCAACAGCCGGTAGGCGCGCTCGCCGCCCTTGTCGGGCCCGAGGAAGTACGCCTTCTCGAGGTACAGCCGGTCCACCTGCTCGGCGGGCACGAACTCGCCGATGTCAATCGCGCCGGTGGACTTCTCCTCCATCACCTTCAGCTCCTCCGGCGAGAACAGGACGTACTGGCCCTTGGCGAACTCGTAGCCCTTGACCATGTCGTCCTTCTCGACCTTCTCCCCGTCCTGCGCGCACACGTACTGCTGCTTCAACCGGGAGCCGCACTTCTTGTGCAGCCAGTTGAAGCTCACCGCCGCCGTGGACTCGCCGGCCGCATACAACTTGATCGGCACCGACACGAGGCCGAAGGCGATGGTCGCCGAGCCGATGGGGCGTGCGCTCATGGAATGCTGTATGATACAGGTTCTCAACTATGCCCGCAACGCGCAAGCCCGCTACCGACGCGCTAAGTGCTTACCGCGCAAAGCGTTCGGCCGACCGCACGCCGGAACCGGCCGGGATCATCGTGCCCGCTACCGGGGGCCCCAGCCAGGGGCCGGGAAGGCCGGCGTCCGCCGCCGGATCCGCGCCGGGCGCTCCAGCGGCCGCCCCGGCGCGCGTTCCCGGCGGGCTGTTCGTCGTGCACAAGCACGCCGCGCGGCAGCTCCACTACGACCTGCGCCTCGAGATGGACGGCGTGCTGCGCTCGTGGGCGGTGCCGAAGGGGCCGTCCAGGAACCCGGCCGACAAGCGGCTCGCGGTCGCGGTCGAGGACCACCCGATCGAGTACGGCGACTTCGAGGGGAGGATCCCCGAGGGCAACTACGGCGCCGGCGCGGTGATCGTGTGGGACCGGGGGATGTGGCTCCCCGTGGAGGACATCGCCGCGGGGTTCGAGAAGGGCAAGCTGCTCTTCGAGCTCAAGGGCTACAAGCTCAAGGGCAAGTGGACGCTGGTAAGGATCAAGAAGAGCGTCAAGGACTGGCTGCTGATCAAGGAGCGCGACTCCCAGGTCTCGGCCGACGGCGACGCGTTCCCGCAGGGCTCCGTGCTCTCGGGGCTCACGGTCGAGGAGCTGAAGGCCGGCGCGGATCGTACGGCGGCGCTGGCCGCGGAGCTGGCGGAGAGCGGGGCGCCGCGGCGGAAGGTGCTCGCGAAGGACGTGGAGCTGATGCTGGCGGAGCCGCGGGAGAAGGCCTTCAGCAAGCCGGGCTGGATCTTCGAGCTGAAGCTCGACGGCTACCGGATGCTGGCCTCGCGCGCGAACGGGGAAGGCAAGCTCACCACGCGGAACGGGAACGACCTGACGGCCGCGTTCCCCGAGATCGCGCGCGCCCTGACGGCGCTCCCCTGCGACGCTCTGGTGATGGACGGCGAGCTGGTGGTGAGCGACGACGCCGGCAAGCCGAGCTTCCAGCGGCTGGGCGAGCGCGCCCGATTCACGCGTGCGACCGACATCGCGCGCGCGGCGGTGCAGCAGCCGGCGACGCTGTTCCTGTTCGACCTGCTGGCCGTCGGGGGGCACGATCTGCGCGGGCTGCCCCTGCTGGAGCGGAAGCGATTGCTGCGCCGCGTGGTGCCGGAGGCCGGCGCGCTGCGCTACCTCGAGCACTTCGAGACCGATGGCGAGCGGGTGTACGAGCAGGTGACGAAGATGGGGCTGGAGGGCGTGGTGGGGAAGAAAGCCGACGCGCCCTACCGTGGCGGCCGCTCGCCCAACTGGCTCAAGGTCCGCGCGGAGCGGACCGACGACTTCGTGGTGGTGGGGTACACCCGCCCCAAGGGCGCGCGGGCGGGCTTCGGCGCCCTGCACCTCGGGCTGTACGATCGCGGCGCCCTGGTCTACGTGGGCCGGGTGGGCACGGGCTTCGACACGGCGCAGCTCCAGGAATACGCGGCGGCGCTGGAGAGCGCGCGGCGGCCCAAGCCGCCGTTCAAGGGCGCGGGCCCGGCCGGCGCGGAGCACGTGTGGGTCGAGCCGCGACTGGTGGCGGAGGTGCGGTTCCTGGAGTGGACGGACGAGGGGCAGCTCAGGCAGCCGGTGTTCGTCCGTTTCCGGACGGACAAGCGGCCCGCCGAATGTGTGAAGCAGGGGCTAGGGGTCAGGGATCAGGGGTCAGGGACGGCTGTTCCCCTGACTCCTAACCCCGAGCCCCTGGCCCCTTCTTTCCAGTTCACCAATCTCCAGAAGGTGTACTGGCCCGCCGAGGGCTTCACCAAGGGCGACCTGGTCGCGTACTACCAGGCCATCGGCCCATGGCTGCTGCCCTACCTCGAGGACCGGCCACTGGTCCTGACCCGCTACCCGGACGGCATCGAGGGGAAGTCGTTCTTCCAGAAGGACGCGCCGGCGTATGCGCACGACTTCGTGCGCACGGTCCGCATGTACAGCGCGGAGTCGGAGCGCGAGCTGAACTACTTCGTCTGCGACAGCGAGTCGTCGCTGCTCTACATCGCGAACCTGGGCGCCATCCCGCTGCACATCTGGGGCAGCCGCGTGGCGACGCTGGAGACGCCGGACTGGTGCATCCTGGACCTCGATCCCAAGGAGGCGCCGTTCGCCGACGTGATCACGGTCGCGCGGGCGATCCGCGCGATGGGCGAGGAGATCGGGCTGCCGACCTTCGTCAAGACCAGCGGCTCGACGGGCCTGCACGTCCTGGTGCCGCTGGGCCGCCAGTGCACCTACGAGCAGGCGCGGGCGCTGGGCGGGCTGCTGGCGCGCGTCGTGGCGGCGGAGCTCTCCGACATCGCCACCATCACGCGCCAGGTCCACAAACGCGACGGGCGCGTCTATCTCGACTACGTGCAGAACGGCCACGGGCGGCTGCTGGCGTCGCCGTTCACGGCGCGGCCGGTGCCCGGCGCCCTGGTCTCGATGCCGCTCCGCTGGGACGAGGTGAACGCGAAGCTGGACATCGCGCGCTACACGATCCGGACGGCCGCGGCGAGGATGGACAAGCTGGGCGGGGACCCCCTGCGGCCGGTGCTGGACCTGAAGCCGGACCTGGTGGCCGCGCTGGCGGGGCTGCACCGGCGGCTGGAGACGCGCAAGAACGGAAGGAAGCGGGCTGCGCGGTGAGCGAAGAGCTGACGTTCGAGGTGCCGGGCTCGGGCCGGGTGTCGGCGCTGCTCGATCATCCGCCCGGCGCGACGCTCGGCTACGTGCTGGCCCACGGCGCGGGCGCGGGGATGCGGCATCCGTTCCTCGAGGCGGTGGCCCAACGTCTCGCCGCGCGCGGCGTGGCGACCCTGCGCTACCAGTTCCCGTACATGGAGGCGAAGCGCCGCCGTACCGATACGCCGGCGGTCGCGACGGCCGCGGTGCGCGCGGCGGTCGCCGAGGCCTGCGTGCGCGTGCCGCTCCTGCCCCTGATCGCGGGCGGCAAGTCGTTCGGCGCGCGCATGACCTCGACGGCGGCCGCGCTGGAGCCGCTCCCGAACGTGCGCGGGCTCGCCTTCCTGGGCTTTCCGCTCCACCCGCCCGGCAAGCCGGCGGCCTCGCGCGCCGAGCACCTGGAGCGGGTCACGGTGCCGATGCTGTTTCTGCAGGGGACGCGGGACGAGTTCGCGGACCTGGAGCGCCTGGAGCCGGTCGTGAGCCGGCTGGGGAAGCGCGCCACCCTGCACCTGGTGGAGGGCGGCGACCACTCGTTCGGCGTGCTGAAGCGCTCCGGTCGGACCCGGGACGAGGTGCTGGACGAGCTGGCCGCCGCCGTCAGCGGCTGGGCAGCAGGGCTGTGAATTCGGCCGCGAGCTTCGGGCCCGCGCCGGCCTCCTCGTGCTTGAAGAAGACGAAGGCGTCCTTCCACGGCTGCGCGGAGACGGTGGCGGCCCAGCGCTCGAGGTCGCCCTTCGCGTACCCCGCGCGCCTGAGCCGCAGGTAGCCCCAGTCGGCCGTGGCCACCGTCGGGATCACCAGCGGATCGGTTTCGCCCTCCTCCCGGTCCGTCTCCGCGATGACCAGCGCCGCGTTGTGCTCGCGGAGCGTTTCGAACACCTCGTCGTCGAGCCAGGTGGCGTGCCGGAACTCGAACGCCGCGCGCCAGGTCCTGGGCACCAGGGCGAGGAAGTCCGCCAGGCGCGGCAGGTCCTTCTTGAGGTTGGGCGGGAGCTGAAACAGCGTGGGGCCGAGCCTGGGGCCGAGCACGTTGGCGGTCCTGAGGAAGTAGGCCAGCTCCTCGCCCGCCTCCTTGAGGCGCTTGCGGTGGGTGATGCGCTGCGACGCCTTGAGCACGAAGGTGAAGCCGTCGGGCACCTCCGCCGCCCAGCCGACCAGGATCTTCTCCGTCGGCATCCGATAGAAGGTGTTGTTGATCTCGACCGCGCCGAAGCGCTGCCCGTAGTACTTCAGCATCCCGTCGGCCGGCAGGTCGGCGGGATAGAACGAGCCCTTCCATTCCTTGTAGGCATAGCCGCTGGTGCCGACGGCGATGTTCACGCAGGCTCGATGTGTGGTGTGCGCGGAAGATGGAGGGGTCGGGCATCGGGGGCCAGGGTTGGGGCCCCGCCCGGCCACCCCGACGCACCGTCCTGCATCCCTAACCTAACCCCTAGCCCCCAGCCCCTGCCCCCTCACCCCCAACCC
>JAJYLI010000219.1 GCA_021787855.1 bacterium | reverse complement strand
CACTCCTCGCCGCTCACCGCTTCGGAGACCCCGGCCCCCAATCGTCCCCGGGGAACCCGTCCTCGGGATTGGCCAGCGGATCCACGTCGCGGATCTCGTCCTCGGCCTTCCGGAGCTCGTCCCAGTCCACGTCCTGGAGACTGCCCTTCGGGGAGCCACCGCGCGACTTGGCGTCCGGCGACTGTCCGGTATTCCGGCTTTCACTGGCTCTGCGCGCCATGGCCAGGAACCCCACGACGCACAGCAGCGCGAGCGCGACCTCCAGGGTCCTGGTCACAGCACGCGCGCGATGAGGTCGCCCACGACGTAGCCGACGCCGGCCACGCCCAGGCCGACGACGAACATGTCGAGCCCGCTCTTGAAGGCGCCGCGGCCGGTGAAGAAGCTGCGCGCCGCGCCGACGGCGAAGTGCGACGCCATGGCGAGCGTGAACGCGGTCCACACCGCGGCCGGCCCGCGGAGCACCAGGAACGGCGCCACGGGGAGGAAGGCGCCCACCGCCGTCGCCGCTCCCGTGAGCCACCCCTCCCGGAGCGGCGTGGCGTGGCGGGCGCCGATCTTCAGCTCCTCGCGCACCTTCTCCTCCAGCGCCCGGGCCGGATCCTTCATCACGTCGCCGGCCATGCGGCGGGCCTCCTCGGGCGCCACCCCCTTGGCCTCGTACACCAGGGCCAGCTCCTCGGCTTCCACCTCCGGCATGAGGCGGATCTCCTCGCGCTCCATGGCGATCTCGTGCTCGTACACCTCCTGCTCGCTCTTGGCGGCGAGATAGCCGGAGGCGCCCATCGAGAGCGCGTCGGCCACCATCCCCGCCACGCCGGAGAACAGCACGACCTGCGGCGCCACACTGGCCCCGGGGGCCACGGTGGCCCCGAGCACACCCGCGACCAGCCCGAAGTTGGCGGTGAGCCCGTCGTTGAAGCCGTACACCACGTTGCGCAGGAAGCCGCCCGACTCCGCCTGGTGCCACGGCTCGCCGCTCTTGCCCGCCAGGCCGCCCAGCGTCTCGGCGTGCTGCGCGGACTCGCGCGCCAGCAGCAGCGCCGTGTCCCTGGCGGCGCCGGCCGCGGTCTCGTGGTACAGGTCCATGTAGCCGCGGACCTCGCGCCCCTCCTCCCGGAGCAGCAGGGTGGTCAGCACGCCCGGGCCGAAGCGCCGCGCGGTCCAGGCCAGCAGCCGGGCGCGGCGCGAGGGGACCGGCGTGCCGCACTCGATCCCCGCGTCCGAGAGCAGCTTGCGCCACAGGGAGGCGTGCCGGTCCTCGACCGCCGCCAGGCGGCGGTAGATGTCCTGGCGCGCGCGGTCGGGCTCCGCCTCCGCCAGCAGGCGGTAGAGGAAGGCCGCGTCCGCCTCGTCCTGCCAATGCTCGAGCCAGACCTGCGTCGAATCGTGATGTGCGGGCACCCGAATACCATAGTCAGGAGGGCAGGCGGATGACAGGGTCACGACTCGCGCCTCGTGACCTTCCTCCGACGAGATCTAGATCGCGTTCGCGCACTGCCGGACCCGCCACAGCACGCCCCAGGGGCCGCGCTCCAGCAGCGTGTGCGCCAGGCTGGTGTGGCCGACCTCGGGCGCGCCCAGCTCCCAGTAGCCCGCGCCGAAGGCCGCCAGCGAGCGCGCGTGCGGCACGTCGCTCATGACGTCCGCGGCCGCCAGCATCGCCTGCTTGCGCGCGCCGCTCGGCCCGGTCAGCACCTCCCACGGGTTGGCGCACAGGCCCGCCCAGCCGTCCAGCAGCCAGATCACGCGGTAGCCGGCGGGCACGTCCGGGTTCTGGACGGCGGCGGTGAACTGCAGCGCGTCCGCGGGGTTCACCATCAGGCCCGCGGCGCCGTTCGCGAACGGCACGGCCTGGTCCAGGAGCCGCGCCGCGTCGGCGACGGTGGCGCTGTCCACGCCGCTGGCGCGCCGCCGGGCGAGCTGCGCCAGCGGGCCGAGCACCTGGTAGCGGAGGATCCGGAAGCCGATCTGGTTGGTGCGCACGTCGGGCGCGCGCAGCAGCTGCAGGGCGAACGCCGCCGTCTCCCCGATGCGCGCCGTGGCGGCGCGCCAATCGTGGTTCGCCACGGCGACCACCGCGCCCGCGGTGTTGGCCAGGACGGCGTCCTCGAGGGGGGTGGTGTGGGCGGGCCGCGCACCGCTCATCGGCGTGGCCGAGAACGGCTCGCCGGTGGCCGCCAGCAGCCGGACCGCGGAGCTCACGCGGGCGATGCGGCGGAACAGCGCGGTGCGCGGGTGGTCGGCCAGCATGGCGAGCGTGTCCCTGAGCCCGGCCGGCAGCGTGCCCGCCTCCGCCGCCACGAACAGGGGCAGCACGCTGCCGCCGGTGCCGACCACGTCGGCCGGCCGGATCGGGTACGCCGGGAGAGCGCCGCCCCGGCCCGGCGCCAGGCCCAGCAGCTCGCGCATCCAGCCGGCGGCGGTGCTGTCGCTCGCCGAGTCCGGCGCGGGCAGGAACCGCGCCCACGCCAGCGCCGCGCCGGCCATCGGGTCGTCGGTCGCCAGCCGGGTCTGGTCGCTCACGAACTTGGCGGTGTTGGGGCCGAGGCGCTGCAGCCAGAGCACCGACGTCACGCTGGCCACCACCGCCTCGCCGACGATCAGGATCACCACCGCCGCCAGCAGCGTCGCGAGCACCTGGCCGGCGAGGGTCAGGGGCCGCAGGGCGCGCCGCGGGGCCCCGGCCGGGCGGCCGCCGCCGGGCAGCGCCTCGTACCACGCGGCCGCATCGGCCTCGGCGCCCTTGCGGTGTGGGGACTTACGATGCTGGTTAGAGCTATTGGCAAGCCATTAGCAGGCTCTTCGTCTAAGTCGAGCTGGTTTACCACGATCGCCTATGCACTCATCCCGATCACCGGTGCCGACTACTTCTCACGCCAGCTGCCTAAGTTCTTCAAGCACGTGGCCAGGGTCGGATCAGCGATTGTAAACCCGATTGGCATACATCCAGGAATCTACAACACGAGGCTCCTGACCAATCCTTCGATCGTCTCCGTCCAGCTTGCGGTTATGGGTCTCGGCACTGCCGCTAGCCTTTACGCCGCATACCGGATTTCGCTAAGAGATCTTGGACCACAGTCGAGCCGTCCGAAGGCCGTCGTTACAGCGACTCTCGTAATGGTCTTTGCCATAAGCGTGCTTGCGACAATCGTCTATATGCCGATGCACGCAGCGTCGTAGCTAGATCTGTACTAGGCAAGCAAGTTTCTGATAAGACA
>JAJYLI010000054.1 GCA_021787855.1 bacterium | reverse complement strand
GGCATTCATCGTGTTGAAGATGGTCACTCGCTAAAGATAGCAGCGCGCGGATGGCGGAAGGCAGGGGAGCTGCCAGACGGCAACCGCCCCGACTGCCGCCTACTTCGCCCTGCCCTCCCCCAGCACTGTGCCGACCGTGACGACGTCCACCAGCCCGCGCACGCCGTACAGGGCCGGCAGCACCTTTTCGGGCGGGAAGCGGCGCCGGAGGTCGGCCACGCGCTCGGTGCCGGCACGGTAGGCCGGCAGATACATCCGCCCCAGCAGGGGATGCCGCCCCCACGCGCCCGACAGCTTGTCCGCCCGCTCCGCCGAGCACAGGTAGTCGCGCCGCAACACCGCCGCCACCTCGGCCTGCGGCCGCCCCTCGCGCCAGGTGAGCCAGGAGGACTGGTTCTTGGCGTCGTCTTGCAGCAGGGCCAGCAGCACGCCGAGCTGCAGGTCCTCGTCCGGGAGCTGCTCGATCTCGGTGACGCCGTACGCGATCAGGATCGCGTTGTTGGCGATGCCCTCGGCCAGCGCGGCGTGCCGCGTGTTCATGGTCAGCACCGTGGCCTCGAACCCCACCTTGCCCCGCCGGTACAGGTCCTGGTAGTAGGCGGAGTTGGTCACGTGGCCCGGCACGACCTCGTGGCTCACGAGCTGCTCGAACTCCGGCACCGAAATCTCGAGCGAGGCGTTCACCTCGTAGGTCGCCTCGTACCGCGGCGTGCCGTCGGCGTTGCGGGCGCGGCCGAGGTAGTTCATCGAGCCCGAGAACCACGCGTCCTTGATCGGCAGGAACGTGATGTTGGCGCGGGGCACGCTCCGGAAGGCGGCGGGCAGGTGGGGAACCAGGCGCGCCGCCGCCATCGCGTCGTACTTCGCGATGAAGGCGGCGCCCAGGGACGCGATCGCGGGCTTGGGCACCGCGCGGTCGCGCCGCCAGGCGTCCACGGAGCCGAGCAGCTGCTCGTCGCCGCCCGTCGGGTAGCCGGCCCGACCGAGCAGCTCCGCCACCCGCCGGCGCCGGGCCGTGGGGTCCGACGGCGACGGCTTCGAGCCGGTCGAAGCGAGCACGCAGCGCTCGTACGGCACCGCGTCCCCGCGCCCCAGCAGCTCCATCGAAAGGTCCCACATCACCTCGAGGCCCACGGCCAGGCCCTTGAGGTACGAGCGCCGCGCCCGGCCGCCGGTCTTCGCCTCCGCCACCACGCCGGCGATCGCGGCGCGCACGTCCACCGCCCGGAGATAGGCGTCAATGGCCGCGACGTCCGGCTTGCCCGCTCCGACGCCGCCCGAGCCGCGCACGGCGGCCGCCGCCGGATGGGTATAGGCCGGCGGCAGCGGCTCGTCGCTGAACCACGAGTCGGCGATGAAGCGGCCGGTGCCGGAGGGGTTCATCACGTCGCCCCCCCACAGCGTGTCAATGCCCAGGATCGCGTCGGCCAGGAAGTTCATGCGATGGCTCCTCGCCTCCCGCTGCGGATGGTCCGGCGCCTATCTTATCCGGCATGCCCCGGGAGCACCACCTCGAAACCCGCCGTACCGCGAGGTATTTCACCCTCGGCACGCCCTCCGAGGCCGTGTCGGAGGTGTGGTTCGTGCTGCACGGCTACGGGCAACTGGCCGGGACCTTCATCGAGGAGTTCGCCGCCCTCGACGACGGCCGGCGGCTCATCGTCGCGCCGGAAGGCCTGTCGCGCTTCTACGCCCAGGGCTCGGGCGGACCGGACAGCAAGGTGGGCGGGTCGTGGATGACGCGCGAGGACCGGCTCGTGGAGATCGAAGACTACCTGCGTTACCTGGACGCCCTCCACGATGCGGTGTTCGCGCAGGTCCCGCGGGAGCGCGTGAGGCTCACCCTGCTCGGCTTCTCCCAGGGCACGGCCACGGCCTCCCGCTGGGCCCTCCGCGGCAAGGGGAGGGTGGACCGGCTGGTCTTGTGGGCCGGGGTCCTGCCTCCGGACACCGAGTGGCGGGCCGAGGCCCGGCGGCTGAACGCGCTGGGTCTGACCTTCGTGATCGGTGAGCGGGACGAGTGGGCGTCGGGCAACCTGGCGCTCGCCGAGGGCGCGCTGGAGCGGGCCGGGGTCTCGCACCGGCTGGTCACCTTCGCGGGGGGGCACCGGATGGACAGAGACTGCCTCCGCGCCATAGCGGACACGGCTCCGGGGAGGTGATGAAGGGATCACATCCTCACCTCCTCGTCGGGGCATTCGAGGGGTGGGGCAGGCTCTCCGGCATGTCGGCGATCACGTACGCCATCACCGCCATCGCGGCCACGCAGCGGGCGACGTCGCGAGGATCGAGCTTGTCCACGGTGTCCGCGTTGCCGTGGTGGTACCAGAAGTACCGCGGCCCGTCCACGTCGAGGCTCATGCCCGGCACGCCGCGCTCCATGACGGGCTCGATGTCGGTGCCGCCGCCGCCGCGGGTCACCGAATCCGCGCCGATCGCCGCCAGCAGCGGCCCGATCCGCCGCACCAGCGCGTAGGCCGAATCGGTCCCGGTGAACCCGAAGCCGGTCGGGCGGAACGCGCCGGCGTCCGACTCGATGGCCACGTCGTGATCCCCGAGCCGCCGCGCGTGGGCGTCGCGGTAAGCCAGCCCCCCGCGGGTCCCGCTCTCCTCGTTCGTCCAGCCCACCAGCCGCACGGTGCGCCGCGGCCTCAAGCCCAGGCGGTGCATCAGCAGCAGCGCCTGCCAGGCGGCCACGAAGCCGCCGGCGTCGTCCATGGCTCCCGTGCCGACGTCCCAGGAGTCGAGGTGCCCGCTGATCACGACGACCTCGTCCGGGCGCTCGGCGCCACGCAGCTCCGCGACCACGTTCCGCGACGGCGCATCGGGCAGCGTGCGGGCGGACATGACCAGGCGCACCACCACCGGCTGCCCGCGGCCCTGCATGCGGTGCAGCATCATCGCGTCCTCGATCGAGACGGCCGCGAAGGGAATGGCCCGCGCCGACGCGTCGTAGTGCGTCACGCCGGTGTGCGGCTGCCGCATCTCGAACGGCGACACCGAGCGCAGCAGCGCCGCCACGGCCCCCGCCCGCGAGGCCCAGATGGCGCCCATCCAGCGGTACCGCACCGTGACGCCGTAGCCCCGGTACGGGGCGTCGAACAGCACGATCCGGCCCCGGGCCTGGTCCGCGTGGGTGAACAGGTCGGCCGAATCGCTCACCACCAGGACCGGGGCCTCGATCCCCCCGGGCGGCGTGGCGACGCTGCCGCCCAATCCCAGCATCGGCAGCGCCGCGCGCCACGGCTCGCTCAGCTCCAGGGACTCGGCGCCCCGCACCCAGTGCGGCACCATCGCCCGCTCGGCGTGCACGTTCTCCAGGCCGTCCCGGCGCAGCTCGTCCAGGACCCAGTCCAGCGCGCGCTCGAGGCTCGCCGATCCGTTCGGCCGCGGCCCGAACCGGTCGGTCAGCTCCGCCACCCGGAGCCAGGCCGCGGTGTCGGCCGTGGCCGCCGCGATCAACCGGCCGGCGGCGGGACGATACCGGGCG
This sequence comes from bacterium, assembly GCA_021787855.1. Taxonomy (GTDB): domain Bacteria; phylum Gemmatimonadota; class Gemmatimonadetes; order Gemmatimonadales; family JACORV01; genus Fen-1245. The sequence goes on along the minus strand of JAJYLI010000054.1, from coordinate 12,685 downwards.
AGGAACGAGGTGTCAGGGGGGGACTGAGCGGCCAGGGCCGCCGGGACAAGCAGGACTGCGAGATGGAAGCAGCGGATCCGGATCGGATTGGGCATGACGGGACGATGATGGAGGTGATGAAGGTGATGAAGTGACGGGGTGAGGATGCGGCTCCGACGCGCCGTTCCCACCTCGTCACTTCATCACCTATATCACCTCGTCACATCCCCGTCAAATCAGAACATCAGCCACGCCTGGAGGTACAGCGTGTTGTTGGCCGAGGCGTCGCGGCCCGAGCCGTCGTAGTTGGTGGTGCCCCCGTTGAACTTGGTGTAGACCGTGTACTGCAGAGAGAGCCGCGTGTTCATCCAGGGGTTCCAGTCGGCCTGCAGGACCACGCCGGTGCTGTTGGGGCTCCCCGACGCGCTGCCGCCGACCGCGGCGGGCGCGTAGAGCAGCGTGTCCGCCGTGCCCGTGGTCGCAAACGGCGAGACGGTGAACGCGTACGACTGATCCACCATGTACGTCGCGCGCGCCCGGATCGTGTTGACGCTCTGGGACGCGACCGCCGCCGTCCCCGCGGCCACGCTCGCGCTCAGGTTGCGCGATTCATGGATCCACGTGCCGGCCACCGTCAAGTTGTTGTCGCCCACCGGCACCTGGTACTCGGCGTCCAACGCGACATCGGTGTAGCTATCGGTCGGACCGCCGCTCACGAACGAGCCCGGCTGGGCGTGCGCCGCCATGCCGTACGTCCCGACCTCCAGATAACCGGAGCCGATGGGCCGGGTGAGCGCCACGCGCCAGTAGGGCGCGATCCCCTCGACCACTCCGCTCACCGACGCGTCCGGAAGCGCCGGCGCGCCCTGCGGCGCCCACCGATACCCGCCGAACTCCGCATACACGAGATCGTTCCAGAACAGGTACGCGGTGAGCCCGGCCACCTGCTGCGCCAGGGCCCCGTCCACCATCGTCCCGGCGGCGGGCGTGGGCGCCACCGCCGATCCCACGTACGGGAAGCCCCACGCGGGCGACGCGTTCCAGATGTCCTGCACCGTGGGGTTGTTGTTCAAGGTCAAACCGAAGACCCCGGGCTGTGACGCCAGGGTGATCGGCGTCGCGTAGCGGATGTCCGTGTTGTCCATCCCGACGGTGCCCGACTGGGGATCGTAGGTCACCTGGATGAAGGCGCCGACCTTCGGCGTGATCGCACCCGCCAGGAACACACTCAACTGATCGGGCAGCATGACCGTGCCGTTCGTCGTGCCGGGCTGCGGCCGCGCCGTGTACGTCTCGGAGGCCTGCATCATCACCGACGGCAGCGGCATCAAGCTGATCGCCAGATCCTGGTGCCCGGTCGTGTCCGTGGACTCGATCGTCTCGATCATCCGCAGCGTGTACCCGTTCAGCTTGAACACCCGGCCGAACGAGTTCAGCTCCGGGAACTGGGTGTGACACGCGCTGCATGGCAGCTTGGTCTGGCGCGAGAAGCTCGGGATCGCCGCGGCAGGCGACGCCCCAGCCGCCAGCAACACCGCCGCCCCCGCAACCCCGATTCCCGTCGCCCACGCGCTGCCACCGTGAGATCTCATTAGCCCCTCGGCTCGATGGAGTTTGTGAAAATAATTACGAGTGTCGCTGTCGGAACCGCAAAATGCATTCCAAAACCCGTAAGTCCTTGTCTGGAATGCAGAATCCGCACCCTCGGGAGAACGGTGTTCACACGGGCCCGCCGCGGGCGGCGCCCGCAGCTAGCGACCGATGATGAGCAGGCCGACCTTGCCTCCCATGCCGTCGGGCAGCGTGGCGACGCCGGGGGGCACCACCCAGCGGCGGCCGTTCACGACCAGGGAAAATCGGTGCGCCCCTGGCCCCAGCGCGAGGTCCGCGCGCCAGTGTGAGGCATCCACCCGCACCAGGGCGTCCGGGGTCCACTCGTTCCAGTCGCCGGCGATGGCGACGCTCGCCGCGCCGCTGACCCGGAACACCACGCTCTGGTGTCCCGGCGAGAGCGAGTCCAGACGGACAGCGGACTCCGCACTCGCCAGGCGCCGGGCGATCTCGCCCGCGGTGGCGACCCGGGCGCGGCGGCCGACGGCGATCCACACCCCGAAGCCGAAATAGGCGCCGCCGGTGAAGCCGCTGAGATCGCGGGGGTAGCGGCCGCCCTCGAGCTCGACCTTCACGCGGTCGCCGACGGTCCAGGTGCCCCGGCCCTCGTACCACGGCCTGCCGCCCAGGCTGCCGGCGCGTCCGCCGACCAGCGCGTCCAGCGAGACGACGCCCACCTGGTAGCCGGCGCCGAGGGTGGCGTCGGTGAAGCGGTACGGGCCCGCCCGCGTGCTCGTGACGCCGGCGTCGAAGGTCCACTGCCCCGCGTCGCGCCGCAGGTCCGCCGAGCCCGAGACCACCAGGTAGGACGCGCTGTCTATGCGCCGCACGCCGCCCGCGGTCGCCGCCCCGGTGAGGACCCAGTCGCCGCTGGCCAGCGCGAGCACGGGCCCGGCCGACCCCGCGCCGCTCCAGATGCCGCCGCTCAGGTAGCCCGTGTTGCCGCTGCCGGTGAAGCCGAGGGCGGCGTGGGGGCTGACGTAGCGGAGGCCGAACACGCCACCGGACGCCTGCACCGCCCAGGGTCCGGAAGCGAAGCGCGTGAACGAGCCGTCCAGCAGCGCGCTCACGCCGGGCGGGGCCCAGGTGAGACGCGTAGTGAGCAGGCCCGCGGAGCCCGTCACGGCGTCGGCGTAGCGCGCGTGCACGCCGCCGATGCGCAGCTTGAGCTGTTGGGCCGCAAGAGGCGAGGCCGTGGCCGTCACGAGCGCCATCAGGGCGCCCGCGCGGGCCCTACGGTTCACCCGCCGGGTGGGTGAGGCGTATCTCCTGGATTCTCAGGTTCGTGTCCGCGTCCCGTTCCCGGGGGCATCTGGGGGGGGCGCTCGTGCTCCCCCCCCATGCCGGCGCCACCGCCCTCGTGCCCTTCCCCGCCCTCGAGCATCTGGCGCCCGACTTCCCCGGGGCTCATGCCTTCATCCTGCATGGCCCGGGCCACGGAAGGCAAGTCCAGCAGTTCCGACAGCGCGTGATGGCTGTGCATCGCGCCCACCACGATGGCGACAGCCTGGCGGCCGCCGATGCCCTGCGCGGCCAGCGCGGCGGCGACGCTCAGCCCCGGCGCGGCGACCCCGGCATCCGGTGCCGCGCGCACCACGCTGCGGATCTCCTCCGGACCGATGCCGCCGCGCATCGCCTCGGCGGCCGCGGCGACCACCTGGCCCGGCGGCTTGGGCATCCCGCCGGCTTCGATGGCCTGGGCCGCATCCGCCATCTGCCGGGCGAACAGCCGCACGGCGGCCACGATCCGCGCCGGCGGCACCTGTTTCGCCCACCCCTCGATTGCCTTGTCCGCCAGCGGCCCCGCGGGCACCCCGCTGGGCGCCACCTGTGCCGCGATGGCCGCGACCTGTTGCGCCAGTTCGGGCGACACGCCCCGGGACTCCAGCCTGGCCGTGACACCCGTGCCCTGCGCGGTGGTCGCCGCACCGGCGGGGCCCCGCCCGGGCGCGACCTGCGCCGCCGCCACCGCCGGCACCGCCGCCAGCGCGGTGAGGATGATTGCGCGAGTCGTTCTCATGAACGCACCAGTCCTCTCGGGCCGACGACGATCACGCTGTTGCGGCCCCCAAAGCCATCCTCGACCTGGATATGCGCCGTGGGATCGGGCACCCAGTGGGTGCCGTCCACCACGAAGTCGTAGCGATGCTCCCCGACGGGAAGCGGCGCCGTGACGCTCCACAGGCCGTCGCCGCGCCGGGTCATCTCGAGCGCGCCGACCCTCCAGCCGTTGAACGTGCCGGCCACCGCCACCGAATGCGCCTGGGGCGCGACCAGCTCGAAGTGCACGTAGACCGTGTCGGGCATGACGGCGGCCACCGGCGTGACCGTCGCCCCGCGCTCCGGCGCGGCCGGGACCGCCGGAGCGCGCGGCAGCAGCCACAGCACCAGGGCCGCCGCGGCCACCAGGGCCGGGATCCAGACCGGCCGCACCCGCACCGTCCGAGGCGCGAACAGCCAGCGGACCCCGCTCCGCCGCTCCCGCCCGCCGGCCTTCGCCAGGACCGCGCTCATCACCCGCTGGTCGAGGGTCGCCGCCAGGGGTTCCAGCCGCGCGGCGTAGGCTCCCGCGGCCGATGCCAGCCGGTCCGCCGCCGCACGCTCGTCGAGGCCCAGCTCCGCCGCCTGCCCCGGATCCCCGTCCAGGTAGCGGTGGGCCGCCTCGCTGAAGCCGTCACGCTCCATCATCGCATCGCTCCCATCATCGCTCGCATGGCGTCCCGGGCGCGGTGGACCCGCATCTTCAGGGCGTCCACCCCCACGCCCAGCATCTCCGCCATCTCTTCATAAGACCGGCCTTCCACGTGTTTCATAACGAAGGCCTCCCGCTGCTCCGGGGTCAGGCGGGCGAGGGCGGCCTCCAGCGCGGCCCCCAACTCCTCCCGGTCCAGCGCCGCGTCGGCCCGGTCCCGGCCCGGCGGATCGAGATCGTCCAGACTCACCGTCTCGCGCCGGCGCGCCACCGCGTTCCGGCACTGGTTGGTGAGGATCCGGAAGAACCAGGCGCCGAACCGCTCGGGCTCGCGACACGTGGCCAGGGCGTCGAAGGCCCGGATGAACGCCTCCTGCATGGCGTCCTCCGCCGCGTCACGATCGCCGACGGCGGCCAGCGCGTAGCGCCCGAATTCCGCCCGGTAGCGCTCCACCAGGATCCGGTACTGGGCCACCTCGCCGGCGAGCACCCGGCGCACCACGGCACCGTCACTCGGCTCCACGCTCCCTGCTTTCTGATGGGGTGACGCCATACAAGGTAACGACTTGGCATGGAGAGCGTTACGGGGCGCCCCCCCCGCGTGACGGGCGTCACGGGGGACGGCGGCGCCGCGTTACGGCTGGCCGCCCCCGCCGGTCTTGTGGGCAATGAGCGGCCCCGACGCGGCCGCGGATTCCGTAGGTCGAACTCATCGCACGGGAGACCATAATGAAGACCGCAGCGTGGGCCTCGATGGTGGGGGCCGCCGCCTTCCTGCTGGCCGCCGGCTGCAGCACCGAGCCTCCGATCACCGCCGCCCTGGCCACCACCGCGGGCGGCCAGAACACGGTGGCGATCCGGCTGGCCTCGTCCACCCCGACCACGGCCGCGACGACCGCCGCGACGCTGGCCGCCGACATGGGCCCGGACTCCGCGGAGGACGGCGAGATGGCCCATGGCCACGGGCCCTGGTGGGTCGGCCGGATCCGGCCGAGCGAAGTGGACTCGCTGATCGTGACGGTGACCAAGGTGGAAGTCCACACGATGGGCGTGGATTCGGAGAACGCCGCGGATTCCGTCGCCGACTCGACGCGCGCCGACAGCATGATGAACGGGCACGAGGATGACAACGGGGATGACTGGGAGGAGAGCGAGGCCGGGTGGACGTCGCTCAACATCTCGGGGAGCGGGCATCTGGACCTCATGCACCTGCCCGACTCGACGAGCGGCGGCCTCATGATCGCGACCGACTCGCTGCCGGCGGGCACCTACCGGCACGTGCGGATCTTCGTGACGACCCCGCTCATCTACTTCGATACGACCATCGTCACGCCGGCGGGGGACACGCTCATGGCGCACACCGGCTACCCGGTGAAGATCCCCTCGGCGGACAGCACCGGCGCGGTGATCAAGACCGACGAGAGCTTCACGGTGCCCGCGGGCGGCAGCGCCAGCGTCTCGCTGTACTTCGACCGGGACGACACGGCGCGGCACATCATCCTGACGGGCGACGGCACCATCATCGTGCCGCCGGTGATGCACTGACGCCGGGTACCGGCGCACGGGAGGCGGGCCCCGCCATGGGACCCGCCTCCCGACGCGCGCCGGCCGACGCGACCCCTTCCTCCCCCGCCCGCCCCGCGGCCGATCCCGTCACCGCCCCCGTTCTCACACCCAACCCCGCAGCTTCATGGCCTGGGCGACCCGGTTGACCGCGACCAGGTACGCCGCCAGGCGGTTGGGCACCTGGTGCGTCTGCGCCGCCTCGTGCACGGCCCGGAACGCGGCCGTCATCTTGCGGAGCAGCCGCTCCCGCACCAAGTCGAGGTCCCAGTAGTAGCCGTAGGCGTTCTGCACCATCTCGAAGTACGACACCGTCACGCCGCCCGCGTTCGCGAGAAAGTCGGGCAGCAGCAGGACGCCCTTGTCGGTGAGGATGGCGTCCGCTTCGGGGGTCGTGGGGCCGTTGGCCAGCTCGAGCAGCAGCCTGGCCTTGACGCGGCCCGCGTTGTCCGCGGTGATCTGGTTCTCGAGCGCGGCGGGCACCAGCACGTCGCACGTCAGCTCCAGGCACGCCCGCGAATTCGGCATGAAATCACCGCCCTTGAACCCCCGCACGCCGCGGGTGCGGCGGAAGTGCTCCTCGAGCGCGTGGACATCCAGCCCCCTGGCGTTGTAGATCGTGCCGTCGATCTCGCCCACGGCGACGACCGTTCCGCCGAGCTCGTCGGCGATGATCCGGGCGGCGTTCGATCCGGCGTTGCCGAAGCCCTGGATGGAGTAGGTCGCCTTGCCGAGGTCCAGCTTCGCGATCCGGGCGGCCTCCTGCATCACGTACACGCCGCCGCGGGCGGTGGCGTCGCCCCGCCCCTCGGAGCCGCCCAGCGGCAGCGGCTTGCCGGTGATCATGCCGAACTCGTTGTGACCCTGGATGACCGAGTATTCGTCCATCATCCACGCCATGATCTGCGGCGTCGTGTACACGTCGGGCGCCGGCACGTCCTTCTCCAGCCCCAGAATGCGCGCCATCTGGCGCACGTAGGCGCGCGACAGCCGCTCCAGCTCGCCGGCCGAGAGGGTCGTGGGATCGCAGACGATCCCGCCCTTGCCCCCGCCCAGCGGCACGTCCACCACCGCCGTCTTCCAGGTCATCCACGCCGCGAGGGCGCGCACGGTGTCGATCGTCTCCAGCGGGTGGAACCGGATCCCGCCCTTGCACGGCCCGCGCGCGTCGTTGTACTGCACGCGGAAGCCGTGGAACACGTGGATGCGCCCGTCGTCCATCCGGACCGGCAGGTGCGCGTGCATCTCGCGCAGCGGCCAGCGCAGCATCTGGTGCGTCGGCTCGTCCAGCGCGAGCAGCTCGGCCGCGGTGTCCAGCTGCCGCTGCGCGATGATGAAGGGATCGCTGGCGTCGAGGGACGACATGCCGATCGCGTGATAGTCCACGTTCTCGAGCGGCTGCCCCCCCGCTCCGTTGCTCGTCTTGGTCACACGAGACTCCTGTGGCGTCGGAATCGGCGCGCCGGAGCGCGCGGGAACCCGCGGCCCTCCGCCCCGAGGAAGCGCAATCTTCGCGCCACCTCGGGCGCCTCACGACGTGGCTCGGGGGGGGAAAACCTGACTTCCGATGCCGCCTTTGCCGGCCCGCGGGCCGGCGCCGGGCTCAGGCGGGCAGCATGGGGCAGCAGCCGCCGTCCTTCTCTTCGTCCTCCAGCTCGCGCAGCAGATGGTTGACGGTCTGCTGCACCAGCAGCGCCACCGGCACGCCCTGGCGCCGGGCCTCGCCCTCGTAGGCCCGGAGGTGCTCCTCGCTCAGCTCGGCCTGGATCGTGATCGTGGGCATCTCACGCCTCCGGCACCGCCTTGTGCCCGTAGCAGAGGATGCCGCCGTGTCCTTCCTGGCGGATCAAGCGGAACTCCAGATTGACCTTGAGGCCCGGCTTCACCTCCGGGAGCTCGCAGTCCACCACCTGCGCCATCAGCCGCGCGCCCTCGGGGGTTTCGACGATGGCGACCGCGTACGGCGTCTCCATCGCGAACTCGGCGGGCGCGACGTGGATGACGGTGGACGTGACCACCGTGCCCGAGCGCGACAGCGCCAGGGGCTCCAGATCCGTGCCGCGGCACCCGGGGCAGACGCGCCGCGCGGGATAGACGACCTTGCCGCAGCCGCGGCAGCGGACCGCCTCCAGCCGGAACCGGGCCGGCACTTCCCTCCAGTAACGCGGACTCGGCATGGTCAGACCCTCTCGAAGATGTGGACCACGCTGCTGGCGCCCGAGCCGCCCATGTTCTGGGTCAGGCCGACCCTGGCGTCCGCCACCTGGCGCGCGCCGGCCTCGCCCCGGAGCTGCTCGAAGATCTCGATCGCCTGCGCGATGCCCGTCGCGCCCACCGGATGCCCCTTCGCCTTGAGGCCGCCGCTGGTGTTGACGGGGAGGCGGCCGCCCAGGGCCGTGTCCCCCTTCCGGGCGGCGGCGTTGCCCGTGCCGCGCTCCACCAGGCCCAGCGCCTCGATCGCGCAGATCTCCGCGATGGCGAAGCAGTCGTGGACCTCCGCCACGTTGATGTCGGCGGGGCCGTGGCCGGCCATCTTGTAGGCGCGCCGGGCGGAGGCCTCGACCGCGTCGAGGAAGGCGATGTCCTTGCGGCTGGCCAGCGCCATCGGCCCCGTCGCCAGGCCCGACGCCGCGATCCGGACCGGGCGGTCGGTGTAGCGCTTCGCGTCGGCCAGGGGCACCACGAGCACCGCCGCGGCCCCGTCGCTCACCGGCGAGCAGTGCAGCAGCCGCAGGGGCTCGGCCACCGGCGAGGAGCGCATCACGTCATCGAGCGACACCGCGCTCCGGAACTGGGCCTTGGGGTTCAGGGCCCCGTGCTTGTGGTTCTTCACCGAGACCCAGGAGAGGTCCTCCTCGGTGGTGCCCCAGCGCTCCATGTGCGCGCGGGCGATCATCGCGTACAGCCCCGGGAAAGTGATCCCGTGGTACGCCTCCAGCTCCTGGTCGGAGGCCGTGGCCAGCACCTCGGTGACCTCCGTCGAGTCGGTCATCTTCTCGACGCCCGCCGCCAGCACCACGTCGCTCGCGCCCGACGCCACCTCGATGAAGGCGGAGCGCAGGGCCACGCCCCCCGAGGCGCAGGCCGACTCCACCCGCGCCGCCGCGACGCCGGCCATGCCCAGCTCGTCGGCCAGCAGCGGCCCCAGGTGCTCCTGCCCCACGAACTGGCCGGCGGACATGTTGCCGACGAACAGGGCGTCGAGGTGGTCCGCCTTCGCGTTCTTCAGGGCCTCGGTGGCCGCTTCCGCGAACAGGTCCCGGAGGCTCGCGTCCCACAACTCGCCGAACCGGGTCATGCCCGCCGCTACGATCGCCACGTCGCGCATCGTCGCTCCTCAGTCGTTCAGGATGATCTTCTCGCGGTAGCTGGCGTACTGGCCGTACGTCAGGTAGCGCCGCTTGCCGTCGAGCATGGCGCGCACGGTGGCGCCCAGGCGGCGGCGCTCCGCCAGGCGCGGCGTGGCCTTCAGGACGAACGAATCGCTGCCGGCCCCCGAGCCGAACGACGTGATCAGGATCAGGTCGCCCGCCGCGGCCACGTCCAGCACCGCCGCCAGGCCGGTGGGCGAGGACCCGGAGTATGTGTTGCCCATGGTCGGCACCAGCCAGCCGGTCTCGAGCTGCCGTTTGGTGAACCCCAGCGTCTTGCCGGCCGCGAGCGGGAACTTGCCGTTGGGCATGTGGAAGACGGCGAAGGCGAAGTCCTGGGGCTTGAGGCCGCTCTTCTCCAGGATGCCGCGCGTCGCCGCGAGCACGTGCTTGAAGTAGGCGGGCTCGCCGGTGAACCGCCCGCCGTGCCGCGGATAGAACCGCCCCTCGCGGCGCCAGAAGTCGGGCGTGTCCGTGGTGTAGCTGAAGGTCTCCAGTACCTCCGCCAGCGGGTCGGCGCGGCCGAACAGGTAGGCGGCGCCGCCCGCCGAGGCCGAGAACTCCAGCGCGTCGTTGGGGGCGCCCTGCGAGGTGTCGGCGCCGATGCCCATCGCGTACTCGACCCGGCCCGACTCCACCAGACCGAGGGCGACGAACATCGCCTCCGTCCCCGCCTTGCAGGCGAACTCCATGTCGGCGACGTGCACGCGGGGACCGATGCCCAGCGCCTCGACCACGATCGTCCCGCTCGGCTTCACGGCGTAGGGATGGGACTCCGAGCCGATGTACAGCGCGCCCACCTTCTGGGGATCAATCCCCGCGCGCTGCAGCGCCACGCGGCCGGCCGCGACCGCGATGGTGACGGTATCCTCGTCCAGGCCCGGGACCGACTTCTCCTTGAGGAGCAGGCCCTGCTCGATCGTCGCGGGGTCCTTCCCCCACTGCCGGGCGATCTCCTGCGCCGTGATCCGTTTGCGCGGGATGTACGCGCCGTAACCCACGATCCCTGCCATCACGCCTCCTCGAACCTGGAGACCCGCCGGGCGGGCAAGGGGAGCAACCGAGTAGCCTCTCCGGATCGCCGCAAGAAAAATGCCGCCCACAGTCGGGATTGGCGTTGAGGGGCGCGTGAGGGGTCACAGGGCCCGGTGAGAGGCGAGCAGTGAGGGGCGAAAGGGCCGGTGAGAGGTGAGAAGCCCGAGAGCGTGAGAGGGGTGGCGACCGGCACGCGCGGAAACGGCCGCCGGGGGGGCTCCAACTGGCGGGGCCGGGCCCCGATGCCTAGCATATGCCCCGCGCTATGCGACCCCGCGTCCGCAGGAGTCTCCTCGGCCTGGGGGTCGGCGCCCTGGTGGCGCTGATCCTGCTCGCGGCGCGCGGCACCTACGGGTTCCAGGCGCTGGAGCTGAAGACGCTCGACTGGCGGTTCCGGGCCATGCACGACCCGGCGCGCGCGGACACCAATGTCGTGATCGTGGACGTGGACAACCTCAGCCTGGACCTGCTGCGGCCCACGCTGGGGCGGTTCCCGTGGCACCGCGGCGCCTGGGTGAAGGTGATCAAGTACCTCCAGGCGGGCGGCGCGCGGACCATCGCGTTCGACTTCACCTTCCCCGACCCCGACCTGGCGGACCCGGCGGGCGACTCGGCGTTCGCGGCGGCGGAGAGCGGGGATGGGGGTGCGGGCGGGGGCGGGGACCGGGTGGTGCAGGCGCTGGTTTTCCAGCAGATGCTCGACACGGCGGAGGCGGACCGGCTGGCGCGGTTCCGCGAGGACAGCGCCTCGATGCGCCGGCTGACCGGGTTCGGGTTCCGGGTGCGCGGCCTGCCGTCCACGGCGGCCTGGCAGGTCGTCGAGCCGCCCTACCCCGCGCTGCTGGCGGGCGCCGCGGGCGTGGGCTCGATCAACTTCACGCCCGACCCGGTGGACGGCACGGCGCGCCGGGCCCCCCTGCTGTACGCGTTCGGATCCCGCGCCTATCCGGCCTTCGGCCTCGCGGTCGCGATGGCGGCCGACAGCGCGCGGTTCGCGGGCGGGCCGCGGCAGTGGACGCCCGACGCGCTGCGGTTCGCCCACCTCACGGTGCCGCTGGACCACGGCGCCCTGCTGGTGAACTGGCGGGGGCCCTATCGCGACCCGGCGCGCCCGCGCCACCCGGAGACGTACCGGATCTTCCCCTTCGCCCAGCTCGTCCACAGCTACGACCAGGTCGCCGCGGGCGCCGCGCCGGAGGTGCCCCTGGAGACGTTCCGGGACAAGGTGGCCATCCTCGGCTCGTCGGGGGCGGGCCTGTTCGACGTGCGCGCCAACCCGTTCGGTCCCAGCGATCCGGGCGTGCTGCTCCACGCGACCGTGGCGGACAACCTGCTGACGGGCGACTTCCTGCGCCGCGCGCGGCCGATCGCGAACGTGGCGGCGACGGTGCTGGCCGCGGTGCTGGCGGGCGTGGCGGTGTCCTTCATCGCGTCGGTGTGGTGGAGCGTGGCCGCGGGCGTGCTGCTGGCGGCGGCCTACCTGGGACTCGCCGCGCTGCTGTTCGGCGCGGACCGCATCTGGCTCGACGCCGCGGCGCCCGCGCTGGCCATCCTGCTGACCTTCACCGGCGGCATGGCGGTGAACTACTTCACCGAGGGGCGGCACAAGCGGCAGATCCGCGAGATGTTCTCCAAGTACGTGGCGCCGGAATACGTCGCGCAGCTCGCGGAGGACCCGTCCAAGATCGCCCTGGGCGGCCGGCGCGCGGAGCTGACGATCCTGTTCAGCGACATCCGCGGCTTCACCTCGATCTCCGAGAAGCTCCAGCCGCAGGAAGTGATCGCGTTCCTGAACGAGCACCTGTCGCTGATGGCGGCCATCGTGAAGGAGAAGGGCGGGACGCTGGACAAGTTCATCGGCGACGCGGTGATGGCGTTCTGGGGCGAGCCGGTGCACCATCCCGACCACGCGGACCGCGCGGCGGACTGTGCGCTGGCGATGCAGGCCACGACCGCGCGGCTGGCGAAGCGCTGGGTGGCCGAGGGCAAGCCGGACATCCACATCGGGGTCGGGATCAACACCGCCGAGGTGGTGGTGGGGAACATCGGCTCGGTGGAGCACAAGCTGGACTACACGGTGATCGGCGACGGCGTGAACCTGGCCTCCCGGCTCGAGAGCGCGAACAAGGAATTCAAGACCGGCATCATCATCAGCGAGTTCACGCTGGCGCACCTGGGTGACCGCTTCGAGGTCCGCCCGCTGGGGGACGTGAAGGTGAAGGGAAAGGAGCGTCCGGTGACCATCTACGAGCTGCTGGGACGCCGGGCCGCGCCGGCGCCGGGGACGGCCGCGGGCGCGGCGGCGGGAGCGGCGGCGGCGGGAGCGGCGACATGAGCGGCACGAAGCGGGCGCTGTTCGCCGGGCTGCTGGCGGCGGCCGCGCTGGCCGGCGCCGCCACGGGCGCCGTGGCGCAGAAGGCGCAGTGGAGCGACG
>JAJYLI010000053.1 GCA_021787855.1 bacterium | reverse complement strand
GCCGAGGAGGTGCCGGTCGCGCTGGTGTACAACGGCCGGCCGCACGTGGTGATGATGGCGACGCCGGCGGACCTGGAGGACCTGGCCGCCGGCTTCACGCTGTCGGAGGGCATCGTCCGGGGGGCCGCCGACATCGCGGGGATCGAGGTGGAGCGGCACGCGCGGGGCGTGGAGGCGCGGCTCCGCATCCCGGAGGAGGCCGCCGCGCGCCTGGAGGGCCGGGGGCGCGCCCTGCCCGGGAGAACGGGCTGCGGGCTCTGCGGGGTCGAGAGCATCGAGGAGGCGCTGCGCGAGCCCCCCGCGCTCCCGCCCGGCCCGGTGGTGCCCGTCGAGGCGCTGTGGCGCGCGGAGCGCGAGCTGCCCTCGCACCAGGGCTGGAACCGCGAGACGGGCGCGCTGCACGCCGCGGCGTGGGTGAGCCTCGAGGGCGTGCCGGAGGTCGTGCGCGAGGACGTGGGGCGGCACAACGCGCTGGACAAGGTCATCGGCGCGCTGGCCAGGGCGGGGCGCGACCCGGCCGCGGGGTTCGTCGTGGTGACCAGCCGCGCGAGCTACGAGCTGGTCCAGAAGGCGGCGGCGGCGGGCGTGCGGCTCCTGGCGGCGGTCTCGCGGCCGACCGGGCTCGCCATCGCCCTGGCGGAGGCGAGCGGGATGACGCTGGTGGCGCTGCTGCGGGGCACGACGGCCAATGTGTACGCGCACGGAGAGAGGATCCATGCCCAACCGTAAGCCCATGGTCCAGCGGACCCGCCGTCTGGCGGGCCGGATGCTGACGTTCCTGCTGCAGGCGGAGGACGACACGCTGCGCGAGTTCGCCGCGGCCTCGAAAAGCGGGCGGGCGGCCAAGACGCTGGTCAAGGAGGGCGCGCTCCGCATCACGCTGGTGGCGATGAAACGCGGCACCAGGCTGCCGGCGCACACGGTGGCGGCGGCGGTGAGCGTGCAGACGATCCGCGGCCGGGTGAAGCTGGGCACCGGCCGCGAGGAGATCGAGCTGCCCATCGGCTCGCTGGTGGCCTTCGGTCCGGGGGTGGCGCACAGCGCCACGGCGATGAGCGACTCGGCGCTGCTCATCACGGTGGCGATGGCGTAGGCCGCGTCTTCTCGGGCATTCAGCCCGGCGGGGAGCGAAAGGCCATCGTCACGTCATCACCTCCCCGTACGATCAGTCTCGCCGACCGCTCGAACCTGAGATACGCCCAGGCCCACTCCATCATGACCAGGAAGCGGTTGCGGAAGCCGATCAGCCACAGGATGTGGATGAAGCACCACAGCAGCCAGGCCGGGTAGCCGGCCAGGCGCAGGTGACCCAGATCCACCACCGCCGCCGCGCGGCCGATGGTGGCCATCGTCCCCCTGTCGCGGTAGCGGAAGGGCCGCGGCGCTTCCCCCCGTACGGCCCGCAGGACATTCCGCGCCGCGTGCTCGCCCTCCTGGATGGCCACCGGCGCGAGGCCCGGGAGCGGGCGCCCGTCCCGCCCCGCCAGCGCCGCGAGGTCGCCGATGACGAAGACCTCGGGGTGGCCGGGCACGGTGAGGTCGGCGTTCACGACCACGCGCCCCAGCCGGTCCAGCGGCACGCCGAGCGATCGGGCGATGGGCGAGGGCGCCACGCCCGCGGCCCAGAGCACCGTGCCGGCGGGGACCGGCCGCGTTCCGAGCCACACGGTGCCGTTCTCCAGGCGGGTGACGGCCTCGCCCGTCCGCACTTCGACGCACAGGCGCTCCAGCGACCGTTCGGCCTCTGCCGCCAGCCTGGGCGGAAAAGCGGGGAGGATGCGTGGCCCGGCCTCGACCAGGATCGTGCGCGTGGCGCGCGTATCTATCCGGCGGAAATCACGGGTCATGACCTTGCACGCGATCTCGCCGATCGCTCCCGCCAGCTCGACGCCGGTGGGGCCCCCGCCGACCACGACGAAGGTGAGCAGGGCGCGCCGGCGGTCGGCGTCGGGCTCCAGCTCCGCGCGCTCGAACGCCAGGAGGATCCGATCGCGGATGGTGAGGGCGTCGTCGAGCGTCTTGAGGCCGGGCGCCCGGGCCTCCCATTCGGGGTGCGCGAAATAGGAGTGGCGCGCGCCCGCCGCCAGAATCAGGAAGTCGTAGGGCAGCGCGCCGTCCCGCAGCACGACGCGCCGGCCCGCGACGTCCACGCCGGCGACCACGGCCAGCGCCACGCGCGTATTCCGCTGGCGGCGCAGCACCCCGCGGATGGGATAGGCGATCTGGCTGGGCGACAGGCTGGCGGTGGCGACCTGGTAGAGCAGCGGCTGGAACACGTGGTGGTTGGTGCGGTCCACGACCGTGACCTCGACGGGCGCTCCGCCGAGGGCGCGGGCGGCGTAGAGCCCGCCGAACCCCCCACCCACGATGACGACCCGGGAGCCACTCACGTCTGGTCACTCACGTCTGGCGACCACTGGCAGCTTGGCGTCCGGCAACGGTTCCAAAGCCCGCCCGCTACCTGCCGAGTTCGGGCTTGTAGGTGCCGGCCACGGTCCGGAACGCGACGTTCAGCCGGTTCCAGCCGTTGATCGCGATCACCGCGAGCGTGAGGTCCACCAGCTCCTTCTCGCCGAACTGGGCGCGGGCCGCCGCATAGACGTCGTCCGGGACGTGCGTCGTCGCCACGAGCGTCACCGCTTCCGTCCAGGCGAGGGCCGCGCGCTCGCGGTCGGTGAAGAACGGCGCCTCGTGCCACGCGGCCACCGCGTACAGCCGCTGCTCCCTCTCGCCGCGCGCGCGGGCGTCCTTGGTGTGCATGTCCAGACACCACGCGCAGCCGTTGATCTGGCTGGCGCGGATCTTCACCAGCTCCAGCAGCGCGGGCTCGAGGCCCGCGCCGTGGACGTACCGCTCGACGCCGAGCATCGCGTCGCGCGCGCCCGGTGCGACCTTCGCGAACTCCAGCCTCGGCTTCATGGCCGCCTCAGTGCTTCGCGGGGGTGGGTCCGGTGACGGCCGGCGCGGCGGGGCCGGCCGACGCGGCGTCCCGGGTGTCCAGCCCCAGCAGCGCGTTGACGGGGCAACGGCCCGCCGCCGCCGTGACCCAGCCGACCAGAGCCAGGACCAGGCCCGCGACGAACGCCACCACGCCGTCCCCGACGGCGGCCAGCGCGACGGCCGCGACGCCGAACAGGTCGAGGACGACCCCGAACAGCGTGGTGCCGCAGCCCTTCATGCCGAGCCAGATGTACCGTACGCCCAGCGCCACCATCGCCGCGCCCAGCAGCCAGACCAGCCAGGAGATGTCGTCGTACACGGCCGGCAGGGCGGTGATGCCTCCCGCGCCCAGCAGCAGGGCCGCGACCTGACGCGATTCCGCGTCGTGCCGTCCGACGTTCTTGCCGAAGAACTTCATGGTCGAGCCTCCTTTCGACGCACCGGGGAAGCTCGGCGGGCCGGCGGCGCGGGCCAATGGCGCGTTCGTACCACCGCGGCCAACGCGAATCACTCCGCCGCCCGGCCCGGGGGTCCGTCCAGCAGGCCGCGCCGCATCGCGTGGGTGACCGCCTCCAGGCGGTTGTGCGTGCGCAGCTTGCGGTTGATGTGGTGCAGGTGGTTGCGGAGCGTCTGGGCCGAGATGCCCAGGCTGCGCGCGATGGCGGTGGAGTTGCCGCCTTCGGCGAACCGCTGGAGGATGCGGCGCTCCCGCTCGGAGAGCGGCTCGGTCGGCGCGTGGTGCGACGGGTCGTCGGCCTGCGCCACGAGCTGGCGCGCCGAGTCCACCAGGCGCAGGAGCAGCGCCTCCTGGCGCTTGCGCTTGTCAATGTCGTGCGCCAGCCGCACGAACACCCGGCGGCCCAGACGCTGATTGTCGAACACGATGGTCGAGACGTTGACCCAGACGCGTGTGCCGGAGCGCGTGCGCACCTCCATGTCGAAGTTGGGGATCCCGCCGCTCGCGCCGTGCCAGGTCCGCGTCGCGGCCTCGGGCCCGCCCGCCAGCGGCCTGGTGCCCAGCGCGTCCCGGGCGTCGAGCAGCGTGTCAATGCGGCGGTGCAGGGCTTCCGCCGCCGGATAGCCGAACAGCCGCTCCGCCCCGTGATTCCAGAAACAGACCTCCCCGCCGGCGGTGACCGCGTACGCGGCGTCGTCGGTGTGCTCGAGCAGCGCGAACAGCTCCGGTTCGAGCATGCCAGCCTTCGCTGTGGCCGATCGTGCATTCTAGCGACCTCGCGAAGGGCGGGCCACGCCCGCCCCGGCCGCGGCGGTCCGGGGTGGCTGCGGGGGTCCCGGCCGCCGGGGGCCGCTGGCGCCCTCCCCGGCCGTCCGGGCGCGCCCGGAGGACGGGCGTGGGGCGCGGCGGTACGAACGTCTCATTGCCGCCCCGGGGCGCCGGCGCGAGCGTAGCGGCAGGCCGGTCGCGTCCCGACCGGAGACGACCACCCTCAACGGAGGTGCTCGCATGAATCGCTTCGCTCTTGCCGCTGTCGCCGGGGCGCTCGGCGCGGGCCTGCTGCTCGGCTCGCCCGATACCGCGCTGGCGCAGCGGAAGGCGCCGCCGCCGGCGCCGTTCAAGAAGGTGAGCAGCCTGGTGGCGCTGCCCGACTTCCTGCCGGGGCTGGGCACGCTGTACGTCAACCCCGCCACGCTGCCGGCCGGGCCGTTCCTGGCGTACGACCATCAGGGCCACCTGGTCAGCTCGATCTACATGATCCCGCTGAGCGACATGAACGCCCACAAGGACTTCGCCGATCTGGGCGTGGCGCACGAGCGCGTGAACCACGTGGACGTCGTCTTCAACGCGGGCCATCCGGGCGTGCCGGAGCCGCACTACCACATCATCCTGTGGTACGTCTCCAGGGCGCGGCAGGCCGAGCTGGCGCATTGACGCCGCCGCCGCCGTCGCGGCGCGACTTTCTCTCCGCCGGGGCCGCCGTCGTGGCCGGCCTCGGCGGGGCGCCCGCGTGGGAAGCGGCGCTCGACGGGTGGGCCCGGCGGACGCGCGGGCCGGCCGCCGGGGTCGAGGCGATCCTGATGCGGAGCAACCTGCAGGGCTCGTGGGTGAGCTTCGACCCCATCGGGCTGTTCGTGGAGCCGGGCGCCACGATCCGCTGGACCGTGCAGGCCAACGTGCACACCACGACCGCCTACCACCCCCGGAACGGCCACCACCCGCTGCGCATCCCCGCGGCGGCCGCGCCGTGGGACTCCGGCTACCTGGTGAACCCCGGAGATCACTTCGAGGTGACGCTGACGGTGCCGGGGGTGTACGACTACTTCTGCACGCCGCACGAAGCCATGGGCATGGTGGGCCGGATCATCGTGGGCAAGGCCGTGGGACCCGGCGCGGCGCCGTTCGACTACTGGGTGGGGCGGCCGGGGACGGCGGACTGGCTGCACGTGCCCGAGGCGGCGCGGCGCACCTTCCCGAGCGTGGCGCGCATTCTCTCCGAGCGCCGGGTGCACCCGGTGGTGCCGCGGAGCGCGGGATGACGGTGGCCGGCGCGACCACGACCCTGGCCGAGCGGCTGGCGGGGTTCGCCGTGCGGGCTTCCTACGACGACCTGTCCGAGGCGGCCCGCGTGCAGCTCAAGATCCGGGTGCTGGACGCCCTGGGATGCGCCATCGGCGCGCTGGACGGGGAGCCCGTGCGCCTGGTGCGCGCGCAGGTGCAGGAGTTCGATCACGGCGGCCCCTGCACGCTGCTGGGCGGCGGCCGCGCCGCGCCGGATTGGGCCGCCTTCTACAACGCCGCCCTGGTGCGGTATCTGGACTTCAACGACAGCTACCTCGCGCCGGGAGAGACCTGCCACCCCAGCGACAACCTCGGCGCGGTGCTGGCCGCGGCCGACTACGCGGACGCCGCGGGGCGCGACCTCCTGGCGGCGCTGGCGCTGGCCTACCAGGTGCAGTGCCGGCTGAGCGACGTCGCCCCGGTCCGCGACGCCGGCTTCGACCACGTGACCCAGGGGACGTACGCGGTGGCCGCCGGCGTGTCGCGGGCGCTGGGGCTCGACGCGGCGCGCACCGCGCACGCGCTGGCCATCGCCGGCACCGCCTTCAACGCCCTGCGCGTCACCCGCACCGGCGCGCTGTCGCACTGGAAGGGGCTGGCCTACCCGAACATGGCGGGCGCGGTCACCCGCACCACCTTCCTGGCCCGCCGCGGCGTGACGGGGCCCCTGGAGGTGTTCGAGGGCGAGAAGGGATTCATGGACGCGGTCGCGGGGTACTTCGAGCTGGACTGGGACCACGAGGACCTGGAGCGCGTGACCGAGACGATCCTCAAGAAGTACAACGCCGAGATCCACTCGCAGAGCGCGCTGGAGGCCGTGCTGGGGCTCCGGCAGCGGGAGCGGCTCGCGGCCGGCGAGATCGAGCGCGTGGACCTGGAGATCTTCGACGTGGCCTACCGCATCATCGGCGGCGGGGAGGAGGGGGACAAGACCGTCGTCCGGACCAAGGAGGAGGCGGACCACAGCCTGCCGTACCTGGTCGCCGTGGCGCTGCTGGACGGGCAGGTGATGCCCGAGCAGTACCGGCCGGAGCGGATCGCGCGCGACGACGTCCAGGCGCTGCTCCAGCGGGTGCACGTGCGCCCGGACGCGGACTTCTCGCGCCTCTTCCCGGCGGAGATGCCGTGCCGCGTGCGGGTGACCCGGCGCGCCGGCCCGCCGCTGGTGGCGGAGCTGGCCGACTACCCGGGATTCCGGACCCGCGGGCGCACCTGGGAAGCCGCGCGCGAGAAGTTCGACCGGCTCGCCGAACCGTACGCCGCGCCGGCGCTGCGCGGCCGCATCGCCGATACCGTCGCCGAGCTGGAGGGCGTGCCCGCGCGGGCGTTGACCGCGCTGCTCGGCGAGGTGGCGGCTCCCCGCGAGTCGGCCGCGGCGGGAACGCGGAAGCGAGCACCATGACCGCGCCAGGCGGAGCCAGGCGGGAGGGCGCGGAGGAGGCGGCGCGGCCGTTCGCCTTCCTGCGGAGCAACGCGCGGCCCCCGAAGCCGCGGCACCGCGGGCTGACGGAGATCCGCGGCCCCTACTATTCGCCGATGGGGGCGCGGTACCTCGCGGACGTTCTGGAGACCATGGGAGCCTACGTGGACTCGCTGAAGTTCGCGGGCGGCTCGTTCACCCTGTTCCCGCGGCCCCGGCTGGTGGAGCTGATCGAGCTGTGCCACCGCCACCAGGTGACCGTCTCGACCGGCGGGTACCTCGAGCGCGTGGTGACGCAGGGCGCCGACGCGGTGGACCGCTACGTCCGGGAGTGCCGCGACCTCGGCTTCGACACCATCGAGGTCTCCGCCGGCTTCATCAGCCTGCCGGCCGACGACTGGCTCCGGCTGGTGGAGCGGGTCCGCCAGGCGGGGCTCGAGGCCAAGCCGGAGGTCGGCATCCAGTTCGGCGCCGGCGGCGCGACCCGCGCCGAGGAGCTGGAGCAGGAGGGCACCCGGGACGTCGAGTGGGCGATCGCGATGGCGCGCCGCTTCCTCGACGCCGGCGCCCCGCTGATCATGATCGAGTCGGAGGGGATCACGGAGAACGTGAAGGTGTGGCGCACCGACGTGGCGGCGCGGATCATCGCCGCGCTCGGCGTGGAGCACGTCATGTTCGAGGCCGCCGACCCGGAGGTGTTCGCCTGGTACGTGAAGCACTACGGGCCGGAGGTCAACCTGTTCGTGGACCACAGCCAGATCGTGCAGCTCGAGTGCCTGCGGGAGGGGATCTGGGGCACGGCGGACCTGTGGGGCAGGGTCGTCACCTATCCGGGATGAGCGGGGGCGGGGGAGCGCGGGCGATGGCGGCGCGCGGAGCGCGGCGGAGGTGAGAGCGTGATCGTCCTGAAGCGGGCCTACGACCCGGCGGCGGCGTCCGACGGCCGGCGGGTGCTGGTCGAGCGGCTGTGGCCGCGCGGCGTCGCCACCGGCCGGCTCAAGCTCGACGAGTGGGCCAAGGAGGTCGCGCCCGGCGCGGCGCTGCGGCGCTGGTACGGCCACGTGCCGGAGCGGTGGCCGGAATTCCGGCGGCGCTACCTGGCCGAGCTCAGGGCCAACCCCGCGGCCTGGGAGCCGCTGCTGGCCATGGCGCGCCGCGGGCGGGTGACGTTCGTGTACGCGGCCCGCGACGAGGAGCGCAACGGCGCGGTCGTGCTCAAGGAGTTTCTGGACCGGAAGCTGTGAGGGCCGAGGGCAACGCGGGGGTTCCCATGGTCGAGCTGTGGAAGTGGGCCGAGTACTACTGACCCTGGTGCTACGTGGCGGCCGTGCGCCTGCACCGGGTGATGTCCGAGTACGAGGGTCGTGTGACGCTGCGGGTGCGCCCGTACCCCTTCGAGCTGTTCGGGCGGCCGGGGGTGCCGCGCGCGCTGCTGGAGCAGGAGTGGTGGCTCGCGGCCATCCAGGAGCCGGCGGCCGTCTTCGCGCCGTTCCAGGGCGACGATTTCCCCACCACGACGCTGCCGGCGTTCGAGGCGGCGTGGAGCGCGGCGCGACAGGGCCACGGGGCGGCGCTGGCGTTCGACCTGGCGGTGCGGCGGGCGTTCTTCGCCGAGGGTCGCGACATCGGCCGGCGGGAAGTGCTGCTCGACATCGCGAAGCAGATGGGGCTCGACACGGCCGCGATGGCGCGTGACCTCGACGGCGGCGCCGCGGGCGCGGCGGTGGCGGCGGAGGCGCGGGAGGGACGGGAGCGCTGGCAGGTGCGGGGCACGCCGACGGTGATGCTGGCCGACGGGACACGGCTCCGGCTGCCCATCGCGTTTCCGGTGATCCGCGAGATGCGGGTGGTGGGGATCGGCAAGCTCCCGTGCGCCGGCGACGGCTGCCTGCCGCAGATCCGGGAGCTGTTCGAGCGGGCGCTCAGAGCCCCTGCGGGGCCCTGACCCCGGGCCCGCCCCGGGCGCGGACCGGGGGGGGATCTACCGCGTAGGAGCAGGACGTCCCTCCATCGGGCAGATAGTCCGTCCGGCGCAGCTTCCGGCCCAGCAGCGCCTCGACCATCGCGAGCTCCGCGCGGCAGGGCAGGCGGGTGACCCCGACCACGCCGAGGATCGGGCAGTGCGCCAGACGGATCGCGCCGTCCGCGGCGCTCGCCATGTAGCCCTCCTCCGAGAGAATGCGGGCCACCTCCTCCAGGCGCCGCCGGCCGCGGAGTCCCGCCAGGCGCGCCTTCGCGGCCGCGAGCCGGGGCGCGGTCCGCCGCACGAAGAACCGCCGCAGCGTGGCCTCGCCCCCGCGGGCCAGGAGCCAGGCGGCCAGCTCGGCCAGGACCTGGGCGTCGCGCCGGGGAAACAGCGCTTCGGCGCGGTCGGCCAGCCGGTAGAGCACCTCCGGCCGCCCCGGCCCGGCTCGCCGGGTGCCGGCCCGGGTCACCAGGCCGTCCGCCGCCAGGGCGTTGAGGTGTTCCCGCGCGGTCTCGCGGGAGAGGCCCAGGTCGGCGGCCGCTTCGCGCAGCGTGGCGGGGCCGAGGCGCTTCAAGGCCTCGAGCAGGCCGCGGCGGCTGGCGCCGAAGCCCGCGGCGGCGAGGGCCGGGGCGGCGGGGGGAGCGGGGACGGCGCGCGGGGACGGGGCCATGCTCCAAGCTAGCCGCCGGTTCCCCTTGTGTCAATTAAGGTGGTAAATACCACCACAACATTGACAAGCGGCCGGGGGCCGCCTAGCTTGCCCGGCGGACCTTCACCGGAGACGGCCATGCGGCAGCTCGACGTGCGGGTGATCCCGCCCAGGGACAAGCACCCCACCATCCACCGGACCTTCGACGCGCTCGCCCCGGGCGAGCAGTTCGAGCTGGTGAACGACCACAACCCCAAGCCGCTGTACTACGAGTTCCAGGCCGAGCGGCCGGGGCGGTTCACCTGGACGCCGCTGGAGCAGGGGCCGGAGGTGTGGCGCATCGCGATCGGGAAGCCGGCGGCGTGAGCTGCGGCGCCGTCCCGGCCGGCTCGCTGGAGGACCGGCAGAACCAGGTCTATCGCAAGCTCGTCGGGGTGATGGACCCCGAGCTGGGGCTCTCGATCGTCAAGCTGGGCCTGGTCTACGACCTCGGGATCACCGAGGGGGACGTCGTGGTGACCATGACCATGACGACGCCGGCCTGCCCGCTGGGCGACCTCATCACCCGCGAGATCGAGGACCGGGTGGGCGCGCTCGGGTGGGTGACGTCGGTGGCCGTGCGCATCGTGTGGGAGCCGCGGTGGACGCCCGCGATGATCCGGTGAGGGCCGCGCCGGGCGCGCTGCTGCTGCCGGCCGGGCTGGCGCTGCTGGCCGGCCTGTACGCGGGGCTCGCGCGGATCGGATGGGGCGTGCCGGCGTTGCCGGTCGCGCCGCCGGCGGACCACGGCCCGCTGATGGTGGGCGGATTCCTGGGGACCCTCATCACGCTGGAGCGCGCGGTGGCCCTCGGCCACGGGCCGGATCGCGCGGGCGGCACGGCGACCGACGCGCAGTCCGGTCGGCGTCGGTCGGGCGCCGCGGCCCTCGGCCGGCGCGGCGGGTTCGCCTTCCCGGCGCTGGCGGGGCTCGGCGCCCTGGCGCTCCTGGCGGGCGGCGCGTGGGCGGCCGCGGGCCCCGTCCTCATCACCGCGGCGAGCGGCGGTCTGGTCGGCCTCTCGCTGGCGATCACGCGCCGGCAGCCGGCGCTGCACCACGTCGCGCTCTCGCTCGGCGCGGCGAGCTGGCTCGCGGGCAACCTGGCGTGGCTGGCCGGCTGGCCGGTCTTTCGCCTGGTGCCGTGGTGGATCGCGTTCCTGGTGCTCACCATCGCCGGCGAGCGGCTGGAGCTGAGCCGCGTGCTGCGGCCCGGCCCCGCCAGCCGGGCGGCGTTCGCGGTGGCGATGGCGGCGTTGCTCGCCGGGCCGGCGCTGGCGGGCGCGGCGCCGGCGGCCGGCGACCGGGTGCTGGGCGTCGCCCTGCTGGCGACCGCGGCCTGGCTGTTCCGTTACGACGTGACTCGCCGGACCATCCGCCAGCGGGGGCTCACGCGTTACATCGCCGTGGCCATGCTCTCGGGGTACGCGTGGCTGGCCGCCGCGGGCGTCCTGTTCGGCGTCGAGGCGGGACGGCTGGTGGGCGGCCCCCCCTACGACGCGGCGCTGCACGCGGTGTTCGTGGGCTTCGTGTTCTCGATGATCTTCGGCCACGCGCCCATCATCCTGCCGGCGGTGACGGGGCTCGCGATGGCGTACCGCCGGTCGTTCTACGCCCACCTCGCGCTGCTGCACGCGTCGCTCGTCCTGCGGGTGGCCGGGGACCTCGGCGGCTGGTGGGCCGTGCGCCGCTGGGGCGGGCTGCTGAACGCGGCGGCGATCCTGCTGTTCGTCGCCGCGACCGCGACGAGCGTGCGACGCCGGGCCGGGCGGAGCGCGGCCATCGCGCGGCCACGGGCCGCGGTCCCGGGGATCCCGGCCCGGGCGCCGTCCGCGGCGCCGGCCCCGCGGGCGTAACCAGACTGGAGGATGACCATGCGAGCGACGGAGACGTTGAAGGCGGAGCACCGGGGCATCAGGCGGGCGCTGGCCGTGCTGGAGGCGCTCGCGGCGCAGGCCGACGGCGGGGAGGCGCCGAGGTCCGGGGACGCGGAAGCGCTGGTGGAATTCTTCACCGTGTTCGCCGACGGCTGCCATCACGCGAAAGAGGAGCGGATCCTGTTTCCCGAGCTGGCCACGCGCGGCCTCGCGGCCGGCCAGGGGCCGGTGGACCTGCTGCTGGAGCAGCACGCCGAGGGCCGCCGGCTGGTGGGGCGGCTCCGCCGCGAGCTGCCCGCGCTCGACGCCGATCCCGCCGCCCGGCGCCGCTTCGCCGCCGCGGCGCACGAGTACGCCGCCCTGCTCGAGGAGCACATCGCCCTCGAGGACGACGTGCTGTTTCCGGACGCGGACGGCGTGCTGGACGCCGAGGCCGACGGCCGGATCGCCGCGGCGTTCGACCGGCACGAGGAGCTGGAGATGGGCGCCGGGGTGCACGAGCGGTTCCATCGCATGCTCGACGACCTGGGCGCGAAATACGCCGGCGGGAAGACCCACGGGAAGGTGATGAAGTGACGAGGTGACGATGGGCGCGGCGTTCAACCGGCGAATCCCATGAGGTTGTCCATGAAGAAGTGCACGCGTCGTGGCTCGATCGGCGTTCTCTCCCTCCTCGTGGCCGCGGCGGGCGGCTGCCAGCGGCCCTCGCGCGCGTCCTCCAACGCCGACAACCTGGCCGAGTCGTGGACCGCGCCGCCGGCGGACATCTCGCACGGCGAGGCCGCGATCGGCACCGCGAGCGCGCCCGCCCCGATAGATCCGCGCGCGCCGCAGCCGCCTCGGACGCGGCTGGTGAAGGTCCGCCTGGAGGTGCGGGACGTGCACCTGGCCATCGCGCCCGACGTCGTGTACGAGGCCTGGACCTTCGACGGCCGGGTGCCGGGGCCGACGCTGCGCGTCCGCCAGGGCGACACCGTGGACTTCACGCTCGTCAACCACGGCCTGATGCCGCACAGCATTGATTTCCACGCCGCGCAGATCGCGCCCAGCCGCGTCTATACCAACGTGATGCCCGGCGACTCGGAGGAATTCCGCTGGTCGCCGGAGGTGCCGGGCGTGTTCCTGTACCACTGCGGGACGGCGCCGGTGGCGATGCACATCGCCAACGGGATGTACGGCGCGCTGATCGTGGATCCGCCGACGCCGCTGCCGCCGGCCCGGGAGTTCGTGTTCGTGCAGGGCGAGTGGTACACCATGCCCGCGGCCGACAGCGCGGGCGCCCGGCAGCTCGACTGGCAGAAGCTGCTGCAGGGGGCGCCCGACTACGTCACGTTCAACGGCATCGCGCACCAGTACGCCGACCACCCCATCCGGGTGAAGGCGGGCGAGCTGCTGCGCTTCTACGTGGTGGACGCGGGCCCCAACCGCCTGGCGGCGTTCCACGTGGTGGGCGCGATCTTCTCGAGCGTCTACGTGGACGACGACCCCGCGCACGCCCTCACGGGCGTGCAGACGGAGGCGGTGCCGCCGGGGGGCGGGATGATCTTCGAGACCCGCCTGGCCGAGCCGGGCACCTACCCCTTCGTGACCCACGCGTTCGCCGACGCCACCAACGGGGCGGTGGGGATGCTGGAGGCGAGATAGGGGAGAGGCCTCACTTCGCACCCGCTCACCGGTGTGCGGGCGGAAGGGTCCGGGCGTACGCCCAGATCGCCGCGATCTCCCCGTCGCTCATCTGGCCCGCGTACTTCCACGGCATGAACGGATTGATCGGCGTGCCGTCCGGCCGGACGCCGGTTCTCAGGGCGCCGGCGAACTGCGCCTCGGTCCACGAGGCGCCGATGCCGCTCCGCGTGAGGTCGCTGGCGGCCGGCGTGCCCGGCGGCGCGCCCGGGACCCGCTGGCCGGCGAGGCCCGGCCCGTGGCACCCCGCGCAGCCGCCGACGGTGGCGAGGTAGCGGCCCAGGGCCACGGTGTCGCCCGGAGCCGGCGCGCCCGTCGCGGGGACCGGATGGCGCATCGTCTCGGCGGCGATCATCCGCGCGCGGCCCAGCACGATCAGGCCCGCGGCGAGCGGCCCGAGGCGGGTCGGCGGGAGCGCGTGGCTCACCGGCGGCAGCCGCTGGAGGAAGGCGATCAGCGCGCCGAGGTCGGCGTCGCTCAGGTGCTCGTACTCGTCCGACGGCATCACCACCAGCCCGCGGCCGTCGGGCCCCACGCCGTCCCGGATGGCGCGCGCCCAGTCGGCGGCCGTGAACGAGCGGCCGACGCCGCCCGCGCCGCGGGTGAGGTTGGGGGCGTAGATGTGCCCGAAGACGGCGTTGTCCACCACCGCGCGCCCGCCGAAGTCGTCGCCGTGGCAGGCCACGCAGGCGGCGATGGCGACGGCCAGGTGGCGGCCGCGCGCGACCGCGGCGCCGTCCGCGGGAACCGCCGGGACCACGGGCGCGAAAGCGTAGCGGCGGTCCACGTGCCGGTCGAGCGCCGCCCGGAACGCGAGGGCCGCGAGCAGCAGGCACAGCGCCGCCGCGCCCGCCACGAGCCCGATCCACTTGAGGACTCTGCTCAATTCGTCCGTCGTCGCTGAGGGAACCCCGCGAAACCTAGGGCCGCGCCGCGTCCCGACAAGGCCGGCGACTCGGCGGCGTGGCGTGCCCCTTGACCCGCACTCGCGCGGCCCGGACACTTCTCCGTTTCGCCGGCCCCTCCCTCCCGGAGCCGGCGGGAAACCCGTCCCGCATCCGGAGTGCGCGTGGAGCCTGATGCCACCCTGCCCGCCGAAGCCCGCCGTGACCTGATCGTCGCCGGCGCGGGGGTGCTGGTCGCGGCCGCGCTGTTCAGCACGGTGGTGCTGAGACCCGCCAGCCTCACGCTGGGCGCCACGCAGGCGTCGCTCAGCCTGAACCCGTTCACGGCGCTCGGGCTGGCGGCGGGCGCGGCGGGCCTGATGTCGCTGGGGTGGGGCCGGCGGCGGATCGCCGGGGCCGCGGGGTCGGGCGCGATCCTGGTCGCGCTGGTGGCGCTCGCCACCTCGACCGCGGGGCTGGACATCGGGCTGGGCCGCTGGCTCGCCTGGGCCCCGCCGCTCGCCGGCGGCGCCCGCTACGTTCCCACGACCAGCGCGCTGTGCCTGCTGGTGCTCGGCGCCGCGGAGCTGGTGGGGGCCGAGGCGCGCCGCTGGCGGGCGCGCTCGGCGTGGCTCGGGCTGCTGGGCATGACCGCCGTGGCGCTGGCCGTGGTCGGCGGCCTGGTGGACCTGATGCGCCTCGGGCCGGCCTACGTCATGGGCCGCGGCGCGCCGATGAGTCCGGTCGCGGCGTTCCTCCTGGCGACGGCGAGCGCGGCGGTGACCGCCGCCGCGTGGCGTGCGAGCGGAGGCACGCCGGCGGGGCGCGCCCCGACCTGGCTGCCGGCCGTGACGGGCGTCGCGGCGGCCTCGGCGACGTTCGTCCTGTGGTGGGCCCTGGCCGGTCAGGAGCAGGCCAGCGTCAAGGCCACGGGCCTGGCCGCGATGCGCGCGCCGGTGGACGAGATCGCGCTGGTCGTGGGCCTGTCCGTGTCCGGCCTGCTCGCGCTGCTGGCGCGGCTGTGGCAGCAGGCGCGGGCGCGGGCGCGCGAGGTGGAGATCGCGCACCACAATCTCGCGGCCGACGTCGTCCGGCATCGGGAGCTGGAGGCGCAGCTCCGGCAGTCCCAGAAGATGGAGGCCGTGGGGCAGCTCACCGGCGGCATCGCCCACGATCTCAACAACGTGCTCACCGTGGTGGTCGCCAACGCGGAGCTGATGGCGGCGGCGCTGCCGCCCGGGTCGGTCGAGCTGCGCTCGGAGCTGGACCAGCTGCGCGCGGCCGCCGGCCGCGGGGCGGGGATGGTGCGGCGGCTGCTGGCGTTCAGCCGGCGCGAGGCCCTCGCCCCGCAGCCGCTGGATCTGGTCCGGGTGGTGGAGGAGTCGAGCGGGCTGCTCAAGCGCGTGGTGCCGGAGAACATCGAGATCCACGTCACGCACGAGCTGCCGCGGCTCGTGGTGCTCGGCGACGGCGGCGCGATCGAGCAGGTGCTGGTCAACCTGGTCACCAACGCCCGGGACGCGATGCCGGCCGGCGGCACGCTCCGTCTTCAGACGCGGCCCGCTCCGCTCACGACCCGGCAGGCCTCGGCGCTGGGCGCTCCGGCGCCGGGGGAGTATGCCGCGCTGGCCATCGCGGACACCGGCGCGGGGATGGACGAGGAGACCCGCGAGCGGGCGTTCGAGCCGTTCTTCACCACCAAGGACCCCGGCGCGGGCACCGGGCTCGGGCTCTCGATGGCGTACGCGCTGGTGCGCCAGCTCGGCGGCGTCATCCATCTGGCGAGCGCACCGGGGCGGGGGACCACGGCGACGGTCTATCTCCCCCTCGCGCCGGCCGGCGTCGAGGAGGCCGCGGTCGCGCCGGCCGCCGGCGCCGCCACCGCGCCCGGCGGGCACGAGACCATCCTGGTGGTGGAGGACGAGGAGGGGATCCGGCGCGCCGCCAGGCGCGTGCTGGAGCGCCACGGCTACCGCGTGCTGCTCGCCCGCGACGGCCAGGAAGGGCTCGAGGCCTACCGCGCCCACGCGGCCGAGATTGACCTGGTGATCTCGGACGTGATCATGCCGCGCCTCGGCGGCCGCGAGCTGTACGAGGCCGTGCGGCGCGACGGCTCGGGGGTCCGCTTCCTGTTCGCCAGCGGCTACGCGTCGCCGGAGCCCGCCTCGGCGAACCTCCAGGCGGTGCCCCACATCGCCAAGCCGTGGACGCTGGAGGAGCTGCTTCAGAAGGTGAGGGAGGTGCTGCACGGAGGTGAAGCGTCCGGAGCGGGAGGTGAGGGGTGAGCACTCCTCGCCGCTCACCGCTTCGGAGACCCCGGCCCCCAATCGTCCCCGGGGAACCCGTCCTCGGGATTGGCCAGCGGATCCACGTCGCGGATCTCGTCCTCGGCCTTCCGGAGCTCGTCCCAGTC
>JAJYLI010000052.1 GCA_021787855.1 bacterium | reverse complement strand
GGCGCCGGCGGCTCGCCCTTCAAGTGCACCGGGTGCTCGCGCAGCAGCTGCATCGCGACCGCCACCGCGCGCTCGAGCTGCGGGTCGCGACCCGCGATGCGCGCCGCGGGATCCTGCTGCACCTCGATGTCGGGCGCGACGCCCTGGTTCTCCACCGCCCAGTGGCCCGACGGATCGTAGAACCCGGTGCTCGGCGCGCTGATGAAGCCGCCGTCAATCAGCTGCGGCTCGCCGCCCCAGCCCACCAGCCCGCCCCAGGTGCGCGTGCCCACCAGCGGCCCGATGCGCATCTGCTTGAACATGTAGGGGAACATGTCGCCGCCGGAGCCGCTCATCTCGTTGATGATCATCACCTTGGGGCCCCAGATCGCGGCGGCGGGCGCGGTGACCGCGTTGTAGCGGTCGCCCAGCCGCTGGTTGAAGTAGCCGTGCAGCGGCCGGCTCATGATGTCCACCATGTAGTCGGCGATGCTGCCGCCGTGGTTGAACCGCTCGTCAATGATGGCGCCGTGCTTCTCCTGCTGGGCGAAGTAGTAGCGGTTGAAGCTGGCGTAGCCGCCCTCGCCGGTGTTGGGGACGTAGATGTAGGCGAGCTGCCCGCCGGAGAGCGAGTCCACCAGCCGGCGGTTGGACTCGATCCAGTCGCGGGTGCGGAGCGCCTGCTCGCTGGCGATGGGCACGACGGTGACCAGGCGCGAGCCCTCGAGGGTGGGCCGCCCGTTCACCCTGAGCTCGGTCTGCTTGCCCACCGTGCCCACGAACGGCTCGTAGAAGCTCTCCGGCGGCGCGAGGTTCCGGCCGTTCACGGCCAGGATGTAGTCCCCCGCGCGCACGTCCACGCCCGGCGCCGAGAGCGGCGCCCGGAGGTCGGGGTTCCAGTTCTCGCCGGTGTAGATCTTCGCGATGCGGTAGCGGCCGTCGGCGACCGTGAGGTCGGCGCCCAGCAGGCCGGCCGGGAGGGCGTCGGCCTTGGGCAGGTCGCCGCCCCCGACGAAGCTGTGCCCCAGGGCCAGCTCCCCCTGCATCCAGGAGAGCAGCTCGGTGAGGTCGGCCCGGTGCATGACGTACGGCAGGAACACCGCGTACTTCCGCTTGATGGCCGGCCAGTCGGCGCCGTTCATGTTGGCCACGTAGAGGTAGTCGCGCTCGATGCGCCACGCCTCGTCGAAGATCTGCCGCCACTCCGCCCGCGGATCAATGGTGATCCGCATGTCGGACGTGGCCAGGGTCCCCTTGTCCGCGGCGGGCGCCGGCCCCGTCGCGTCCACCACCGCCCACTGGTGCGTGGGGGTCCCGTCCTCCTTCGCCCTCTGGTAGAGCAGCTTCTTGCCGTCGAACGAGATGGCGTAGCCCTCGGCCACCGCCGGGAGGAACGCGATCGCCTTGCGCTCCTTGAGGTCGTAGCGGTGCAGCACGTCGGCGTGATGCGGCACGCGCTCCAGGTAGAACCACTCGCCCGCGCCACCCGCCTCGAGGCCGGCGTAGTCGCGGCTGGGCACGTCGAGCGCGACCACGCGCTGCATGAACCCGTCGAAATCAATCCGCACCGCCGGCGGCTCGTGGGCGCGCCGCGCCGCCCCTGCCCCGGTATCCGCCGCGGCCTTGCCCGTGTCGGCCGGCTCGTCGCCGCTCTGCGGGAGCAGCGGGGACGAGTCGGACTTGGAGAGCACCGCCAGGTACACGCCCCGCTGCACCGGCCGGTCGTAGGACGACATGTCCAGCCAGCCGGTGTTCAAGGCGAAGTCGGTCGAGGCCAGGAACAGCAGGTAGCGGCCGCTGGCGTCCCAGGCGGGATCAATGACGTCGGACAGGCCGTCGGTGAGCTGGCGGGTCGAGTCGGTGGCGACGTCGTACACGAACACCGCGTGGAACTGCGAGCCCATGAGGCGCTTGGTGTACGCGATCCACTTCGAGTCCGGCGACCAGGCCGGCGCCAGGTCGCGGTCGGGCCAGGTGTAGTTGTCCTGGTCCACGTGGCTTTCCCGGCCCGTCGCGAGGTCGAGCACCCACAGGTTCGTCTCGGCGTCGCTGAACAGGATCTTCTTCCCGTCGGGCGACCAGGCGGGCGAGTAGAAGTACGTGGGGTGCTCCAGCGGGTAGGCGCGGGGCGGATTGACGCCGTCCTGGTCGCCCACCATGAGCTGGTACTCGCCCGACGCGTCGCTGAACCAGGCGATCCGCCGCCCGTCGGGCGACCAGACGGGCGTGCGGTCGGCCACGCCGGAGGAGCGGGTGAGGTCCCGCCACGTGCCCTTCTCGACCGGCACGGTGAACACGTCGCCCCGGGCCTCGAACAGCGCGCGCACCCCGGTGGGCGAGAGCTGGGGCGCGATCAGATCCTTCGACACGTCCACCGCGTGCGGCATGGCCCAGGGGAAGTCGCCCGTGACCCGCACGTCGAGCGTGCGGTCGGTCCCGGTGGCCGGATCGTAGAGGTGGATGTCGCCCGCCTGCTCGTACGCCACCATCCCGGCGCCGGCGCTGACGCTCTCGACCTCGTAGTTCCGGTGGTGGGTGATCTGCCTGAGCGTCCTCGTCCCGGTGTCGTACGCCCAGACGTTGTTGATCCAGTCGCGGTCGGAGATGAAGTAGATGGTGCGCCCCAGCCACACCGGCTGCTGGTCGCGGCTGTCCGTCCACGGCACCTCGGTCATCGAGTCGTCCGTGAGGTCGAGGACGCGGATCGGCTGGTTCTGGCCGCCGCGGTAGTAGCGCTCCTCGGTCTCCCACGGCCGCACCATCTGGTAGGCGATGAAGCGGCCGTCGGGCGAGATCTCGCCCGCCTGGGCGCGCGGCACCGGCAGCGGCTGCGGCATCCCGCCGGTGAGCGCCACGGCCCACAGCTTCGGCTCCGCGTCCGGCACGCCGGTGCGGGTGGAGACGAACACGACGCTGTCGCCGTCCGGCGTCCAGCCGCGGACCATGTCGGGGCCGGGATGCCAGGTGAGCCGCCGCGGCGTCCCGCCGCTGTCCACCGACACGACATAGACGTCGGGGTTCCCGCCGTATTCGGCGGTGAAGGCCAGCCACCTGCCGTCGGGCGAGAAGTGCGGGTCGCTCTCCACGGTGGGCGAGCTGGTCACGCGCCGGGCGTCGCCCCCCGAGCGGGGCACCAGCCAGATGTCGCCCGCGTAGGCGAACGCGACGTACCGCGCGCTCACGTCCGGCTGGTGCAGCAGGCGCGTCTGGGCGGCGAGCCGGGCGGGCGGCAGGGCGCCCAGGCCGGCGGCGCACGCGGAGACGGCGACGATCAGGCGCGAGACGGATCTCATGTCGGCTCCTATTTCCCCGCCGTCCAGACGTTGTTCGTCCGGTCAATGTCCGGGAAGTTCCGCGCGGCATCGAGCGTGACGGCCGTGACCCGGCCCGGGACCGCGTGGCGCGTGGTGATGGTCCGCGCGCCGCCGAACCAGACGGACGCCGGGGCCCGCCACGACACCGTCCCGCCGTCCGCGAGCGTCGCGGTCACGTCCACCGGCGCGTAGAGGCCGCCCCGGTTCTCCACCGTCACGACGAGGTCGCGGCCCTGGTGCCGCACGCCGGTCACCGCCTGGTCCAGCCACTCGCGGGAGAAGAACCACGGCTCCCAGAACCAGTCGAGATCCTGGCCCGTCACGTCGTCGAAGGTGCGGAAGAAATCCCACGGCGAGGGGTGTTTGTACGCCCAGCGGTGGATGTAGGCGCGGTACGCGCGGTAGAACTCGTCGTTGCCCAGGATCGAGCGGAGCGCCCACAGCGCGCCGGCCGGCTTGGAGTAGGCCTCGACGTCGTAGCCCGCGTCCACCACCCCGAAGGCGTTGGCCGGCGACATGATCTGCAGGTCCTCGTCGGCGTTCCGCACGAAGGTCACGTACGTGTCGTGGTCCTCCTTCACGCCGTAGCCCTTGAACGACGGCGGCAGATACGCGTCGGTCGCGAAGTAGGTGTCGAAGGTGTTGAGCCCCTCGTCCATCCACCCGTAGCGCGTCTCGTTGCTGCCGACGAGCATCGGGAACCACTCGTGCCCGATCTCGTGCGCGGTCACCATGTCCTCGCGGTACAGGCCCGAGTCGGCTCCGACGAACACGGTCATGGGATACTCCATCCCGCCGCGGCCGCCTTCCGTCTCGGTGAGCTGCGGGTAGGGGTAGGGCACCATCCGGGCGGAGTGGGTCTCGAGCGCCGAGCGGGCCATCAGGGCCACCTGGTCGAAGCGCGGCGCGCCTTCGCGGTAGAACACGTTCACGGCGGCGTAGCGGTGCGCCGCCGAATCCACCATGGCCCGCGTCGCGTCCCACAGGTAGTGGTCGCCGAAGGAGAACGCGACGTCGCGCACGCTGTCGGCGTCGAACCGCCAGGTCAGGGGCTCTCCCGCCGTCCCCGTCGTCGCCCTGCCGGGGCCGAACTGGCCGGCGGTGAGCACGTGGACGACCTGATCGCTCGACGCGGCCTGCCGGAGCGCGGCGCGCTCGGCCGCCGTCAGCACCTGGTCGGCGTTGGTGAGCACGCCCGTCCCGCCCACGATGAAGCCGGCGGGCAGGGTGACGCTGTAGGTGAAGTGCCCGTAGTCGCAGTAGAACTCGCCGGAGCCGATGTACTGCTGCCGGTCCCAGCCGTGCAGGTCGTCGTACACCGCGATCTGCGGGTACCACTGCGCGATCTGGCCGGTGGTGCTGTCCTGCATCCCCATGCGCGGCGCGTAGCTCGGCGGGATCTTGAAGTGCCAGCGGATGTGGAAGGCGGCCTGGCCGCCCGGCAGGAGGGGCGCCGGCAGCGGCACCATCATCTCGGTCCCGCGCACGCTCGCCATCCCGGGCCCGGCGTCGCGCCCCACCATGTTGTCCGGGACCTCGATGCGTCGCCCGTCCACCTCCACCAGGTCCAGCACCATGCCCCGCGTGTGGCCGGGCGCCGGCTGCTGCCGCGCGGCGTCGGGCCCCATGAGGTTCTGATAGACGTGGAAGACCACGTAGGGCAGCGTGTCCGGCGACGCGTTGTGGTAGGTCACGGTCTCGTCGCCGCGCAGCATCGAGTCGGCGGGCGTGACGTCGGCCGCGATCCGGTAGTCGGACGAGTTCTGCCAGTACCGGGGGCCCGGCGCGCCGGTCACGGAGCGGGTGCCCCGCGCCACGGCGCGATCCACCGAATGCGGCACCACGACCTCGAGCCGCGCGAGCGCCGGCCCGCGCTGCTGGGCCGCGAGCGGCGGCGCGACCACGATCACCAGACCAGCGAGCGCCGCCCAACGGGTGATGCCGGGGCCACCGTTCATGCTCACTCCTCCTGTGCGGAGATGCGGGATGCCGCGCGGGCGCGGCCCCGCGGTCAGGGCGTCGGCTGCGCCGTGCCGAGGTGCTGCACCACCCACCGCTCGATCGCCTGGTAGTACAGCTCCCGGTGCACCGGGTCCTGCGGGGAATGGTAGGCCCCCGGGATGCCGATGAACCTGACCGGCACGTGCCGGTCCGCCAGCGCGTGGTACAGCGCGAACGACTCGGTGATCGGCACCGTGATGTCGGCCGTGCCGGAGAGGATCAACGTCGGCGTGCTCATCTGGTCCGCGTAGGTGATCGGCGAGCCGGTGCGGTACAGCGCGGCGCTGGCCGAATCCCACGGGCTGCCGCCCAGCGATCCCGCCGTCCAGGCCAGATTGCCGGCGCCGGGCAGCTCGTACTCCTGGGTCCAGTCCGTCACGCCGTCGGCCACGACCGCGCAGCGCCAGAAGTGCTGGTGCCCGATCAGCCAGGAGGTCATGTACCCGCCGTAGGAGTGGCCCACGGCCGCGATGCGTGCCGTGTCCACGATGCCCCGCGCCTCCACCGTCCGGATTCCCGAGATCACGTCGCGGTCCGGGCCCTCGCCGGGGTCGCGGTAGATGGCGTGCTCGTGCGCGTTCCCGAGGTTGTCGCTGCCGCGGTAGTTCGGCTCGAGCACCAGGTAGCCGTCCGCGGCGAACAGGTCGCGCAGCGGCCCGATCTCGTTGGTGTCGAAGCCCTCGGTCGAGGCGGCCTCGGGGCCGCCGTGGCTGTACACCACCAGCGGGTAGCGCCGGCCGGCCTGGTAGCCGTCGGGATAGGTCAGGATGCCGTCGTCCGGCTGCCCGTCGGGCGCCGTCCAGCTCACCTCGACGCTGCGCGGCCAGGTGTACGCCCCGAAGCCGCGGTTGAAATCGGTCAGCCGCTCGGGGCTCGCGCGCCCGTCCGTGCCCGGCACCAGGTACAGCTCCGGGGCGCTGCCCTCGCCGTCGGCCACGACGGCCAGCGCGCCCCGGGACGAGACCGCCAGGTCGAGCGCCTCCAGGTCGCCCAGGTCGAGCGCGCGCCCCGGGCCGTGCAGCGGCTGCACGTACACGACCTGGCGAACGCGATCGTCGGCGATCCCCACCAGGCCGCCGCCGTCGGGGAGCCACGCGAAGCCGGCGCCGATGTCCCGATCGAGGCCGGCACTTTCGTCGCGCGCCACGCCGCCCGCCGGCGCGCCGACGAACAGGTCCATCACGCTGAGCGGGCCCGGCCCGTGCGGATACAGCCAGGCGACCGCGTCGCCCCGGGGGGCGAACCGCGGCGTGTACTCGTAGGTGTGATGCTCCGTGAGCGGATGCTCCTCGCCGCTGGCCACGCTCACCGCCATGATGCGCGTGCTGTCGGTGTTGGCGTCATGGTCGTTCGCCTGCTGCGTGTACACGAGCCAGCGGCCGTCCGCCGACCAGGAGGGCGCGGACGGGGCGCCGGCGAAGGGCGGCGCACCCTCCAGCACGCTGGCGGTCCCGTGGGTGAGCTGGCGCGCCGGCCCGCCCGGCACCGACATGAGCCAGATGTGCGACGGGACCGGCGGCCGCTCGATCTGGTAGTCGTCGGCGTGGATGGTGAACAGGTCGTGATGGGCGCGCACGTCCTCCGCGCTGAGCGGCGAGTGGTCCGGTGTCACGAAGGCCACGGTCCGCCCGTCCGGGCTCCAGGAGAACTGCTCGACGCCGTTGGGCGCGTCCCCGAGCTGCTTCGGCGTGCCCCCCGCCGCCGCCACGACGTAGATCTGCGGCTTCCCCCCCTCCCCGCGCGCCGCCGCGAGGAAGGCGATGGTGCGGCCGTCGGGCGCCCAGCGCGGGCTATGGAGGCCCCGCATCCCGGTCACCAGGACCCGCGACGGGCCGCCGGAGACGTCCATCACGCGCAGCGTCGCGTCGTAGGTGTCGCGGAGGAAGTCGGACCGCACCGTCAGGAACGCGAGCCGCTTGCCGTCCGGCGAGAACCGCGGCGAGGCGATGCGCACCAGGGCGCGGTAGTCGCGCAGGTGGATCGGCCCGGTGCCGGCCGCTGCCGGCAGAGGCAGGAGCGCGAGCAGGAGCGCGAGCGGCAGGGCGTGTCCGGCACGACGGATCATGAGACGCTCCTCCATGCGAGGCTTTGGCGCGGCCCCGTCATCGCGGCGCCCCCATCGGGGGAGCGGGGCTGCGCCGACAGTCTTGGGGTCCGGCAAGATGGGGCGCCCCGTCCGCACGCGCTACCCCGGCGGGGCCCGGTTGTGCCCGGGGCCCGGGGGAGCGAGCCTTCAGGTCCCTCGCCCCGCAGCCCGACCCCGGACCGGAGGACGACGATGGTACGGCGCACGCTTCCCGCCGCGCTCGCGGCCACCCTGCTCGCCGCGGCGCCCCTCGCCGCCCAGACGCCCGGGCGCGGCGCCCGCCCCGCGCAGGCGCGACGCTGGGTCGCCACCTGGGCCGCGAGCCCCCAGGGCGCGCCGGCCTCGAACCCGCCTTCCCTGCGCACCTTCGATGGCCGGACGATCCGGCAGATCGTGAAGGTCAGCATGGGCGGCGACACCGTGCGGGTGCGTCTCTCGAACGAGTACGGCCCGGCGCCGCTCGTCATCGGCGCGGCGCGCATCGCGCTCGCGGCCGGGGGAGCGGGGGGAGCGGGGGGCGCGGGCATCGTGCCCGGGACGAGCCGTCTGCTCACGTTCGGGGGCGACTCCGCGTTCACCGTCCCGGCCGGCGCCCCGGCGCTGAGCGATCCGGTGGCGCTCCGGGTGCCGCCGCTGTCCCACGTGGCGATCAGCCTGTACCTGCCCGACTCCACCGCCGCCTCGACCTATCACGAGCTGTCGCTGGCGACCTCGTACGTCTCGCCGCCGGGCGACCACACCGCCGACGTCACGATGCCGGCGGACACCACGTCGGTGAGCTGGTATTTCCTGAGCGGCGTGAGCGTGCGCGCCCCGGCCGGCGCGGCGGCGATCGTCGCGCTCGGCAACTCGATCACCGACGGCTACGCCTCGACCGTGGACGCGGACGACCGCTGGCCGGACGCGCTCGCCCGGCGCCTGGCGGCGGCGCGCGCGCTGGGCCGCCTCGCCGTGGTGGACGAGGGGATCAGCGGCAACCGGATCCTGCACGACCACGAGGGCCAGAGCGCCCTCGCGCGGCTGGACCGCGACGTGCTGCGCCAGCCCGGGGTCCGGTACGTGATCGTGCTGGAGGGCATCAACGACATCGGCTTCTCGAGCTTCGCGCCGTTCAAGGACCAGGACGTCAGCGCCGCCCGGATCATCGCCGGCTACCGGCAAC
The DNA here is from genome assembly GCA_021787855.1 of bacterium. GTDB lineage: Bacteria > Gemmatimonadota > Gemmatimonadetes > Gemmatimonadales > JACORV01 > Fen-1245. Next base: position 8,030 of record JAJYLI010000052.1, on the reverse strand, counting down.
TCATCGCGCGGGCGCACGAGCTGGGGCTCACGATCTATGGGGCCACGCTGACGCCGTTCGACAGTTGCGGCTACTACACCCCCGCGGGCGAGGCGAAGCGCGAGGCCGTGAACCGCTGGATCCGCACCAGCGGCGCGTTCGACGGCGTGGTGGACTTCGACGCCGCGACGCGCGATCCCGCCCATCCCACGCGCTTTTTGCCCGCGTACGACAGCGGGGACCACCTGCATCCCGGGGACGCCGGATACCGGGCCATGGCGGAGGCGGTGAGCCTGGCGCTGTTCGGGATCCGGGCGCGCCGCTAGCCTTCGCGCGCCGCTTCACCCCTGCTCCCCTAACCCCTAGCCCCTCAGCCTCTTGCGCGGCCGGGGCCGGACCTGCATTTTCGCTGTCCGCTGCGAACCCGGGATGCGATGCGACGAGACGACTCTTCCACTCCGTTTCTGGCCGCGCTCACCACGGCGCCCACGGCGGAGGTGGCGAAGCGTCTGGTGCGGACCCTGGTCGAGCGGCGGTTGGTGGCCTGCGGCACCGTGTTGCCGGGGGCGGTCTCGACCTACTGGTGGCAGGGTGCGGTGACGGAGGAGCAGGAGGTCGTGGTCGTCCTCAAGACGACGGCGGCCCGGTGGGCGGCGCTGGCGGCGGCGCTGCCCGCCCTGCATCCCTACGAGGTGCCGGAGCTGGTCGCCCTGCCCGTGGTGGGCGGCTACCGGCCCTATCTCGAGTGGCTGCGCGCGGCGACGGGGGTGGCGCGGCCGGCGGCGGCCCGGCGCGCTCGGCGGGCCGGACGCAAGCGGAAGGAGTGAGGGCCATGGGTCGTTCCAGGCGGCGGCACCGGCAGGTGATCAGCGACGGGAACGGCAACGGGGATGGGAACGGGCACGCCGACGTCCACGCCCAGGGCGACGGCGCGCTCACGCTCGCGCCCGTTCCCGAGACGTTCGCGCCGCAGTACCGGCCCGTGCCCGACGGCCGCCCGGCGGTTCTCGCGCCGGTGCTCGCGCTCGACGGCCTCGATCCCTGGACGGAGATCGCCGGCCCGGCGCTCGCCCTGGAAGATCCCTGCGCCGCGGATTCCATCGCCGCCGGCTGTTGCGATCCCGCGCAGCTCGAGCTGCGGCCCGAGGCCGGGGCCGATCTCGAGGTTGTGCAGGCACAGGACGTGGCCGTGATCGCCGCGCGCGCCGCCCGCGCGGACGGGAGCGCCGCCGCGGAGCCCGCGGACCCGGTGGAGATCGAGCGGACGGCGCCCGAAGCGGCGGCCGCGCAGGCGGCGCCGGCGGAGAGCGCCGGTGCCGCTCCGTCGCAGCCGGAGATGGCCGCGCCCGAGGCGGTTCAGGTCCCCGTCCCCCCCCCGCCCCCCCCGCCCTCCCCGCCCGATCCCGTCGAGGTGCTCTACGCCGATGCCAAGGCGGCAACGCAGTCCGGCCAGAGCGCGACGGCGAAGACGCTGTACCGGCAGCTCCTGGCGCTCGCCCCGACGCACGTGCGGGCCCGGAACAACCTGGCGCTGCTGCTGGACGCCGAGGGCAGCCACGAGGCGGCGCTCTCGGAGCTGGATCGCGCGCTGGAGACGGAGCCCGAGGATTCGACGCTGCTCGTCAACCGCGGCGCGCTGCTGGGGGCGATGGGCCGCTTCGCGGCGGCCGAGCGCGACCTCAAGAAGGTGCTGCGGGTCGAGCCCGACCACGCGGAGGCGCTGTTCAACCTGGGCGTGGTGATGAGCCGGAAGGGCCTGTGGGGCGAGGCGGCACCGCACCTCAAGCGGGCCATCGAGCTGGAGCCGGACCGCCCCGCGGCGTACTACCACCTGGGCGAAGCCCTGAACCACGTGGACGACCTGGCCGGGGCGCTCAAGGCGTACCAGCGCGCCGCCGAGCTGCAGCCCGAGAACCCCCGCGCGCTCTACGGGCTCGGCGTCGTGTACGACCGGCTGGCGCGCCCCGACGACGCGGCGCAGATGTATCGCCGCGCCCGGCAGGTCGGCCGACGCTGATCCGCGTGGTCGTGGGGGACCTCGCGTCCGTCGCGGCGGACGCGGTGGTCCGGCCCACCAACGGCACCCTGGACGCAATCACGCCGGCCCTGCGCCGCCTCGAGGCGGACGCGGGGCCGGCGTTTCGCGACCTGTGCCGGGTGCGCCGGGAGCTGGCGGTCGGGGCCGCGGTCGTCACCGGCGGCGGCGAGCTCGGCGCGGAGCTGGTCGTGCACGCCGTCCTCACCGCGCGCGGCGAAGGCGTCACGCGCGACGGGGTGCGCCGCGCGGCCCTGGCCGCGCTCCGCCAGGCGGCGCAGTGGCGGATCGGGACCCTGGCCTTCCCGCCCCTGGGCGCCGGCGCCCCGCCCGACCGGCTCCCGCTGGAGGCGGCCGCGGCGGCGCTGGTCGCGGCGCTCGGCGAGCACGGGCAGGGCGCCGAGCACCCGGAGACCGTGCTGATCGTCGCCGCCACCGACGCCGAGCGCGCGGTGGTCGAGGCCCGCCTGGCGGGGGGGAGCCTGTCCTGAACCGCAAGCTGCTGGCGGCGCTGATCCTGGCGGCGTGGGGCGCGGGCCTCGCGCTGCTGGTGCGGCGGGTCTACTTCCCCTCCAGCGCGACGCAGATCCGCGAGGCGGCGCTCACCGTCGGCCCCGGCGCCCTGTTCTACTCCATCACCATGGGCCCCGGCGGCGGCCCCATCGGGTACGCCTCCACCACGGTGGACACGAATCCGTCGGGCCTGCTGGTGCGGGACCTGATGCGGCTCGACCTGCAGGTGATGGGCCGGGTGCAGCGCACCGAGCTGACCAGCGAGATCCATCTCACGCGCGACCTTCGCCTCACCAGGTTCGTGGCCTCCCTCGACGCGCCGGGCGGCGCGTTCCGCGCCGCCGGCACGGTCCGGGGCGACACGGCGCTGGACCTCGCGATTGACGCGGGCGCCGGCGAGCCCGAGCGCACCCGCCTCCGGCTGGATCATCCGATCCTGATGACGACCATGCTGCCGCTCCAGCTCGCCGTCGGCCGGCAGCTCACCGTGGGCAGGTCGTACGCCCTCCGGATGTTCGATCCGATACTCATGGAGGAGCGCGACGTCACGGTGCGCGTTCTGGCGGAGAGCACCCTGGTCGTATCCGACAGCGCGCGGCGCGACACGGTGGCGCACCGCTGGGTGCCGGTGCTCCCCGACACGCTCCGGGCCTGGAAGGTGCGCGAGGAGTACGCCGGCGTGGCGACCGATTCGTGGATAGACCGCCAGGGGCGCGTGGTGCGGGCGACCAGCCCGCTGGGATTCACCATGCAGCGCGAGCCCTTCGAGGTCGCGGTCGAGAACTGGCGGCGCGACGAGGAGCGCCGGCTCGCGGCCGGCGGCGCGGCGGCCGGCGGGGGCGACCTCGTCACCGCGACGGCCGTCGCCGCCGGCGCGCCGCTCGCGCCCGGGAGCCTCGCGCGGCTCGCGGTGGTCATCCGGGACGTCGGTCTCGCCGGCTTCGCCCTGGCCGGCGGCCGGCAGACGCTCGCCGGCGACACGCTCACCGTGCGGCGGGAAGCCGGGGTGGGCGACGTGCCCGGGACGCCGCCGCCGCTCTACCAGGCCCGCCTGCCGATCCGCGACACGGCCCTGGCCCGGGACCTCGCGCCGGAGCCCCTGATCCAGTCCGACGACCCGCGCATCCAGGCCCAGGCCCGCCAGATCGCCGGGCGGGAGCGGCGCGCCGGCCCCGTGGCGGGCCTGCTGGAGCGCTGGGTCCACGACCACCTCAAGAAGGAAGTGACGGTCGGCGTGCCCAGCGCGGTGCAGGTCCTCGCCGACCGGCGCGGCGACTGCAACGAGCACACCGTGCTGTACGTCGCGCTGGCCCGCGCCCTCGGCCTGCCGGCCCGCGCCGCCGCCGGCCTGGTCTATCTCGACGGCCGCTTCTACTACCACGCCTGGCCCGAGGTGTGGCTGGGCACGTGGGTGGCGGTGGACCCGACGTTTGGCGAGTTTCCGGCGGACGCCGCCCATCTCCGGTTCGTCACCGGCGGCCTGGCCCGCCAGGTCGCGCTGCTGCGGCTGATCGGCCGGGTGCGGGTCTCGATCGTCGGCGCCGCGGGAGGGGGAGGGAGCTGAAGGCGTGATCGAGCTGCTGCACCTCACCAAGGACTACGGCTCGTTCCGCGCCGTGGACGACGTCACCCTCCACGTGCCGCGCGGCGCCTTGTACGGCTTCCTCGGCCCCAACGGCGCCGGCAAGACCACCACGCTGCGGATGATCGCCGGCATCCTCCGCCCCACCGCGGGGCGGGTGCTGATCGGCGGCGACGACGTGCTCGCGAACCCGCTGGCCGCCAAGGCCCGCCTCGGCTTCATCCCCGACCGGCCGTTCGTGTACGAGAAGCTGACCGGCGCCGAGTTCCTGCGGTTCGTGGCGGGACTGTACGGCCAGGACGGCCAGCTCGTGGAGCACCGCCTGGACGAGCTGCTGGACATCTTCGAGCTGTCGTCGTGGAAGAACGAGCTGGTCGAGTCGTACTCCCACGGCATGCGCCAGAAGCTGATCATCTCCTCGGCGCTGATCCACCGCCCCGAGGTGATCGTGGTGGACGAGCCGATGGTGGGGCTCGACCCGCGCGCGGCGCGCCTCCTCAAGGACCTGTTCCGGGGCTTCGTCGCGCGCGGGGGCACGGTGCTGATGAGCACCCACACCCTCGAGATCGCCGAGGCCCTGTGCGACCGCCTGGCCATCATCCAGGGCGGCAAGATCGTGGCGTCGGGCACGATGGCGGAGCTGAAGGCGCAGACCGGGGCCGACATCGGGCTCGAGGACCTGTTCCTGCGCCTCACCGGCGGGCCCGCCGCCAAGGAGCTGGCGGCGGTGCTGGAGGACGCGGGGGGAGGGGGAAGCCGCTGAAGCAGCCCGGGCTGTGGCACGTCCTGCAGCCCAAGTGGCGCACCGCCCTGACCCGCGCCCGGCAGGAGCGCGCCACGGGCGGCCGGGGCAAGATGATCCTCCTCGCCGTGGTGGGGCTGATCTTCTGGGCGGCGGTGTTCGGCGTGCTGCTCCGGGTGCTGCGCTACTTCCGGGGCGTCGAGGAGATCGGCGCGCTGCTGGCCGGCAAGCTGCTGTCGCTGGTGCTGCTGTCGTTCATCTCCGTGCTGCTGCTCTCCAACGTCATCACGGCGCTGTCGTCGTTCTTCCTGGCCAAGGACCTGGACCTGCTGGTGTCCTCGCCGGTGGACCGCGGGCGGCTCTACCTGGCCAAGCTGGGCGAGACGCTGCTGCACTCCTCCTGGATGGTGGCGCTGATGGCGGTGCCCATCTTCGCCGCCTACGCCGTGGTGTACCGGGGCGGCTGGCTGTTCCCGTTCCTGGTGGCGGGCACCTTCCTGCCGTTCCTGGTGCTGCCGGCCGTGGCGGGCTCGGCGACGACGCTGGTCCTGGTCAACGTCTTCCCGGCGCGCCGCACCCGGGACCTGCTCTCGATCATCGCGCTGGGCGCGGGCGCCGGGGTGATCCTGCTGTTCCGGCTCATCCGGCCCGAGCAGCTCGCCCGGCCCGAGGGCTTCCGCAACCTGCTGGACTTCATCACGGTGCTGCGCGCGCCCACCAGCCCGCTGCTGCCGAGCGACTGGGTGGCCCGGTCGGTGATGGGCTACCTGGGCGGCGGGATGGACTGGCTGCCGCTGTACCTGCTGTGGTCCACCGCGGCCGCGGCGGTGGTGCTGGGCGCGGCGCTGCACGGCCGGCTCTACCACACCGGGTTCACCAAGGCGCAGGAGGGCGCCGAGCGGTTCGTGCGCGGCGGCCTGTGGAGCGGGAGCCTGGGCTGGCTGCTCAAGCCGCTGGGCCCCGCGCGGCGGGAGTTCGTCCTCAAGGACCTGAAGCTGTTCTTCCGCGACACCACGCAGTGGAGCCAGCTCATCCTGCTGGGCGCGCTGCTGCTGGTGTACCTGTTCAACATCCGGGCGCTGCCGCTGTTCCGGGGCGAGCAGGTGCCGTTCTTTCTCGTCACCATCGTCTCCTTCCTCAACCTGGGGCTGGCGGGGTTCGTGCTGGCCGCCATCGCCGCGCGGTTCATCTTCCCCGCGGTGAGCCTGGAGGGCCGGCAGATGTGGCTGCTGCGCTCCAGCCCGCTGGAGCTCCGGGCGCTGCTGTGGTCCAAGTACTGGGTGGGGACGCTGCCGCTGCTGGTGCTGGCGCTGATCATCACCGTGCTCACCAACGTGATCCTCAAGGCCAGCCCGTTCATGATGGCCGTGGGGGTGGGGACGATCATCCTGCTGACCCTGGCGATCGGCGCGCTGGCGCTGGCCTTCGGGGCGCTGTACCCGCAGTTCGAGACGGAGAACGCGGCGCAGATCCCCACCAGCTTCGGCGGCCTGGTGTTCATGATGGCCACGATCGCGCTGCTGGCGGTGGTGATCGTGATCGAGTCGGCGCCGGTGTACGGCTACCTGCACGCGGCGTTCCGGCACCGGCCCCTGGCGGTCTCGCCGGTGATGGCGGGCTCGTTCCTGGCCGTGGTGGCCGTGTGCCTGGGCGCGACGGTGGTGCCGCTGCGGATCGCCCTCAAGCGGATCGAGCGGTTCGAGTTCTAGGCGCTTCCTGGGATGACCAATCGCCATCAGACTTGCGTTTGGTAGCGCCAAACGCCATTTTGGCCGCATGTGGCCACGACCCTACTGGACCGAGAAGCTCGAGCGTGCCTGGGCGGAGCGGCGGGTCGTCTGGCTCCCGGGCGTGCGCCGGGTCGGCAAGACGACCCTGGCCCGCTCACTCCCCGACGTCGAGTACTTCGACTGCGAGCTGCCTCGCGTCCGCAGGCTGCTGGACGACCCGGAAGGGTTCCTCGGCTCGCTGGGGCGCCGGCGCATCGTCCTCGACGAGATTCACCGGCTCGCCGACGCATCCGAGGTCCTGAAGATCGCCGCCGATCACTACCCCGACGTTCGGGTCCTGGCCACCGGCTCGTCGGTCCTCGGCGCCTCGGCGCGATTCCGCGACACCCTGGCAGGCCGCAAGCGCGAAGTGTGGCTGACGCCAATGACCCTGGCCGATCAGGTGGCTTTCGGTGGCGGGCCCTTGGCACGCCGGCTGCTGCGCGGCGGACTGCCGCCGTTCTACCTGGCGCCCGAGCTGCCGGAGGCCGACTTCCAGGAGTGGATGGACGCATACTGGGCGCGCGACATCCAGGAGCTGTTCCGGCTCGAACGCCGGCAGTCGTTCCAGCGGTTCGTGGAGCTGGTCCTGGCGCGCAGCGGGGGGATGTTCGAGGCCACGCGGTTCGCCCGCGAGTGCGAGGTGAGCCGGACCACGATCGGCAACTATCTCGCGGTGCTCGAGGGCACGCTGGTGGCGCACGTCATCCGCCCGTTCACCACCCGTCGGGCGACGGAGATCGTCGCCGCCCCCAAGGTGTACGGGTTCGACACCGGCTTCGCGGCCTACCATCGCGGCTGGAGCGAGCTGCGGCGCGAGGATCTCGGCGTGCTCTGGGAGCACTACGTCCTCAACGAGCTGCAGGCCGGCCTGCAGCGCCGGGACCTCCGCTATTGGCGCGACAAGCAGGGACACGAGGTGGATTTCGTGGTGGCGGACCGAGCGGGCGCCCCGGTGGCCATCGAGTGCAAGTGGTCGGCGAGGGAGTTTGAGGCCGACAACGTCGCCGCGTTCCGCCGCCGGTACCCGCGCGGCGCGACCTACGTGGTGGCCCAGGACGTGGACCGCCGGTCCACCCGCACGGCGGGCGGCGTGACGCTCACCGTCGTCGGCTTGCCCGACCTGGTCCGCGCACTGGGGGACGACCGCCGCGGCGCCCGCGCCGAGCCCCGCTGAGGGCGGCGCGGTTCATCGTCCTGGCGGTGAGGCCCGCAGGCCGGCCCGGAACACTCCCCCGCCCTCCGCGGTACACATGCCCGTTCCCGGACGAACCCCCAGGCACGGAGCAGGCCGGCATGACGCTTCTGCAGCTCGATCAGGTGTCCCGGCGCTTCGGCGGCGTGACCGCCGTGGACCGCGTGTCCTTCTCCATCGGACGCGGCGAGGTGGTCGGGTTCCTGGGCCCCAAC
>JAJYLI010000051.1 GCA_021787855.1 bacterium | reverse complement strand
ACTAGGTAGCCCATCCACACCGTGGAGGAGCCATGAGAACCATTTCTCGCATTGCCGTGGCGGCCAGCGTGGTCTCGCTGGCGGCGTGCGCGCCGCTGCCGCCCCTCGGCGCGGTGTTCGTCGCCGTCGGGCCGCCGGCCTACTACCAGGACGACGCGATCGGCGTCGCGCCCGGCCCGGACTACGTGTTCATCCGGGGCTACTGGGGCTGGCGGGACGACGCCTACGTCTGGGTTCCCGGCCGGTGGGTCGAGCGCCCCTACCCGAACGCCGTGTGGGTCCGGGAACGCTGGTACCACGCGCGCGAGGGCTGGTACCGGGAGGGGGGGCACTGGCGCGGAGAGGGGCGCGGCGAAGACCGGGGACGCGGGCACGGCGACCGCGACCACTGAGCGATCCGGCCGGAGCACCGGCGCGGTAGTCGAGGACAGGTGACGAGGGTGCCATCGGCTGGCGATCCAGGGCGGCCGGTGGCACTCTTCTTGCCACCCGGGCGGGTCGCGCGCGCGGCGCGTGGACGCCGCGCCGGTGATCCGGGACCCATCGAGGCGCCGGGAGAAGCGAGAGGACCATGAAACGGACCCAGACGTGGCTATGCGGCGCGGCCTTCGTGGCCGCCGGCGCGATCGCTCCCGCACTGTACGGCCAGGCGACGCCCGCCCCCGCGGCGCCGCCGCCGCCGGCCACGGCCGATTCCGCCGGCCTCCTGGAGGTCGCGGCGGTGAACGCCCGGGAAGTGGCCGCGAGGCTCGAGGCCGCGCATGCCCGCCGTCCGGCGCGCGAGGAGCCCGGCGCGGCGGCCTACCGGGCCGGCCTCGAGGGGCTGCAGCGCAACAGCCTCGATACCGCGATCACGGCCCTGCAGAGCGCGGTGCTCGCCAACGACAACGAGCCGCGCTACCACGGCGACCTCGGCTTCGCCCTCGCGGCCGCGCACCGCTGGCACGAAGCGGAGGACCAGTACCGCGCGGCGGTGCGGCTGCAGGGCGCCAACGCGTGGTACTACGTGGGGCTGGGCGCGGTGCAGGTGGCGGACTCCAACTGGGCGGGCGCGGCGGCCAACTTCACGCTGGCCGTCCAGACGGACAGCGCCGTGATCGTGCGGCAGCTCGTGGGCCCCGCGAGCGACGCGTTCGACAACGCGCAGATGAGGCCGGAGCTGGAGGCGTGGTGCGTGATGGCCACCCGGCGCTTCCCCTCCGAGCCGCTGCCCTGGCTGCGCCTGGCCAAGCTGCGCTACATGGCGCACGACACGGCCGAGGGGTTCCCGGCCATCCGCCACTACCGGACGCTGCGCCCCGACGACAAGGTCGGGGCCGCCGTGTACGCGGAATACCTGCTGCCGGCCGGCCAGGACGACTCCGCCGCGGCCATGGCGATCCAGGCCGCCGGCGACACCGCGCTGCGCCCCGTGGCCGCGGCGGTGCTGTACAACGTCGGTGGCCACTTCCTCCAGCGCGCCAGATACGACAGCGCGGTGACCGTGCTGCAGCAGGGCCTCGCCATCGCCCCCGAGCAGTACCGCCCGCAGTTCAACCTGTTCGTGGGCGTCGCCCGGTTCAAGCTGCTGCAGGACCTGTACAACCAGGCGGCCGCGCACTCCGACTGCGGCAAGGCGCAGGTGGTGGACACCATGCTGACGTCGGTGACCAGCGAGATCACGGCGGGCGCGGCGACCGACAGCGCGCTGGCCGCCCAGGTGCTCAACACGGCCATCCCGCGCTACCGGCAGGCGCTGCAGACCTTCAAGCAGCAGTGCGGACGCTGATGGGGACGTGATGAAGTGATGGGGGCGACGCACCCCATCACTTCATCACCCGCGCACCTCCCCGCTCAGCTGCCGGCCGTTTCCCGCCTGGCATCCACGTACATCCCCGCCGCCAGCAGCACGAACACCGCCAGCCCGACCCAGTTGCCCCACGCCGCCAGCCAGGCGCCGACCCCCCCCAGGGTGGTGAGGTCGGGCACGAGGGTCAGGTGCCAGGAGTCCTCGGCGAACTTGAGCAGCGCGGCGAGCACGCCGACCAGCGCGCCGCCGGCGATGAAGCCGGAGGCGATAAGCGTGCCCTTGTCGTGGCGCGCCTTGGCCAGGGCGGCGTCCCGCGAGGAGTGCTGCAGCAGCCAGGCCACGGACGCCCCGAGCACCAGCGGGGAGTTCAGCTCCATGGGCAGGTACATCCCCAGCGCGAAGGCCAGGCCGGAGACGCCGCACATCTGCGCGGCCACGGCGAACACGGCCCCCAGGCCATAGAGCAGCCACGGCGCGCCGGCGCTGCCCATCACCCCGCGCAGCACCGCGGCCATGGCGTTGGGCTGCGGCGCCGGGAGCGGGTGGGGGTGCAGCGGGCCGGGCGCGAAGCCGTACACCTTGGCCATCAGGATGATGACCGCGGTGGTCGCGGCGGAGGCCGCCACCACGCCCACCAGGTTGCCCAGCTCGACGCGGCGCGGCGTCGCGCCCAGCCAGTAGGCGATCTTGTACTGGGTCACCAGCGAGCCGCTCATCGAGAGCGCGGTGCACACCACCCCGCCGATCAGCAGCACCTGCAGCATGCCGTCCGCGCCGGAGAGCCCCATCTCCGCCAGCACCACGGCGGTCACGATCAGCGTGGTCAGCGTCATCCCGGACACCGGCGTGATGGAGATCATGGCGATGGCCCACGCCGAGACCGACGCGAACAGGAACGTGATCACCAGCGTCAGGACCGTGGCCACCACCGCGATGGACGTGGCGCGCGGGTTGCCGGCCATGACCGAGAACCGGAAGTACAGCAGCACCGCCACGGCGATGCCGGCGATCCCCAGCAGCACCGCCCACATCGGCAGCGACCGGTCGGTGCGCACGTCGCCGCCGTCGGCGCCCTTCCCCTGGAGCAGCCGGCGCAGCTCGCCGAACGCCTGCCGCGTGGCCTGCACGATCACCGGCGACATCTTGAGGATGGACAGGATGCCCGCCGCGAAGATCCCGCCGATCCCGATCGGGCGCACGTACTGCGCGAAGATGTCGCCCGCGGCCATCTGCGCGAGCGGCGGCGCCCCCGCCGTGATGGCCCCGGGAATGAAGCGGCCGAGGTAGGCGAACACCGGCACCAGCACGAAGAACGACACCATGGAGCCGGCCATGATGATCGAGGCGTAACGGATCCCCATGATGTAGCCCAGCCCCATCACCGCGGCGGAGGTGTTCATGGTGAACACCGCCTTGATCCGCTCCGTGAAGCCCGACAGCACGCCGATGGCGGCGGTGGAGAAGTTGTCCGCCCAGCCCTTCATCGAGGGCCCGACGAAGTCGAAGATCGCGGCGGCCACGGCCGAGTACGACAGCACGATCGCGCTCTTCCCGCCGCGCTTGCCGGCCACCAGGATCTCCGTGGTGGCCCGCGCCTCCGGGAAGGGGAGCTGGCCGTGCAGGTCGCGCACGAAGTAGCGGCGGAACGGCGACAGGATGAACACGCCCAGCATCGCGCCCAGCAGCGGCACCAGGAAGATCTGGAAGAACGACGAGCGGTGCTCGAGGCCGAGGATGTAGATCGCCGGCATCGTGAACACCGAGCCGCCGGCGATGATCCCCGACGTGGCCCCGATCGCCAGCACGTTCACGTTCTCCAGCAGGCTGGAGGCGCGCCGCTGGAGGAACTTGACCGCGAACACCGAGAAGCCCACCGCGAGGATCGAGATCGGGATGGCCGACTCGATCCCCTGCCCCAGCTTCAGGGCAATGTAGGTCGCCGCCGCCGAGAAGATGACGGACCAGAAGAACCCCTGCGCGATGGAGCGGCCGGTGATCTCCGGCACGACCGCGCCGGCCGCCACCACCGGCTGGTAGCGCGCGCCGGGCTCGAGGGGGGTGAACGCGTTGTCGGGCAGCCGTTCGTCGTCAGCCATCGTAGCGCTCCATCACCGATTCGACCACGCGGCGGGACAGGGTGTGGTAGCTGGGCGCGGCGGCGGCGAAGATCTCCCGGGCCAGCGCGCGGGTCCGCGGGTGCATCCCCAGGGCGCCGTACAGCGGGCGCAGGTACTTCATCCGGCCCACGCGCGCCAGGACCTCGCGCACGCGGCCGAACACCGGCTCGTAGTCCGAGGCCGCGGCGATGGTCAGCCACTCGACCAGGATCTCGTAGTTGCCGCGGGCGGTGAGCGCGAGCGCGTCGTCCAGCCAGCGGCACGAGGCCTCGTCCAGCGGGCGCGGGAGGTGCTGCAGATAGACCACCAGCTCGCTGGGGCTCCACCCCGCCGCCTGCGCCGCCGCCGGCCGCGCGCCCGCGGCCCACCCCTCCGCCAGCGCGATCAGCGCCTCCAGGGGCGCGGAGCGGAACCGCGGCGCGTTGGCCGGCAGGCCCGGCCGGTGCAGCCACTCGTCCGCGTCCACCTCGGCCGCGACGCCCGGCAGCTCGGCCTCGAGCAGCCCCATCAGCTCCTCGGTCGTGATCGAGGTGAAGCGGAACCGCTCGATGTAGCGGCGGATGAAGCGATCGAACCGCTCGCGGCCGGCCCTCCGCTCCAGCAGCGCGACGAACAGCGCGCCCTTCTCGTACGGCACGGTCGAATAGACCTCGTCGGGATCCACCCCCTCGAGGTGCGTCCGCAGCACCGTGAACGGCGAGTCCGCGCCGAACCGCGCCAGCGACTGCTCCAGCGAGGCGCGGCCGATGGCCCAGCCCACCGCCGCCGCGGCCTCGCCGTGCAGGGCCTCCAGAATCCGCCGCTCCGCCCAGACGGTGAACCCCTCGTTCAGCCAGAAGTGGTCCATCGTCGCGTTGGTCACCAGGTTCCCCGTCCACGAGTGCGCCAGCTCGTGCGCCACCACGTCCACCAGGGAGCGGTCCCCCGCCAGCAGCGTCGGCGTGAGGAACGTCATCCGCGGGTTCTCCATCCCGCCGTAGGGGAACGAGGGCGGCAGCACCAGCAGGTCGTACCGGTCCCACTCGTACGCACCGAACAACCGCTCCGCCGCGCCGAGCATCGCCTCGACACCCGCGAACTCCCACGCCGCCGCCTCCACCGTCGCCGGCTCCGCCCACACCCGCGCCCTGGGGCTCACGTCGCGCGAGGCCAGGTCCCCCACCGCCAGCGCGATCAGGTACGACGGGATCGGCTGCGGCATGTGGAAGACCATCGTGTGCTGCCCCGCCCCCGGGCCCGGCCCCTCCCCCCTCTTCCCCTGCGGCCCCGCCGACATCACCGCCCCCAGCTCCGCCGGCATCGTCACCGCCGCGTGGTACGTCACCCGCACCAGCGGCGTGTCCTGGCACGGGAACACCGTGCGCGCGTGGATCGGCTGGAACTGCGTGAACAGGAACGGATGCCGGCCCCCCGCCGTCTGCGCCGGATCGAGCCACTGCAGCCCGACCGCGTCCGCCCCCGCCACGGACGTCAGCAGCACCCGCGTGGTGCCCTCCGGCAGGGCCAGCCGCAGCCGGCGGCCCAGGATCGGCTCCACCGGCCCCAACTCGAATGGGACGGCACGTCCCGTGTCGGTGCGCGCCGCCGTGATCTCCAGCCCCTTGGTGTCCAGGTCCAGCACGCCGCGGGCGGCCGCCGCCAGGTGCAGCGTCACCTCCGCCGTGACCCGCCGGCGCTGGAAATCCACCGCCAGCCCCAGGTCCAGGTGCCGCGTCCGAGGCTGCGAGGCGTCGTAGTAGGAATGCGGGTCCAGCCGTGCCATGGCGTCCTTTCCGAGTGGAGCGGCCCGGAATTTGCGCCCCTCCCCCGCGTCAGCCAGGGTTGGATTGCCATCAGCCTGCCGCACGCCGACCGCAAAAATCGGACTGCGACAGGTGATGGCGTGGGGCCGGAATCCCGACTACGACATGGGGGAATTGCCATGTTCTACGACGTGGGGTGCTACGGCCAGGTCGCGCTGGGCCACCTGGGCGCTGAGACGGAGCGGCGCCTGAGCGCCGTGCCGGGCGACTGGCTGGAGTTCGACGCGCCGGCGGGCAACATCGTGGTCCGCCACATCCAGCCGACGGCGGGGCCCTGCCTGCCCACCATCGCGGGGGAGCTGGTGCGGATGCTGAGCGAGGTGCCGGAGGCCTCGCAGGCCGCGATCCCCGGAGGCGACCTGTTCGTGCACACGGAGGTCGGCGCGCGGCTGGTGCGCCTCAGGGTCGAAGCGGGCGGGGCCGTGAAGATCGAGTGGGCGCATCCCGACTACGCGCGCTCGCGGCCGCGGGTCTACGCGCCGGGCGCGCCCCTGGAGATGGTGGAGCCGCAGGTGCAACGGCTCAACGGCAAGGTGGCGCTCGAGGCCGCCGATCCCACCGGGGCCTCCCGCGAGCTGCAGGCGCTGGCCGACGGCTACGAGGGGCTGTACCCCGAGGGCGACCTGCTGGCGACCGCGACGCGCGGCGGCGCGGGCGGCGGGGGCGGCGGGCGGGGCGGACAGGTGGCGGTGGAGGTGCGGGATCTCAACCTGGACGCGCGGCTCCTGGTGGAGCGGCTCCAGGCGCTGGCGATCCCGGGCACGTTGACCGGGCAGATCGAGGTGTCTTCGTTCGCGGCGATCGTGCCGGAGCAGCAGCTGCGGTTCGTGTTCGACGACGGCCAGACCTGGGTGCAGCGCCCGGTGCTGTGGCAGGACGCGGGGGAAGGTGCCACCGCGTCCGCCGGCACCTGAGCGCGCGCAGAGGCGCGGGGGGGGGACGCAACGATGATGGACTACGGCTTCACCGAGGAGCAGCGGGCCATCCAGGACCTGGCGCGCGAGATCGCCGAGCGGGAGCTGCGGCCGGTGGCGGCGGAGTACGACCGCACGGGCGAGTTCCCCTGGCCGATCGTGAAGACGCTGGCGGCCGCGGACCTGTTCCGGACCTTCATCCCCGAGGAGTACGAGGGGATCGCGGGCGGCACGCCGACGACCAACCTGGTGCTCGTGACCGAGGAGCTGTCCAAGGCCTGCGGGGGCATCGCGCTGGCGCTGGCGGGCACGGCGCTGGGGGCGATGCCGATCCTGCTCTCGGGGAGCGACGAGCTGAAGCGGCGCTTCCTGCCGGACATCGCCTCCGGCAAGCGGCTGGCGGCGTTCGCGCTGACCGAGCCCGACGCGGGCTCGGACGCCGGCGGTATCCGCACCACGGCCATCCGCGACGGCGACCACTTTGTGCTGAACGGCACGAAGCAGTGGATCACGAACGGCGGCGAGGCGGAGGTGTATTCCGTCATCGCGCTCACCAACCCGGCCAAGGGGCCGCGAGGGGCGAGCGCGATCGTGGTCGAGAAGGGGACGCCGGGGTTCTCCTTCGGGAAGAAGGAGGACAAGATGGGCATCCGGGCCTCGGCCACGCGGGAGCTGATCTTCCAGGACTGCCGGGTGCCGGCGGCGAACCTGATCGGGCGCGAGGGCACGGGCTTCATCACCGCGATGCGGACGTTCGACGCCTCCCGGCCCGGGGTGGGGGCGCAGGCGCTGGGGATCGCGCAGGGCGCGCTGGACCTCGCGGTGGCGTACGCCTGCACGCGGCGGCAGTTCGGCTCGCCGGTCTCGGCGTTCCAGGGCCTGCGGTTCAGCCTCGCCGACATGGCGACGAAGGTGGAGGCGGCGCGGGCGCTGATCTACGCGACGGCGAAGTACATTGACTCGCAGCCCAGGGACCGGGCGACGATGTACTCCGCCATGTCGAAGCTGTTCGCCGCCGACGTCGCGGTGCAGGTGACCATTGACGCGGTGCAGGTGTTCGGCGGCTACGGCTACATGCGCGACTACCCGATCGAGAAGTACATGCGGGACGCGAAGATCACGCAGATCTACGAGGGCACCAACCAGATCCAGCGCGAGGAGATCAGCAAGATCATGATCGGGCAGCACATCTCGGGCGGCGCGCGCGCCGCGGCGGCGGCGGCCGACTAGTGCCGCGGGCGCGCTAGCCCCGGTGGCGGAGCTGCCCGACGACCTGGCGCGGATGGTCCGTGCCTGGCAGGAGAGCCGCGTCCTGCTCACCGCGATCGAGCTGGACGTGTTCACCGCCCTGGGCGGCGCGGGGGGCGAGGGGGGCGGGGCGGGCGCGACCGCGGCCGTGGTCGCCAAGCGCTGCGGCACCGATCCCCGCGCCACCGCGGTCCTGCTGAACGCGCTGGTCGCCCTCGGCGTGGTGGAGTCGGAGGACGGCCGCTACCGCAACGGCCCGGCCGCCGCGCGGTTCCTGGCGGCCGGCTCGCCCGACGACGCGCGCATCGCGCTGCGGCACAACCTGAGCCTGTGGGAGACGTGGTCCACGCTCACCGACGTGGTGCGCCGGGGCCACGCGGTGCCCCGGCTCCCGCGGGACCGGGACGACGACTGGACCGTGCCGTTCATCGCGGCCATGCACCGGAACGCCTCCGCGCGGGCCCCGATGGTGGTCGAGGCGGTGGGCGCGGCGTCCGTGAAGCGGATGCTGGACGTGGGCGGCGGATCCGCCATCTACTCGATCGCGTTCGCGAAGGCCAATCCGAAGCTCGAGGCGGTGGTGCTGGACCTGCCGACGGTGCTCCCGATCGCGGAGAGCCACATCGGCGAGGCGGGGCTGGAGAAGCGCGTGACGACGCGGGCCGGGGACCTGACGCGCGACGACCTGGGCGAGGGGTACGACCTGGTCCTGATCTCCGCGGTCTGCCACATGCTCGGCCCCGAGGCGAACCGCGGCCTGCTGGCGCGCGCGGCCCGGGCGCTGGTACCCGGGGGGCGCCTCGTGGTGCAGGATTTCATCCTCGAGCCCGACCGGACGGCGCCGCGCCACGCGGCGCTGTTCGCCATCAACATGCTGGTGGGCACCGAGGCGGGAAGCACCTACACCGAGGCGGAGTACACCGGGTGGATGGCGACGGCGGGCCTGGCCGACGTGCGCCGCGTGCGCCTCGCCGGTCCGGCGGACCTGATGATCGGGCGGAGCGGCTAGGCGAGCCGCAGGCGGCGGAAGATCGGCACCTTGACCAGGTCCAGCAGCACCGCGAAGCCGGCCGCCGCGGCCAGCGTCCACCCGATCAAGGGAAGCGGCAGCGGCGCCATCGCGATGCCGCGGCCCGCCAGCGCTCCGATGATCAGCACATCGAACACCGACGAGACCATCACCCACAGGCTCGGACGGGAGCCCCACAGGCGCCGCCGCGCCCGCACGGCATAGAGCGTCCCCTCGCTGGAGAACACCAGCGCGACGAGCGCCAGGGTCCGGAGCGCCGCGATGTCCAGGCGCAGATGGAACCAGCCGAGCGCCACCACCGCGGTGCAGAAGGCGAGCTGCCCGAGCCCGATCGCGGCGCCGGCGGCCGTGAGCCGGCCGATCCGCCAGACGTTGGGGGCGGGTGACGGCCGGACGTGGTCGGTGGTCAGCGACATGGACAGGAAGTCGCCGGTGAGCATCAGAATCACCATCAGCATCGGGGTCAGGATGGCCTGACCGGTCACGATCAGGCCGACCGCCACGAAGGCGACCTGCACGATCTTCTTGGTCACGGAGTTGAGCGTGTAGGTCAGGATGCGCTGGAAGGTCACGCGGCCTTCCCGGACCGACGCCACGATGCCGCCCAGCCCGGGCTCGGTGAGCACGAGGCCGGCCGCCGACTTGGCGACGTCGGTGGCGGAGGAGACCGCGATGCCCATCTGCGCCTGGCGCAGCGCCGGGGCGTCGTTCGCGCCGTCACCGCACATGCCGACGACATGCCCGCCCTTCTGGAACGCCTTGACCAGATCGTACTTCCCTTCCGGGAGCACGCCGGCGAAGACGGCGAACTCGTCGGCGCGCACCCGGTCGGGGATCGAGCCGGGGGGGCAGACGGCGCCCTCCAGGCCCACGGCGTGCGCCACCGTCGCCGCGGTCGCGGGCGCGTCGCCGGTCACCATCACGGTGCCGACGCCCAGGGCCCGCAGCTCGGTGATCAGCGACGCCGAGTCGGCGCGCGGTGGATCGCTGAGGGCGATGAGGCCGGCGAGCCTCAGGGCGTCCGCCGGCCCCGACGCGACGCCGAGCACCCGGTATCCCTGGGCCTCGAGCGCGGCGGCCGCCGCCGGCGCCTCGCCGGCGGGCGGCACCAGCGCCATGACCACCGCGAACGCGCCCTTGACGATCACCACCTCGGCGCCGTCCGCCGCGACCGCCGTCGCCCGGGACATCTTGGTGCCCGGATCGAACGGCTCGAAGGTCTTCCGCGCCGGCGGCGCGGCCGCGGGCCGTCCGGCGGCCGCGGCGCGCACGGCGCCGTCCACGGGATCCTGGCCACCGTCCGAGCTGGCGAGCGCCGCCAGGCCCAGGACCCGCGCCTCGTCGTAGCCCGGCATGGCCTGGACGGCGGCGACCCGCAGCTCGTTCCGCGTCAGGGTGCCGGTCTTGTCCGAGCAGAGCACGTCAATGCTCGCGGCCTCGTCCACCGCGGAGAGCCGGGTGGGCAGGACGCCCCGGTGCGCCAGCGCCTGCGCGCCGATCGCGGCCGCGAGCGTGAAGGTCGCGGGCAGCGCGACCGGGATGGCCGCGAGGATCGCCGTGAGCACCAGGGGGACGATCTCGCCCAGCGGCATGCCCAGGACGCGGGCGTACACGACCAGCAGCACGATGATCACGCTGTTGTACAGCGCCAGGTTGCGCACCACGCGCAGCACGGCCTTCTGCTGCGAGCTGACGACGTGGGCGGTCCGGACCAGCTCGGCCGTACGGCCGAACTTGGTGCGCGCGCCGGTCGCGGTGACTTCCGCCACCGCCTCGCCTCGCCGGACCAGCGCCCCCGCGTACGTCTCCAGCCCCGGCCCGGCCTCGATCGGGATGGACTCGCCGGTGATCATGGACTGGTCGAGCAGCACCGCGCCCTCGAGGAGGCGCACGTCGGCGACCACCACCGCGCCGAGCGAGAGCTTGACGACGTCACCGGGCACCAGCGCGGCGGCGGGCAGGACGCTCCAGGCGCCGTCCCGGCGGACCGAGGCGTTGAGCGCGAGGCGGGACTTGAGCGCGGCGAGGGTCGCCTGGGCGCGGCCTTCCTGGAAGTAGCCCAGCACGGCGTTGAAGAGCACCAGCCCGAGGATGATGTACGCCTCGGCGTACTTGCCGAGCGCCAGCTCCAGCAGGATCGCGGCCTCGAGCATCCACGGTACGGGCGCCCAGAACTTGGCCAGCGCGCGGCGCAGCGGATGCAGCGCCGTGTCGGGGATCGCGTTCGGGCCGTACCGCTCGAGGCGCCGCCCGGCTTCGGCGCTCGTGAGGCCGGCGGCCGGCTGGGCCGCCGTCGGGGATGGCGCGGTCACGATTTCAGCCGGCCCGCTCCAGCACCACGCTCGCCACCGCCCAGTCGCGGGTGTGCGACAGCGAGACGAACACCGTGGTCACGCCGAGCGCCTCGGCCGCCTCCTTCACCTTCCCGTTGAGCTTGACGTAGGTGCGGCCCGTGTGGGGGTCGCTGCGGACCTCGACGTCCCGCCAGTGCTCGCCGCTCAGGTTGGCGGCGCCCAGCGCCTTGAACACCGCCTCCTTGGTCGCGAACCGCGCGGCGAAGTGCTGCCCCGGATGGTCCTTCCGCCCGCAGTAGGCGATCTCCTCCGGCGTGTAGATGTGGTCCCGGAGGCCCGCGTCGCCCTTGTCCAGCTCGTCCTCGACCCGGGTCACGGAGAACAGATCCACGCCGATGCCGACGATCATGGTGCGACCTCGCGCGGCAGGAATGGGGCGGGCGCGTGCCGCGCCGCCCGCGCCAATCTGCCTCCAGACCGGCCCCGGAAGCAACCCGCGCCGGATTCGGCGATGCCGCCGGCCAGGCGCGTGGGGCACCGCCGGGTCCCGGGATGGCCGGGCTGGCCCTTCCGGCGATTCCGGCGCAGTTTCTCTGCTCCCTGCTCACCCGGCCCTCTCACTGCTCACCCCTCACGGATCACCCGGGCTGCCATGCACCTGACGACCCTCGACTGGTCCATCGTCGCCTTCTCGGTCGGCATCTCGTTCCTGCCGGCGATCTTCTTCGTCAAGCGGGCCAGCTCCAGCACGACCGAGTTCTTCACCTCCGGCCGGGCGGCGCCGTGGTGGCTGATCGGCGTCTCGATGGTGGCCACGACCTTCAGCACCGACACCCCCAACCTGGTGACCAACATGGTCCGCGACTCGGGGGTGTCGGAGAACTGGCTGTGGTGGGCGTTCCTGCTCACCGGCATGATGACCGTGTTCTTCTACGCGCGGATGTGGCGCCGCTCGCGCGTGCTGACGGACCTGGAGTTCTACGAGCTGCGCTACTCCGGCAAGGCGGCCACCTTCGTCCGCGGCTTCCGGGCCATCTACCTCGGCCTGTTCTTCAACTGCGTGATCATGGCCACCGTGAATCTCGCCGCGGCCAAGATCGCCAACGTGCTGTTCGGCCTGCCGATGCTGGAGACGCTGGCCATCGCGTCGGTGATCACCATCTTCTTCGCGTCGGTCTCGGGGCTGTGGGGCGTGCTGGTCACCGACTCGATCCAGTTCAGCATCACCATGGCCGGCACCATCGCGGTGTCCTACTTCGCCGTCGCGCAGCCGGCCGTGGGCGGCCTCTCGGGCCTGCTGCACAAGATTGACCCCCGGGTGCTGAACCTGCTGCCCGACTTCGGCAACTGGAGCGTGGCCCTCACCGTGCTGATCCTGCCCATCGCGGTGCAGTGGTGGTCGGTGTGGTATCCGGGCGCGGAGCCGGGCGGCGGCAGCTACATCGCCCAGCGGATGCTCGCGGCCAAGAGCGAGAAGGACGCCCTCACGGGCACGCTGTTCTTCAACGTCATGCACTACGCCCTGCGGCCCTGGCCGTGGATCATCACCGCGCTGGCCTCGACGCTGGTCTTCCCGCACCTGTCGGACATCACGCGCGCCTTTCCCTGGGTGGAGACGCGGCTGATCGGCAACGACATGGCCTACCCCGCCATGTTCCGCTTCCTGCCCTCCGGCTTCCTCGGCCTGATCGTGGCGGGGACGCTGGCCGCCTACCGCTCCACCATCGAGACGCACCTCAACTGGGGCACCTCGTACCTGGTGCACGACTTCTACCGGCGGTTCCTCAACCGCGGGAAGGACGAGAAGCACTACGTGCTGGTGGGCCGGCTCACCACCGCGGGCCTGATGGTCTGCGCCGCGGCGCTCACCTTCGCGCTGCAGACCGCCAAGGAGGCGTTCGACCTGATCCTCTCGGTGGGCGCCGGGACCGGGCTGATCTACCTGCTGCGCTGGTTCTGGTGGCGGGTGAACGCGTGGAGCGAGGTGGCGGCGATGGGCAGCTCGTTCCTGGTGGCCGCCGCGTTCTTCGTCGCGGGGAAGCTGGGACACCCGGCGGCGATCTACGTCTCGCTGCCGGTGACGGTCGTGATCACCACCGTGGTCTGGGTGGCGGTGACCTACCTGACGGAGCCGGCGGACCGGGACACGCTGGTGAAGTTCTACGAGCTGGTGCGCCCCGCGGGCCCGGGCTGGGAGCCGGTGCGGGCGCAGGCCGCCGCCGGCGGGTCCCCCGACCGGCTGCCGCTGGCGCTCCTGGGCTGGGCGCTGGGCTGCCTGTTCGTCTATTCCGGCCTGTTCGGCGTGGGGAGCTTCCTCTACGGGCGCACGCCCCAGGCCGTGACCTTCGCCGTGCTGTTCGTGGTGAGCGGCGTCGGGCTGCTCAACCTGGTGCCCCGCCTGTGGACGGGTGGCGGCGCGGAGGCGGCGACTTGAGCCCGGAGCACGTCCCCACCCGCGTCTTCGCCGACGCGGAGGAAGCCAGCCGCGCCGTCGCGGCGGACATCGCGGCCCTGATCCGCGAGCGCGGCTCGCTGGGGCGGGCCTGCGTGCTGGGGCTCGCCACCGGCGCCACGCCGATCGGCGTGTACGGCGAGCTGGTGCGGCTGCACCGCGAGGAGGGCCTGTCCTTCGCCGGCGTGACGACGTTCAACCTGGACGAGTACTACCCGATCGCGCCCGACGAGCTGCAGAGCTACCACCGCTTCATGCGGGAGCACCTGTTCGACCACGTGGACATCCGCCCGGAGAACGTCCACATCCCCGACGGCACGGTGGGCGCCGACCGGGTGCACGACTACGCCGCGGCGTACGAGGACGCGATCGCCGAGGCCGGCGGGCTCGACTTCCAGCTCCTCGGCATCGGGCGCACGGGGCACATCGGCTTCAACGAGCCCGGCTCGGCCAGGGACAGCCGCACCCGGCTCATCACCCTGGACCGGGTGACGCGGCGGGACGCGGCGAGCGACTTCTTCGGCCTGGAGCAGGTGCCGCGGCGCGCCATCACCATGGGCGTGGGCACGATCCTCGCCGCGCGGCGCGTCGTGCTCCTGGCCTTCGGCGAGCACAAGGCGCCGATCATCGCCCAGGCGGTCGAGGGGCCGGTCACCGCCAGGGTCGCCGCCAGCTTCCTGCAGCAGCACGCCAACGCGTCCGTCGTGCTCGACGTCACGGCGGCGGCCGACCTCACGCGCTTCCGGACCCCCTGGCTGCTGGGCCCGGTGGCCTGGGACGACGGGTTGATCCGCCAGGCGGTGGTGTGGCTGGCCCGGAAGCTCGACAAGCCGATCCTCAAGCTGACCGAGGAGGACTACAACGAGGCGGGGCTCCAGGACCTCGTGGCCGCGCGCGGGCCCGCCTACGACATCAACGTGGACGTGTTCCGGGAGATGGCGGAGACGATCACCGGCTGGCCGGGCGGCAAGCCGCGGGCGATGAAGCGACCGGGCGACATTGACCGGCCCACGGACGCGGTGTTCCCCAAGCGGGTGCTGGTCTTCTCGCCCCACCCCGACGACGACGTGCTCGCGATGGGCGGCACGCTGATCCGCCTGGCCGAGCACGGCCACGAGGTCCACGTGGCCTACCAGACGTCGGGCAACCTGGCGGTGTTCGACGCCGACGCGGTGCGGTTCTCCGAGTTCGCGCTGGACTTCAGCCGCATCTTCGCCATCCAGCCGGAGGAGGCGGCCAGGATCGAGCGGCACCTCGAGGAGCAGCTCCGCCACAAGCGGCCCGGCCAGCTCGACTCGCCGGAGGTGCGGCGCGTCAAGGCGCTGATCCGCCGCGGCGAGGCGCGGGCGGCGGCGCGGGTGTGCGGCCTCCCGGTCGAGCGGCTGCACTTCCTCGAGCTGCCGTTCTACGAGACCGGCACCGTCCGGAAGCTGCCGCCGGGGGAGGCCGACGTGGCGAAGCTCGTGGCGCTGCTGCGCGAGGTGCAGCCGCACCAGATCTACGCCGCGGGCGACCTCACCGACCCGCACGGCACCCACCGGCTGTGCCTGCACGCGCTGCGGATGGCGTTCGAGCGGGTGCGGGAGGACGCCTGGTACCGCGGCTGCGAGATCTGGCTGTACCGCGGCGCCTGGCAGGAGTGGGAGCCGGAGCGGATGGACATGGCGGTGCCGCTGAGCCCGGCCGACGTGGTGAAGAAGCGCGACGCGATCTTCAAGCACCAGTCGCAGAAGGACCGCGCCATGTTTCCCGGGCCCGACGAGCGCGAGTTCTGGCAGCGCGCCGAGGTCAGGAACCGCGAGGCGGCGCGCCTCTACGACCGGCTCGGCCTCGCGGAGTACGAGGCGATCGAGGGCTTCGTGCGCTGGAAGGCGGCGGAGAGCTAGGAGCCCGGCCGCGGGCACCCGCCGCCGAGCCAGCGGAGCGGGAGCCGCGCGAAGGAGATCGCGGCATAGTCGCCGCGCTCGAACAGGATCCCGATATCGCCGCCGGGCAGGACGGCGAGGGTGGAGTAGCCCGCGGGTCCGGGCACGAGGACCCGTCGAACCGGCCAGGTCCGTCCGCCGTCGCACGACAGCCTCACCGTCAGGTCGTCGCGCCGGGTACTGTCCGCGGTGTTGCTGAACACGATCCAGCCCGACCGGGGGCTCGCGGCCGGCGCGGCCGGGTCGTACCGCACGATCCCCGCGTTGTTGCCCGGGTCCACCAGCTGGCTGTCGGCGCGCAGGCCGGTGTAGGAGGCGCCGCCGTCGGTGGACCGGGCCACCAGCCGGAACGGGCGGGACCTCGCGTTGAGCAGCACCGTGCCGTCGGCGCGCTCGACGGTCTTGTTCTCGTCCACCCCGGGCCCGACGAGCGCCCCGAAGCGCCAGCTGGCGCCGTGATCGTCGCTGTACAGGCTGGCGCCGTAGTTCCTTCCGGCGAATCGCACCACGTACTGCTGCACCAGACGGCCCGCGTGCGGCCCGCGCGCCAGCTCGATGCCGGCGCCGGAGGCCGCGAACATGCCGCCCCACACCGGATTCTTGATCTCCGGGGTCAGCCGCCGGGACCGCCAGGTCGCGCCGTCGTCGTCCGACCAGCTGACGTCGGCCTGGAGGATGTCGGGGTCGGCGGCGGCGTTGCCCGTCGCCGAGCCGGCGAACCCCCGCCGCGCCGACGCGGCGTAGAACAGCCAGACGCGGCCCGTGGACCGGTCCACCAGGAGGCTGGGGTCGCCGAAGCCGTACGGCGCGGTGTCCGCGCGCACCACCCGGCGCTCCCCCCAGCTCGCGCCGCCGTCGTGGCTCCGGCGCACCACGACGGCGATGTGGCTCGGCAGGTCCGCCATCGAGGGGCGCGCGTCGTACGCCGCGATCAGCGTGCCGGCGCCGGTGACGGCCAGCGCCGGGATCCGGTACACCGGGTAGCCCGTGCCGCTGCGGTCGAGGTCCACCAGCCGGGGCCGAAGCGCGCCGCCCGGCCCGGCGGGGCGTGCGGCCGGCGCCACAGCCAGCAGCGCGGCGATCGCGGCCGCCCACGCGCCGCTGCCCCTCCCGG
>JAJYLI010000218.1 GCA_021787855.1 bacterium | reverse complement strand
CGTGGACTGGAACGCGCCGGTGACGACGAACAGTCCGGCGAACAGCACCAGGATCGGCCAGTCCACCAGCCCCAGCAGGTCGTCCGTGCGGAACTTGGGGCTCGCCAGGTGAATGCCCGCCGCGGCCAGCGCGATGACCTCCTTGGGCAGCCCCGTGAACAGCAGGCCCACCACCACGGCCAGCACGACCAGCCCCTTGATGGTGTGCGCGCGGTTCAGGGGCAAGCCCGGCCGCTCCACCCGCTCCGGCCCGGCCGCCGCCGCCTGCAGCCTCCCGGCCGACAACACCCAGACGAGCCCGTAGGCCGCGCCCAGCGCCAGGACGACGGGGACGAGGCTCCACAGCAAATAGGCGCCGAACCCCAGGTGCGCCACCGCCCCGATCATCATGTCCTGCGGATTGCCGATCAGCGTGGCGGCCGCGCCGATGTTGCTGGCGATCGCCAGCGCGACCAGGAACGGCACGGGGTTCAGCCGCCGGCGCAGCAGCGCGACGGCGACGATCGGGGTGAAGACGAAGCAGACGATGTCGTGGTTCAGGAAGGCGGAGAGCCCGGCCGTCGCGACCATCAGCACCAGGAGGAAGCGCGCGGGGTGGCCGAGGCGCGACGCGATCCCGGTGGCCACCAGATCGTAGAACCCGGACAGCCGCAGCTGCGCCGAGATCACGAAGAAGCCGAACAGCAACTCGACCGTCGGCCAGTTGATGTACGAGATCGCGGCGTCGGTGGACACGCCGCCGAAGATCATCATGGCGATGGCGCCGAGCAGGACGATCCCGACGCGGTTGACCTTCAGGCCCGGCACGTGGCCCATCGCGATGCCGAGATAGGTCGCGACGAAGATCACCAGGATCGGCGCGGTGTGACCCCCGGCCGGCGCGACGCCGAGCGCGGCGCCCATCGGAGCCGCTAACCCCCCAGCTCCCGCCGCAGGGCGGGAAGTTCCTTCTGCCGGGCGCTCCCCGGCCGCGGATAGCGCATCCGCAGCTCCGCCAGGGTGTCCACGATGACCTGCGACACGAAGAGCCGGGCGTTCTTCTTGTCGTCGGCGGGCACCACGTACCACGGCGCATGCCCGGTGCTCGTCGCCCCGAGGCACTCCTCATACGCCTTCCGGTACGCGTTCCACAGCCCCCGCTCCCTCATGTCCGCGCCGCTGAACTTCCAGTTCTTGGACGGATCGTCGAGGCGCTTGAGAAACCGCTTGCGCTGCTCGTCCCTGGACAGATGCAGGAAGAACTTGATGATCCGCGTGCCGTTGCGGTGCAGGTGCCGCTCCAGGTCCACAATGGACTCGAAGCGCTGGCTCCAGACGCTCTCCACGTCGAGCAGCTCGTCGGGGATCCGGCTGGCGTGCAGGATCTCCGGATGCACCCGCACGACGAGCACCTCCTCGTAGTAGGACCGGTTGAAGATGCCGATGCGCCCGCGCTCCGGCAGGCAGCGCGTGGTGCGCCACAGGAAGTCGTGCTGCAGCTCCTGGGCGCTGGGCTGCTTGAAGCTGAAAACCTCGCACCCCTGCGGGTTGACCCCCGACATCACGTGCTTGATGGCGCCGTCCTTGCCGGCGGCGTCCATGGCCTGGAAGATCAGCAGCAGCGCGTAGCGGTCGTCGGCGTAGAGCAGATCCTGCAGCTCGCTCATGCGCCGCACGTGCGCGTCGAGCGCGTCGCGGTACTCGGCCTTGGACTTGTAGAGCGGCTTCACGCGCGTCGGCCACTTCGCCAGCCGGACGCGGGCACCGCTGCGGACGCGAAAGGGCTCGATGTCAATCTTCATGCTCGCATCTCCGGCGGGAGGAGAAATCCGTCCGGCAACCAGCGCCCTCGAGATGCTGGATCATGGCACGCCGGACGCCGGTCCGCCACGGCCCTGCGGGCGTGCGGTGCGAGGTGCGGCTTTCCCGGGCGGGAAGAAAGAGGTGCTACTTCGGCGGGAGTTGCTCCACTGGAAGTACTACACGGGGGCGCCCGAACATCGCGTGGATACGACATTTCCCGAGGTTTGGCGCCATTCCTGGCGTGCACCCCATTCAGGTGCGCTACCGGGCCGCGCCAGGTCCCGAGCAGTCGCGAACATAACCCGTTACTACCTGTTTCGCTTCACCTCCGGACCTCACTCGCCCGCCCTGGCCACCCGCCTCCCAGGCTGGGCTCACGTGCCGAGCATCCCGTTCAACTCCCGGTTGGTCACGATCCCCTCGAGAGCGGTCAACGTCCCGTCCTTCGCGATCTCCCTCGCCGCCGCCAGGAACGCCGTCAAGGCCACGCGCGCGAGCGCGCCCCCGGTGCTGATCCGCCGCACGCCCAGGTCCCTGAGCCGGGGGACCGTGGTGAAGTTGGCGGCCGCCAGCACGTTCACCGGCTTGGGCGACACGGCGCGCACGACCGCGGCGACCTCCTCCTCCGTCCGGAGGCCCGGCGCGTACAGACAGTCGGCGCCCGCCTCGGCGTACGCCGTGAGGCGCCGGATGGTCTCCTTGAGATCGGGACGCCCCGCGACGAACCCCTCCGAGCGCGCCGTGAACACGACCCCGCTCGCCTCCAGCGCGCGGCGCGCCGCCCGCACCCGCTCGACCGAGAGCGCGAAGTCGTGGAGCGGTTTCGCGGGATCGCCCGTCGAATCCTCGATCGAGAGCCCCGCGACGCCGGTCTCCGCCGCCCTGGCGACGTTCGCCGCGACATCCGCCGGCTCCACCGCGTACCCGCCCTCGAAGTCGCCGTTCAACGGCACGTGAACGTGGGCCGCCATCTCCCTGAAGTGCGCCAGCATGTCCTCGAGCCGCACGTGACCGTCCGCACGCGCCCGTGACCACGCGTGGCCCGCGCTGGTCGTGGCGAGCGCGGGGAATCCCATCTGATCGAGGAGCGTGGCGCTGCCGAGATCCCACGGGTTCGGCATCACGAAGCAGCCGGACGCGTGCAGGCGCCGGAAGATCTCCACCTGGGTCGTCATCGCGTCGGACCTCCTCCCGGGTGGTACACGACGGGCGCCGCGGCCTCGCGCCCGGGCGCCCTCAGGGCCGCAGCCCGAGGCGCTCGTCGAGGAAGACCGCGGTGCGGCGCACGGAATACATACTACATCGCCACAGGCACCGGTGCCCATACCGGCGCGGCGTTCACGCGTCCCGGCGGCTCTTCCGTGCTAGGGCAGGCCGGCCAGCTCGCGCACCATGACTTCGATCTCCGCGTCGCCGTAGCCCTTCGCCCGCGCGGCGGCCTCGAGCGTCCCCCAGACGGGCTGTCCGCACATGACGGCCCGGATCCCCTTGCCCATCAGGTACCCCACCGACTCCGGCACGCGCTCCACCATCTCCTCGATGGTGATGTCGCGCCGGATGCCGCCGCGCGCCGCCACGACCG
>JAJYLI010000217.1 GCA_021787855.1 bacterium | reverse complement strand
CACCTACGCCGACGCGGTCGACCGTCTGGCCGACTATCTCGCCGCCCATGCCCACGGCTCGCGATGTCTGGTGACTACCCTGGTTACGGGTCCGAGCCCGCAGCCCTGCCGGACGCCACCTCCCTCCCCCTTGTCGGCGACCTCCCTGGCCGGGTCCTAGCATCCGCGCCCTGCCGGTTCCTGGCGGATTGTCGCTAGAGGCGTGAGCCAGGATCCGTAGTTCGCGAAGCACGGCCCCGCACCATACTGTGACGACCATGCCAGCCACGAGCACCGCGGCCCCCCAGTGGGGCACCTGGGCGCCGTACAGCGGCACCGCAGCAGCCGCCGTCGCGGCGGTCCTGCTCGTCGTGGCGGCGATCCTCGCCTATGCCGCCACCCGGCTGTGGGGCCCGCTGGAACCCCGGCGACGAGGCCGTGGCGCCAAGGCATTCATCATCGCGGTCTGGCTCCTGGCGCTCTGCACGGTCGCCATCGGCTGGGGAATCGCGGGCCGCCTCGCGATGGACGCGTTCCCCGGCCAGGCCGCTCCCCCGAGCCCGACCTGGCCCCTCACCGCCACTTCCATGATCGTCACGTTCGTGCTCATCCTCGTGATCGGCACGCAGCAGGGCCTCCGGGCGCGGGTCAACTTCCCAAGTGCCCTCGTCGGCGCGCTGGCGGCACCCTTTGTCTTCGAGTTTCCCTTCGATCTCGTGATCATGACCCGAACCGTTCCGGAGATCCCGCCGGATCCCACGCTCTTTCGGGTGGTGTATTTCGCGCCGCTCCTGTTCGTCGCCGTCTCGACGATCGCGCTGCTCGCGCTCTCGCCCATGGTGCGGGTCTCGCGGAGCACGCTCGGGGCGCTCGCGGCGATGTTCATCGTGTTCGCGCTGTGGGCCGCGCTCTTCGGGTTCGCCTATCCCGGAACAGCCGGTCCGCTGGCCCTGAACGTGGTCTCGAAGATCCTCGCGTTCCTGGCCACCGTGACCCTGTTCGTACCGACCGGGTGGCGCTTCTCCTGGGCGTCGTTCGTCGAGCGTCGCCGCGCACCATGGGTGCGGCCGAGCGGTTCCGACTGGTGACGCCAGTCACGGCTGTGGACGGGAAGAGGCCTGACCCTCTCACACCGGCCTCGATGAGGCGCACCCCTCTGGTGGCAACCTGCCAGGAATCGGCGGGCCGCGACACTGGCATCCGCGCCCTCGATGACGCCGGTCGCGTCGACCTGCTGCTCTCCCCCGGCATGACCGGGCACCTCCGCGACGCCGCGTACCACCTGGTCGACGACCCGTCCGCCGGCGAGACGTGGGACCAGGCGACGCTCGATCTGCTGGCCGAGCTCGGTGACGCCCTGTCGGACGCGCTGGACCTGCTGCGGGGGCGGGAGGGGTGAGGGGGCGAATGCACCCGGCCTCGCTGCGCCCTGTTGCTGGTTGCCGAGGAGGGCGCACGCTCAGATCGGGCGGCACAGTTCCTCGCCGGCGGCGGCAGAGCAGGTCGATCGGTTCAGGCGGGAATATGCTGCGGGGACCGTCCGCCTCGTGAAAGGAGTGCGGTGACGCGAGTCGCTGCCGACAGCGCGCGTGTCCTGGCGTGGGTGCTGCTCGTCGCCGGCCTCTGCGTGGTCGCGCTCAACCCGGGCGTGCCATCGCTCGGGTATGCGTTCCTCTGGCTCGGCATCCTGGCCGTCGCCCGCGGTATCTCGTGGCTCGCCCCTGGGCTCGCCGTGACGATCGACCTGTCGCTCCTCTTCGTCTGTCTCCTCGGGCTGGAGATCGGCGGGCTCATCCTGGCGCCGAGCGTTCTCGGGTTCGCGCTCGCCGACGCCTTGCGTCGCCAGCCGGCCAGCGCGACGTGACCGCGACCCCGGTGCAGAGGACGTCCGGCGCGCCTGCTGGCGCGGATTCCGGCTCTGCCCGCGTGCGCACGTTGTCTGCACGGACTCGCCGAGGCGCAGGCGGCATCGCGCTGCTGCTCGGAGCCCTGTCGGTGGCGGGCTGCACCGGCTTATTGGCGACTCCCCCCGCGCCAGGCGCCACGCTCCGGACCACGGCCAACGCCGCCGCATCCGCCGCGTCGAGCGCGCCGCAGGTAAGCGTGCCGGGGGCGAGTGCTCCCCTGCCGCCGGGCGCGACCACCATCGACACCGCGTTCGACTTCGGGGTCGTCGCGTGGTCCCCTGACGGCACGACGGTGGCGGCGGAGGCCCTGGGTCAGACCGCCGGCACGGGCACGGTCGATCTCTTCACGCCGGCGGGCGTGCGCCTCGCCTCTGTCCCGGGCTACGCGTTCGGCTGGCTCGACGCCACGCGTCTCCTGGTGTTCACGCCGACCCCGACCGACGTCTCGACGGGCACGGTCAGCGTGTGGTCCTCCGACGGGCACCTGGTCGAGCGGCTGGCCGGTCAGTTCGGCGGCGTATTGGCCAACGGGCACGGGGCCGCCGTGCTGCGGATGGCACCACCGCAGGCCGCCTACGGTGGCAACGACTTCGCGTTCTGGTCGGGCGGGACACCCGGACCGATGATCGCGGGGCCCGGCATCCCGCAGACCTGGTCGCCCGACGGGCGCCTGCTGGCGGTGCCGCAATCCACCTTGACCGTGCAGTCGCTGGGCGGGATCGTGCTCGCCAGCAGCGGTGGGCCGATCCTCGGGTACCTGCACGTGCTGCGCTACCCCGGCGGCACCGAGGTGGGCTCCTTCCGCGACCATCCGATCGACCTCCAGGGCGGCGTCGCCTTCAGTCCCGACAGCCGCTACCTCGCGGCCGGCGGCTTCGCCGCCGCGGGCGTCCTCGTGTTCGACCTCGTGACGGGCCGCGTGGCGAGCGTGCCGATGGCGGTCAGTGCCTGGCGCTGGGCGCCTGACGGGCGGCTGGCCATCACGGGACCTGACGGGATGACGCGCCTGTGGAGCACCGACGGCACGCTCGCGCCGAGCGGGCTCCCGCCGGGCGATCCGATCTACGGTCCCCGCCTGAGCGAGGTGGCGATCCTGCCGCTGGCCCAGGGGCCGGGCCTGGCCGTCACCCTCCAGACGGCACGAGGAAGCGTCACAGTCCCGGTGGCCGTCAGTGGCATGCCGGTGGCGTGGGCACCCGATGGCCTGAGCTGCCTGCTCTCCACCGGTGGCACCGGCTATCCGGGCGGCGCCCGCCTCGTGCGGGTGGCCCTGCCATGACCTCGATCCCCTTCCTCCGTCGGGGCTCGCTGCCTGGTGGGGGACCGCCCCCGCGGCCACGGCGTCAGCCGGTCGTGAAGGTCCGCACGGCGTACCTGCTCCTCGCGGCCATGCTCGTCGGGGGCTGCGGCGCGACACCGGTCGCGACCGCCGCACCAGGCCCGAGCGCCGCGGCCATCGCGTGGCCCGCCCGGACGCCCTTCCCGCTCCCCTCGGGCGCGCTC